>NZ_QUDG01000015.1:0-40383 GCF_003474415.1 Butyricicoccus sp. AM05-1 | reverse complement strand
AGGTTATTCGGTTTCCTGCGAATGGCGTTTTGCTTTTACGCGCTCGAACCACTCCAGTTCCCAGTCGGCCAGCGGCTTGTCCGGTGCTTCGTCGGCAGGGGAGGAGTCCGTGCTGCACTGCTTTTCGAGGAAAGCGAACAGCGCGGTCTGTAAGTAGGAGGCCGGGTTTTTGATGCGGCTGAAATCCAGCGTGGTGCTGTCGAGGAAGCGCTCCACGCTTTCCGAGGAAATCATCTGCGCGACAGTTTCGCGGCGCTCCTGCGTGACCGCAGCGCCCTTGATGAACAGCTTGTCTGCGTACTTGATGTTGCAGACTGCCGTCACGACCGTTCCGGTCAGCTCGCTGCCAAACTGACGGCGGAGCGTGACGGCGTTGATCTGCTGCTCGATCTGCCTGCGCAGCCTGCGGCGGACGGCACGCGGCTTGTCCTTTTTGTTAACACACACGTTTTTACGGATGCGGGAAACCTGCGTTTTGATCTTCGCAAGGAAGGCGGATTTTGAACTTCTCAGACTAAAAATTACTGTCTGGGATATACGCGCGGCGCTTGATCCATGCCGTGTGAACGTTCTCTTTATGATCTGCGGCTGCCCGCAGCCGACCGGTATTTCCTCGATCAACCGCCTTGATGGGTCGATATGCAGGACTTTTTTGTTATGTAAAGTTATAACGTTAAAAAGCTATGATGTTATAACGTTATAACGCTATAACGTTAGGTTGCGGTGCATTTCTATTTTGGTGCATATTTTATACTTGACGATTCAAAGTGCATTCTGTGTACTGTATACATTGAATTAAGCAAAGGAGTAGTAGAATGGCTTTACAGGCACTCAAGAAAAGGGAGTCTTTTCGGATAAAGCCTATCAGATGCTGCGCGAGGCAATTCTGACCGGAGAACTCAAGCCGGGCGAACAGCTTACCGAAGAAGCACTTTCCGCACAGCTTGGCATCAGCCGCACACAGTCTATTCGATACCGGCACGCTTCTTCCGGCTTCCGGCTGGAATAGATCCCACATTGATATCCGTACACCATTACCTTGAACAGCACTCGTGGATCGACCTTCGATTTCCGTCCTTTCGGCGAATAGGCGCGATACATAAATCTGTTCTGTGCCGCAGAAAATAGGACTGCACCGATTGCGCGGTCAAAGCTGATATGCTACAATGATATTACTAAAAAACGTGCATGGCACAAAAAATAGGAGTGATTGCATGGAGATCCGGCGAGAGGCATATCTGAACCAACTGATCGAGCGCAGGGACAACGGCATGATCAAGATCGTCACCGGCATACGGCGCTGCGGAAAATCCTATCTGCTGTTCACCATATTCAAGCGGTATCTGCTTGAAAGCGGCGTTCCGGAGGATCATATTATCGAGATCGCTTTGGACGGCATCGAGAACGAGGATCTGCGCGACCCCAAGGTATGCTTCCGCTATATCACGGATGCCATGCGCGGCGACGGGCCGTATTATCTTCTGCTCGATGAAGTGCAGTTCATGCCCCGGTTTGAGGAAGTTCTGAACAGCTTGCTGCGCATGAGCAATATCGACGTCTATGTGACCGGCAGCAACTCCAAGTTTCTTTCCAGCGACATCGTGACCGAATTTCGCGGCCGCGGTGACGAGATACGCATTCATCCGCTGTCGTTTGCAGAGTTCTATTCGGTCTGGGACGGCGACTTTGACGATGCCTGGGACGAATATATGCTCTACGGCGGTCTGCCGCAGGTGGTGAATTTTCAGAACGAACGCCAGAAGGCCGACTATCTGAAAAACATCTTTGCTAACGTCTATCTGAAGGATGTAATCGAGCGCAACCGCATTCAGAACGATGCGGAGATCAACATTCTGGTTGACGTTCTGGCATCTGCGATCGGCGCGCCGACCAACCCGTCTAAAATTGCGAACACCTTTGCAAGCGAGCGCCAGATGAGCTACACCAACAAGACCATTTCACAGCACATTGATTTTCTGGCAGATGCTTTTCTGATCGAGAAGGCGCAGCGCTATGACATCAAAGGGCGCAAGTATATCGGTGCCAATCTCAAATATTACTTCACTGATCTCGGTCTGCGCAACGCCCGGCTGAATTTCCGTCAGCAGGAGCCGACTCACATCATGGAGAACATCGTATATAATGAACTGTGCATTCGCGGTTATCATGTCGATGTGGGCATCGTTGAAACGTTCGGCAGGGACAGCAGCGGCAAACGCCTGCGCAAGCAGCTCGAAGTCGATTTCGTCGTCAATCAGGCGAGTCAGCGATATTATATCCAGGTTGCCTACGACCTCACCTCGGAGGAGAAGCAGGCGCAGGAATTCAACTCGCTCCGCCATATCCCGGACTCGTTCAAGAAAATCGTCATCGTAAACGGCGTCCGCAAACCGTGGCGCAACGATGAAGGCTTCGTTATCATGGGCATGAAGTATTTTCTCCTAAACGCAGACAGTCTGGAGTTTTAAGGCAATACCGCATAATTGAAAATGAGCGCTGCCGCCGAGGCAGACAGACAAGCCGGACTGTCGTGTTTTTATCTGCGGAAGCGTACCAAAATGGTAGAGGCGCCGCTGTATCTATGTGTATTTTACGTTTTTATGTTCCGATCAACCTGTTCGTATCGCTCTGCGGCAACGACCCGGCAACCGTAAAGACCGGCGGCGACACCATCATTATTGACCCGGATGCCAAGACCGAAGACGGCGATTCTTCACAGATTCCGAATCCGCTGACCAGCTATGAGTCCCTTGCAGAGCTTGCAAAGGCAGTCGGCTTTGACATCAAGACGCCGACCGTACCCGCTGGCTATCAGGCAGATGCGTATATCGACATTTCCGGCGAGCTGGCTGAGGTGTTCTATGTGAAGGGCGATGATACGCTCGTGTACCGCGTAAGCCGCGGCGAAGGCGATAACTCCGGCGACTATAACACCTATTCCAGCAAGAAAACCGTGGATGTGAACGGCGTTTCGGTCGAACTGCGCGGTAATGATAAGGTGAATGTGGCAACGTGGTCGAATGGCGGCTTTGCTTACTCTGTGTCCTCGGAGCAGGGAATCAGTGAGACAGAGGTCGCGGCGGTAGTCAGCAGCGCCTTATAAAAGAGTGAAGAGTGGAGATTTTCTCCACTCTTTCTCTTTTACAGTTATACAGAAAAAGAGTGGAAAGCGCTTCGCTCTCCACTCTTCAATCTTCACGCTATGAACTTAGTCAGCCCAGTACTTTGCAACATGTGCCTTGGTAACCTCAGCGGCCTTCTTGATATTCTCCTCGTTGGACAGCTTGTAGTAGTCCGGACGGAACACCTCCATGGTGCAAACGTCGCCTTCAAAGCCGATCTTCTTGAGGGTATCTGCGTAACGCTTGTGGTCGAGGCAGTCGCCCGGCTCGCCCGGCCACAGACGCTTCTCGTCGTTGTTGTAAGCAGCGCCGCACGGCATATTCTCCATGCCGTTCAGGTGCCATACGAAAATCTTCTTGCCGTCAGCCTTCTCGAGAGCAGCCCACTCGGAAGCCATTGCATGGAAGTGGTACTGGTCGAGGGTGATGCCGACGAGCGGATGATCTACCTCGGTAACGATGTCGTAAGCGTACTCGAAGCGGTTGATGGACATGGTCGGTGCGCCGCAGAACTCGATGGACAGCTTGATGCCGTGCGGCTCAACCTTCTTTACCATCTCCTTGAGGACTGCAACAGCATCAGCCTTGATCTCGTCAACGGTAGCCGGAACGGTCAGATCCATGGACGGAACAACAACGATCATCTTGCAGCCCAGCTTGTTGCAGTCTGCGATGATCTGGTCGAGCTTTGCCATAACGGCGTCCTTTTCCTCCTGGGTCTGCTTCATGTTGAAGAAGATCAGGGCGTTGTAGGACAGCATCTTCAGGTGATGCTTCGGGTCAGCGAACCATGCAGCCAGATCGTCGATGGTGTACTTGCCGGCAGCGATCTCGCGGTCGAGGCACTCGGACTGGATGTCGATGTAGTCAAAGCCGTACTTCTCGCACAGGTCGAGGTCTTCGAGTACGGAGTGGTTTTCGCAGAAACGGTTGCAGCCTTCGTTAAAACCGATTTTCATAGCAGTAACTCCTTTTAACGTATGAATTTCACGTTGTAAAACGCGGTATAGTGGTTAAGGTGATATGCAAGGGCAGTAAAGCAGGAAGCTCGGCCGCCCTTGCGAGTGAGTAGCAATGAATAGAAAATATGAGGTGGATTACTTCTTGTAGAAGTCCGGGGTGCCGCCGGTAACAACCTTCTCCGGCACACCGGAGGTCTGGGACTTAACCAGAGCGTCAGCGGTGATGGATGCAACGTAGCCGTCCCAAGCAGAGGAGCCGCCGGTCTCACCCTTGAGTGCGTGGTCAACCCAGTCCTGAATCTCTACATCGTAAGAATCGATGAAGCGCAGGATCCAGTTGTCCTCGATCTTGGTGGAAACCTCGTTAGCGTAGCGAACGGTCGGGAAGGACGGGCACGGCAGGTTTACAACGCCGTTCTCACATACAACCTCGCAGTTGATGTCGTAGCCGAAGCCGCAGTTTACGTTTACCTCGAGCATGTTGATGATGCCGCCCTTGGTCTTCATGATCATGATCTGCGGGTCCTTCAGCGCGTTCTTAACCTTGCTGTTGGTCTTCGGCATGATGCACTGAACCTCGTCCCACTCGTCGTTTACCAGCCACGGCAGAACGTCGATCTCGTGGATTGCGGTATCGGTAACAGCCATTGCGGTGGTGTAGTCATCGGCAACGCCGTCTGCACGGTGGGTGCACTTGATTACCATCGGGGCACCGAACTTGCCGGAATCGATCAGCTCCTTAACCTGACGGTAGCCGCGGTCGTAACGGCGCATGAAGCCAACCTGTACGAGGTGCTTGCCGCCTGCCATCTCGGCCTCAACGATCTCCTTGCCGTCAGCAGCGGTGTTAGCCAGCGGCTTCTCGGAGAATACCGGCTTGCCGGCCTTGATCGCTGCCAGAACCGGACCCTTGTGGAACTGACCCGGGGTGGTAACTACAACAGCGTTTACGTCCGGATCGTTGATTGCTTCGTTGAAATCGGTGTAAACCTTGGTGCCGGCGCCGGCGATCTCAGCGCCCTTCTTTGCACCTTCTTCAAATACGTCGCATACAGCAACGATGCGTGCATTGCGGATGCGGTTCTGGATACGCTCGATGTGCTCACGGCCGATCATGCCGCAGCCGATCAGTGCAATGTTCAGATTTTCCATGATAAAGCTCATCCTTTCAAAATATGCCGCTGTACGGCAGAGTTCAAGTCTAATGGATTATGTGCGAGTATTTCGGGAGTCGCAGCATTGCTGCGACCCCTGAAAACTCGGAAAGAGAAGAGAGATTGTGTGTGTCTGTTTTACGCGCGCTTTGCGTTCTTGCGCATGTCGAGTACAACCGAACCGACAATGATAACGCCCTTGACAATGTTGGTCATGTTATCGTCTACCTTCAGCATAACCAGACCGTTATTGATAACGCCAAGGATCAGGATACCTGCCAGAACACCGGATACACGGCAGATACCGCCGGTATGAGAGGTGCCGCCTACCGTTGCTGCCGCAATCGCATCCAGCTCGTAGTTCAAACCGGAGTTTGCCGGATCCGCAGAGCCTGCGCGGCCTGCCAGCAGCATACCAGCGATAGCAGCACACAGCGAGCACCAGATGTAAACCAGAATCAGGTTCTTCTCAACATTGATACCAGCTACGCGGGCCGCCTGATCGTTGCCGCCGATAGCATATACGTTCTTACCAAAGCGTGTCTGGGTCAGCAGGAATGCCGAGATTGCGAACATTACGAAAAAAACAACGATGATGATTGGGAATACGCCGCCAATACGGTACGCACCCAGGAAACGGAACTGCTCAGACAGGTTAGAAACCGGACGGTTCGTATACATTTTAGCACCTGCACGGCAAATCAACTGTGCACCGAGAGTAGCGATAAAAGGCGGGATTTTGGTATAAGCAATGATCGCGCCGTAGATTGCGCCAATGCCTGCACCAAGTGCCAGACCAATCAGGATAACCAACGGAGCTGGCAGAGTGCCCACACCCGGCAGAATGGCATTTGCATAGCCTTCTGGCTGCACGAGCGAAGCGGTGATGCACGCAACTAACGCAGCGGATGCGCCGATCGTCAGGTCGATACCTTTAGAAAGGATTGCGAACATAACGCCAAAGGCCATGATACCCTTGACTGCCTCACCGGAGAGCAGTGTCAGCAGGTTATCCACCGAGAAAAAGCTGGGCTGTGCGATACTCATAATGATGACCAACACGATCAATACCAGCCAGATTGAATTCTGGGACAAGAATTTCTTCGTATTAAATGTTTTCTGCATACCATGTACCTTCTTTCTTATTGTTCATCCGCAGCAGGCTGATATGGTATCTCGCTGGTTGCATATTTGAGAATCAGCTCACTCGAGAAGTCTTTGCGATCCAGGATAGCGGTCATAATGCCTTCGTGCATAACTACGATACGGTCGGACATACCCATGACCTCGGGCAGCTCACTCGAAATCATGATAATGGCCTTACCCTCACCGGCAAGCTTTGTGATAAGCGAATGAATCTCTGCCTTTGCACCAACATCAATACCGCGTGTCGGTTCGTCAACGATCAGAATATCCGGATTGGTCAGCAGCCAGCGCCCAACCAGCACCTTCTGCTGATTGCCGCCCGACAGATTCTGAATGGGCGTTTCGATAGACGGCGTTTTGGTGTTGAGTTTTTTAACGTATTCTTCGGTGTCTTCGCGCATTTTCTTATGATTCAGCGGGAATCCGTACTTTTTCAGGTTTGCCAGCACCGTATTATCCTGAATGCTCAGCAAGCCGACAATACCGTTGCCGCGCCGATCCTCTGTGAGCAGGCCAATCTTGTTGGCGATCGCATCCTCAGGAGACTTGATGTGCAGTTCCTGACCGTCTTTATAGATTTTGCCGCCTGTCATATGGCGCATGCCGAAGATTGCTTCCGCCGTCTCGGTGCGGCCCGCACCGACCAGACCCGCCATACCCAGAATTTCACCACGATGCAGTTCAAACGAAACATTTTTAACTGCGCGGCCGGCAGACAAATTTTCCACTTTAAGAATGGTTTCCCCGATCGGACACTCTACCTTGGGAAACATGTTGTTCACTTCGCGTCCAACCATCAACTGAATAACCTTGTCTACATTAAGGTTTTCCGCGCGATCCGTAGCGATGTATTCGCCGTCGCGATAAACCGTGATATCGTCCGAAATCCGGAAGATTTCGTCCATTTTGTGCGAGATATAAATGATAGCAACATTTTTTTCCTTGAGTTCTGCAATAATGCGAAACAAATGCTCGACCTCTGCATCGGTCAGCGAGGACGTAGGCTCGTCCATGATAACAATACGGCTGTCATAGGATACAGCCTTGGCAATCTCAACCATCTGCATCTTTGCAACGGTCAGGTTACCCATCTTCTCATCCGGATCAACGTCCAGATTCAGCTTGTTGAACAGCTCAATGCTGTCCTGCCGCATTTTTTTATGATCGATGATCAGTCCCTTGCGCGGTGCGCGTCCCAGCCACAGGTTTTCGCAAACGCTGCGCTCGGGAACCGGAGACAGCTCCTGATGGATCATGGAAATGCCGGAATTCAGTGCCTCAAGCGTATTTTTGAACTGGATCTCCTTGCCTTCAAATACAATCTTGCCGGATGTAGGCGGATGAATGCCGATTAGACATTTCATCAAGGTAGACTTGCCTGCGCCGTTTTCGCCCATCAGCGTATGAACGGTACCGGGCCGCACCTTGAGCTGTACGCCTTTCAGTGCGCGTACACCGGGGAATTCCTTGACAATATCGGTCATTTCGAGGATATATTCTTGGCTCACTGCTTTTCACCCCATTATCTTGTTTGATTTAGGAAAGGGACATCGTTTCAATGTCCCTTTCCTCCTGACTGTGTGCTTATTCGTAATCTGCTACATTGTCCGGGGTAACAGGTTCGAACGGTACCCAGCAAATATTGCCAGTCTCATCGGTTTCATAATTCGTACCATCGTTGATTGCCTTGCCCTCGATCAGATTAACTGCAGCCTTCACAGCGCCATAGCCCTGACCGTTGGCATCCTGGAATACGGTCATCGCGAGCGTACCATCCTTGATTGCCTGAATACCATCTACCGTTGCATCGATGCCAACGATCGGGATCGAAGTCGGATCCATGCCCTTAGCCTTCAGCGCCTCTACCGCACCAAGTGCCATCGCATCGTTGTTCGCGATGATGCAGTCAAATTCGGTGTTGCCCAGCAGCGGAGAAATCATGTCCATTGCGTTTGCACGGTCATAATCTGCAACCAGCGGAGCCGCCGCCTGCGTTGCCTTGATGCCATTGTCCTCCAATGCCTTCAGTACGGAAGCGGAGCGCTGTTCAGTATGTACCAGACCCAGCGTGCCCTGCAGCATCAGATACTTAATCTCGGTCTTACCCTTATCCTTGAAGTAATTAGCCAAAAATTCACCCTGATAGTAACCGGAGGTGTTCTCATTGGAAACAACCGCTACGGACTTGCCTGCTTCCAGAACGCTGGTATCGGACGGTGCGCGGTTAACGAAAACAACCTTCATATCACCGGCAGCCTCGATGCACTGCTGTGCCGTTGCGGCATCTACCAGATTGATCAGCACTGCGTCATCGCCTGCATTTTTAGCAGATTCGATAAACTGGAGCATCTTGCCGGTATCGTTCTGTGCGTCCTGCGAAGCGAGCGTAACGCCAAGCTCATCAGCCGCCGACTTTGAGCCAGCTTCCAACGTGCTCAGGAACTCATCACGCAGCGACATAATCAGCGTCATGCTATAGCCATCGCCCGATGCCTTGTCTCCACCCTGTGCGTTGCCATTCGAACCAGAACTGCCGCCGCAGCCTGCCAGCATGGATGCCATCATTGCCGATGCAATCAATCCTGCGAAAAGTCTTTTTTTCATTTGCTTTTACCTCATCTTTCTCAACTTTTTTCTTAGCCGTACACGTTCACATTTTGGAAAAATGCGATTTACGCTTGTCTTGATTTAGTTTTACACTCTTTTTCGATGTGCGTCAACCGGCTTTTTGAATTTTCACCAAACCGCACATACGAATCCTGTGAAAACTGGTGATTCTGTCTGCACAAAATTGTGATTTTATAGGCTTTGCACGACAGAGCGGGGGAATCGCTTATGCAAAACTACCCGCCTCAGATGCAGGATCCGGCTGTTAGTTCAATCTCATAACAACTCGGTATTTGTTTAATATTTCATGTATTTTGCTTGTTTTATGGCGTTTGCAGAAGATACATTGTACGAAAATATGAACAAAACACGGAGGGTCCGGAAAAGAGTGCATTTTTGCGTGCACGGCTCGAATAAGCAAAATCCGTACACGTGCACAATATTGTGAATACCGCTTTATTCACTTTAGATATAGACTTATTAGGGGTATTATGTTATGCTTTAACTATAAAAACGGGAAAGAACCGTTCTGACAGAGGTGATATCATATGGCAATTACCCTGAATCAAATTGCTGAGATTTGCGGTGTGTCCCGCGGTACAGTCGATCGGGCACTCCATAATAAAGGAAATGTTCGCCCTGCGGTGGCGGAGCGGATCAAGGCGGTAGCCAACGAATATGGCTACACCCCCAACCGTGCCGGACTGGCACTGTCCCGCGCATCGCATCCGATCCGCATCGGCGTGATCATTATTTCGGTGCAGACTCCGTTCATGCAGATCGTTCTGGATGCCGCCCGGCGCGAAGCCCGCCGTCTGGCTACGTTCAGCGTGGAGGTCATCTTCCGGCTGTCGCCCTCGCTCGATCCGGTCGAGCAGGTCTCGATGATCGAGGAGCTGGTCGAGCAGCATCATATCAGTGCGCTGGCGATCACGCCGCTCGACTGTCTGCTGGTCGAAACCAAGATCAATGAGCTGATCGACCAACGCGGAATACCGGTCGTTACGTTTAACACCGATCTTCCCAACATCCGTCGGCTGTGCTATGTCGGGCAGGAAAACCTTTCTTCCGGCCGTACAGTGGCCGAGCTGATGCGTCTGGTGACGCGGGAGAGCGGCACGGTGGTTACGATCAGTTCGTCCTGGATGTATCACAGTGCGTTCCGCGAACGTCTGAAGGGCTTTAAGGAGGAGCTGCTTACCCCCGATTCGTCGCTTCAGCTGCGGGAGGTCATGCTGCCGAACGATGACAGCAATGTGGTTTACGAGCATACGCTCCGTCTGCTGCAGGAGATTCCCGATCTGACCGGTATCTACGCGATCACACCGGGTTATGCGGGCGTATGCAGTGCGCTGGTCGATTCCGGCCGCGCACGGGGGGTGCACCTGATCATGCACGATGAGATCCCCGCCAACCTGTACGAGCTTCGGCGCGGTGTTGCGGATTTTGTCATCGGACAGGATGCGGTGCAGCAGGGCGCACTGCCGCTGTCCCTGTTGGCTGATTACATTCAACTCAAACAGCAGCCGCCGAAGGAGTTTTACCATACCGATATTCGGGTGCTACTGCGACACAATATCGAAAATTTGCTTTAATCCGGGTCAGGAGGTATTATGTCTGTTCTGCTTCCGACATTTCGCCGTGTCAGACTAACGCAGCAATGTGTGATTCATCCGCAGGATAAGGGCGGCAACTATCTGCCTTGCGCCTCGGAGGATTGGGTGCTGTTTGTTTCGCTTGCTGCAGACGGGGAGCAGATCATTCTGCGGACCGAGCACCGCTGTCTGCCGATCAAACCCGGCAGTGCGCTGCTGCTGCCGCCGAATGTCTGTCACGAGCTGCCGTTCGTACAGGCACCCTGTCTGATGCTGGAATTTTCCGCCGCGGATGACGGACAGGCGATGTTTGAGTTTCCGCAGTTACAGGGAACACCGGCATGGACGTTGCTGCAGCTGCTCTACTCGGAACAGACCACGGCTGCCGCCCGGACACCGCTTTTAGATGCGCTGCTGATGCAGATGGCGCCTATGGCGCATGGCTTCGAGCTGTGTGCGCCGGATGCCGCGTTTTCGCTTGCAACCGAGGTATTGCAGCATTTGAACCTGTGCTTTGCCGATGAGCTTTCGCTGACCGAGCTGACCAATCGGTTTCACGTTTCGACCAGCCACATGATCCATATGTTCAAGGCGCAGTTCGGCCTGCCGCCCATTCAGTATATGGTACGCCGCCGGATCGGGGAAGCGCAGCATCTGCTCCGCACAACGGAGGACAGTGCGGGCGATATTGGCGGTCGGGTCGGCATGATCAACCGCAATTACTTTTACCGGATGTTCAAGCGTCTGGTGGGGGTATCGCCAGTTCGATACCGCGAGGTCATTGGCGAACGCCCGGATATGCTGGCTTGAGGAAACGACTTTATGGGATCGAGAGGCGGTTGGAAAAACTAACGTTTTCCGAGCAGCCTCAGGCACTGTGATTTAGACACAGTGCCTTTCTTTTTGTCTGGTTGTCGGAAAATAGAAGGGGAAATTATACAGAGTTGCCATGGCGTTCCGATCCGGTTTCCGTGGTCTAAATAATCAAGACGGCGGAAACCTCTGAATCATACGCAAAACAACCGAGCGACTGCATTTTCAGCCGCTCGGTTGTTTTGCCTGCGTCGCTCCGCACGAATACCTTATTGTATATAGCGCCGTGCGGCGTCACGCCTGCCGCCGCTTTCTCTCCCGGATGAGCGTGGACTTGCTGATGCCGGTCAGCTTGACGACCTGCGCGTAGGAATGGTCCTCAAGCAGAGTCATCGCATGGTCAAGCTGCTCGGTGTCGAATTTCGGCGGCCGGCCCTCGCGGAAATCGGGGTCGGTTGCGCGCGCGACCGCCTTGCCCTCCTGCGTGCGCTGCACGATCATGTCGCGCTCGAACTGCGCGAACGACAGCAGCACGTTGCGCAGCAGCGTGTTGACCGAGTCGTCGGACAGGATACCGAGGTTCAATACGTTGATGGTCACGCCCTCGTCGATCATGTCGGTGATCATGCCGGACGCCTGCGACACCGACCGCGCCAGCCGGTCGAGCCTGGTGACGATCAGCACATCGCCGCGCCGCAGCTGCGCCCGCAGCCTGTCGAACTCCGGGCGCTCGATCTTCGTGCCGGTGAAGGTGTCCGTGTAGATTTTTTCCGCGCCCGCTGCCGTCAGCGCCGCCTGCTGCGCGTCCAGACTGTTGCCGTCGCGCGCCTGCGTTTTGGTGGATACTCTCGCGTAGCCGAATATCATGCCAATCCCTCCGTTTTCACGGTTTTGACACCGCGAGTTTTGAATATAGGTTTTGATACCCATATTATAGCTTATGCCACCGGGTTTTGCAACCGGTGTCGGAAGTTTTCAGTTTTGGAACCAGAACATAAGTTTTTGGCATTTCATTTTGAATCTCCAAAGCCGCAAATCATGCGGTAAAAACGCCCTCCCACAAAGGCGGTAGTACCGCCCGTGTGAGAGGGCAAAATAAAACGGCGATTTGATTATCATTTTGATCAATAATCGGATAAAACTGCTTAAAAACAGCAGAAATCATTTCATATTCTGCAATTTTGTAAAGTCAATTACCGCGACCCGGTAAGATCGGGCGGTAGTTTCACGGCAAAAAGCGATCATTTGCGCGTGCAAACTTTGCTGTCAATACGCCTGCGTACTCTCGCCGGAACAGATGAAGTCAGACAATATTTCAAAGCAAAAATGGTTCAAGCTGCCGAAAGGGTTTGCTGTCTGTGAATAGCAGGCGGCAAGTCCTTCAATTTTGCCTTGATCCTGCGATTGCTGTACTAGTCCGGACCTTCTTTTAGATAGCACGCAACACACCAGTGCCCTGCCAATTTTGGCAGGGCACTGGCTGCTTTATCGAGTATAGCAATATTTTTATGGACTATTTGCGGTTTTTCTCCTTGCGAATGCCGATCATACCGACGATCACAAAAAACGCGATCAATGCTTCGAGAAGCATCATCAGGAAATTTTCACCCATTGTTACTTCCCTCTTTTCTGTCCCAGACGACGGAATACGGTTTTCTCCAGCAGCAGTACAGCAAGCGCCCAGATCAACTGAATGCCAAAGGCTTGCGCTACAAATACATATCCTAAATCCATTTACTCTACCTCCGAAAGACCGTGCTTTTCACGTTCATAGATTGCGAACTGTTCGGACTCGAACCAGTCATCACTGCGGAAATAACCCTTGCGACCCGGCAGGATCAGATTGCCGATGATCTGCATGATCAGTGTGATTGCAAGAATGATCCAGATCATATTGATGTTTTCCATGCCGAGTACGGCTGGCAGAGAAGTAAAGGTCCAGACATTGGTAACGATCCAGGTCAATGCCATCGTTGCAACCGCCAGACCGGTGTTGCGCTTCCAGAACAGACCGATGATCAGGAAGAAGATGATCGGCAGCATCTGTGCAAACAGCCACTGGAACAGTACGATGACCGTAGGCAGGAACTGTGCCAGAATAGCGATGATCGCCGCACTGACGACCAGACCAATGCGGATATAACGGTTCTTTTCGGTGCCGGTCATATTCGGACGATACAGCGCAACGAAATCAACTGTGATCGTTGTAGCGCTGCTCATTACAAAGCTTGCAAAGGTGGAAAGAATACCGACGGTAAAGGCGATCAGGAACACAATAACCAGCCAGTGCGGCAGCTCGCCTACCAGCATAGCCATGGTCTGGGTCTTGGCATCCAGATGTTCATATGCCGGCATGGTATTTGCCACCAGTGCAACAACGGCCGAAGTTGCGGCTACGATACAATTGACCGGTCCGACCCACCATACGGTGTGGCGGATTGCCTTTTCGCTCTTTGCGGAGCAGGCAGTCTGCATGAGATACTGTCCCGACATATGGCAGAAGAAATTCGACATGACAAGCGGCAGCGCGATCGTAAAGAAATGCTGCATTCCACCGGTGATCGACAACATTTCCATCTTGCCGTTCGCCGCATAGTAATCGCGGATCGAGTTATAGCTTCCGTCGGGCAGCATTTTGCCGACCATGATAAATACCAGAATAACACCGATATACAGCACAACGATAAAGACCTGATTGAGCAGTGCGCCTTGCTTCATGCCACCGATCAGGATGTACATCAATGCAAGGATCGTAGCCACGATAACTGCCGAACGCAGTTCCATGCCGGTTACCGCGTTGATCGCAATGCCGAGCGCCTGAATCTCACAGCAGGCTACCGCAAAACCGACTACGATATTGAAGGCGCTGACGATAACGGCAAGCACCTTTCCGTACAGTTTTGTCAGCATTTCGCCTGTTGTAGTAACACGCATGCGACGAGCCCAGATCATAATGCTTGCCGCACCGAGACACAGGGCAAAGCCGTTGCCCATGGAATGCCAGAGAACGGAAAGTCCGGTTGTGTAAACGCCCTCATAGGTGCCGGTGATGTTGCCGCTGCCTAGCAGCGTCATACAAAGCGTTGAACCGACCGCAAACGCACCTAGACTGCGTCCGCCGGTTGCCATATCCAAAGTTTGATTCTGCTTCTTATTACTGCGATTGGTATACCAGCCGGCAATCAGCATGGCTGCTACGTTGAATACCACAACGCAGATAATAATGTCCCATTTCATCTTTTCATCATTGCCTCCTTCGTTTTGCATATTGTTTCAATGAAATATGTATATCAAAGGAAGACCGAAAATAACTTTCGGTCTGCCTGTGTTTTCAGCAGCCGGATATTACATACTCAGCAGCGCCTTTACCAGCACGCTCAGACCGCCGAGGATGAACACATAAATAATGATCCGCCGGATCTGGGTCTCGTCGATATGGCGGTCGATACAGCCGCCGATCCACATGCCGATGAGCGCCGCCGGAATGGACAGCGCCGCGATCTGCCAGCTCAGCGGCGTGAACACGCCGTTTGCGCCGTACACGATCATGCGGAAAATGTTCTCCACGAGGAACACGAAGCAGATACTGCCGCGGAATTCTCCTCTGCCCTTTGCGGTACGCTCCAGATAGACCAGAAACAGCAGATTGATCCCGAACAGTCCGCCCATCATACCGGACGCAAGGCAGATGACCGCCTGTGCGACGGCGTTCGGCTGCGATGAGCTGTTTTCCTTACGGGTGAGCATTTCCACGCCCAGACCCATGATGAACACACCGAGGACCGCTTTGAGGATCCACGGCGCGCTCACCTTGAGCAGCAGCGTGCCCGGGATCGTACCCAGCATGACCCAGAATGCGATCGGCGCGACCGTGCGCAGCGCCAGCGAATGCCGGTTCTTCCACACGATGACCGCGTTGAGGATCAGCGACACCGGCAGCAGCGCCGGTGTGATGTCCTTGTTGTCCAGCCGCATTGCCAAAAGCGGATTGGACAGCAGCGGATCACCGAAGCCGACCAGTCCCTTGACGATGTAGGCGATCATAATAACGACAAAGCTGTAAACCGCGATGGAAAGTGTCATGCTGTTTTCCTCCTTCCCGGCATGCTACCAGAGCGGAAACGTCTGTACGATAAAGCCCGAAGAGGCTTGTGCAATGAACAAAAATGCCATGAATACCATTGTCAGAAGGTATAAACCGATGAGTTTTGCCATATCACGCTGCCTCCTTTTGTGTGCTGTTTTCAGTGCGTCTGCTGTGCTGCTCCTGCGTTCCGGTCAGACATACTCCACTTTTGACATGGAACCGGAGCGCCGTCACAGGCACGGCAGACCTACAGAAATGACGTTGATTTACTTGATCCGCGCGATCTTCTTCGCCAGTTCCTTCTTCATTTCCATGTTGGACTGACGGGCGATCATAATGCGCTGTGCCTGCGGCGAGCCTGCGCCGTGCATGGACTCGGGCAGGTAGCCGACAGCAGCGGTGCCCATGGTCATGTTCTCGATCAGGCGCAGCAGACGCATGCGGTCCTCGGTCGGAACGGAAGCCACACCCTTGAGGTACTTCTCGATGTAATCGTGGGTTGCCGGGTTGCGGTAATCTGCCTCGGACGGCTGAGTAACCATGATGCCGCCGGCCAGATCCTGTGCCAGACGCGCGATCTCGTACGGGAAACGGGTGACATTCTGCTTGCAGACGTTCGCCAGAAGCAGATCGATCAGGTAGTTGCCGCTCTTGGTCTTGGTGCCCTGAGACGAGCATGCAATGCCGCAGCAGTACAGGGTTTCGTTCAGGTGGGTCATCTCGATCAGCTTATCCTTAACATGAGAAGCCTTTGCAGAGCCAGCCATCTCACCTGCCAGTGCGGTAGCGCCGATGAGCACATCGCCTACACCAACCTTGCAGCCGCCGTAGGACTGACGGTGATAGCCTGCAAAGCGCTCTACCATCATGCCTGCGAACTGGGTCTCGCCGTTGAGGAAAATCATGTCATTCGGGATAAATACACGGTCGAAAATAACCAGAACCTCGTGACCGCCGTAAACCTTGTTGCCGACATCAATGTCGTTGTATTCCTCGGTCTTGCGGGTGTCGCAGGACTGACGGCCCAGAATCAGGGTAATGCCTTCTGCGTCGGTCGGGCACGCGAAGGAAATCGCGTAGTCCTCGTCGCCTTCACGCATGGAAATGGTCGGCATAACCAGAACGTAATGGCTGTTCAGATAGCCGGTCTGGTGTGCCTTCGCGCCGGTAACATAAACACCGTCAGCGGTGCGCTCTACAACGTGCAGGAACAGGTCGGGATCCGCCTGCTTGGACGGGGACAGTCCACGGTCGCCCTTGACGTCGGTCATGGCGCCGTCAACACCCCAGTCATTGTTCTGCACATCGGTCCAGAACTTGACGAAATTCTCGTGATACTTGGTGCTGCAAGCTTCATCGGTCTCGAACGTAGTCGAATAAACCGCATTTGCTGCGTCCATGCCGACACAGCGCTGGAAGCACGCTGCGGTCTTCTGACCGAGCAGACGCTGCATCTTTACCTTCTTAATGAGATCGTCCGTAGACTGGTGCAGATGGGTAAAACGGTTTACCTTTTTGCCGGTCAGGTTGGACGTTGCCGTCATCAGATCTTCGTACTGCGGGTCCTCTGCCAGCTCGTACGTTGCCGCAAACGAGTTGAGCGACGGACGAACGATCGGATTGTCCACGACGTTCTCGACCTTCTTGCCGAAGCTGTACAGGTTGAGGTTCAGCTTGCGCAGGGACTCGATATACTGGTCTTTTGTCATCATAAGGATTCCTTCTTTCTTATCCCGGAACAGATTTCCCTGCATTTTCATGTAGGGATTATATTTGGAAACACACCGGCCGACAAATCATGAGGAGACATGAACATAAAGGGAATTTTCCGAAAAACCGAGAACTGTTTTTTCGGAGCATTGTACAAAAATGATTTGTTGCGGCACAACGGAAACTTAGGGGAATTTCCCTGTGCCGGATATATAGGGGAATCGTCCGGCCGGTGTAAGTCCATATGAAATTAAACAGCAGCCTTTTCGGAAGCCGGCTCTTCCAGCTTGAGACCGAAGCGCTTTTCGTACTCCTCGGCAAGCTCCTTGCGGAACTTCGGGTGTGCGATGGCGATGAGTTGCTGTGCACGCTCGCGCAGCGTTTTGCCGCGCAGCTGCGCCACGCCGTACTCGGTGACGATATAGTTGACATCGCAGCGGCTGGTCGTGACCGGCGCACCTTCGGTCAGGTTCGCCACGATCTTGGAGTGCTTGCCGTCCGCGGTGGTGGAGTGCAGCGCGATAATGGACCGACCGCCTTTCGACAGGTTTGCGCCGCGTACGAAGTCCATCTGACCGCCGATACCGGAGATCTGCCGCAGACCGATCGCTTCCGCGCATACCTGACCCTGCAGGTCAACTTCTACGCAGGAGTTGATGGAGACCACGTTGTCATTTTCCGAAATGACCGCCGGATTGTTGCACACATCGACCGGCAGCATGTTGATGATCGGGTTATTATCGACATATTTGTACAGCTTCTTGGTGCCCATCAGGAAGGTAACACATACCTTGCAGACATCACGCTGCTTGCGCTTGCCGTTGATAACGCCGCTTTCAAGCAGCGGAAGCACGCCGTCCGAGATCATCTCGGTGTGCAGACCGAGATCCTTTTTGTCGCCGAGGAACGAGCATACCGCGTCCGGCACAGCGCCGATACCAAGCTGCAGGCAGTCGCCGTCCCGGATCAGGTCGGCAACATATCTGCCGATGGCGCGGTCTTCCTCGCCGATGACCGGCGGTCTGGACTCGGGCAGCGGCTCCCATGCGCACAGGAAGCCGTCGATCTCGGAAACATGAATGAAGCTCTCTCCATAGGTGCGCGGCATATTCGGATTGATCTCTGCAATGACCGTCTTTGCGGATTTTACTGCCTGCAGGCTGTAATCGCAGGACAGACCGAGCGAAACATAACCGCGCTCGTCCGGAGGCGAACAGGTGAAGGCAAAAACGTCGATCGGCAGCGTACCGTCGCGGAACATGCGCGGTACGTCCGAGAAGAACACCGGCGTGTAGTCTGCACGGTGCTCCGCAATTGCCTTGCGCGCCGGACCGCCGACAAACAGTGCATTGTGGCGGAAGTGGCTCTCCATGCCCGGCTGGAGATACTCGCCCGAGCCGAGGTAAACCATGTGCGCGACCTCGACATCATGGAACTGCTCCGCCATTTCTGCCATGGTGCGCTGGAAGATGATCGGTTCGCCGACCGCGTGACCGAATACAACGCGGTCGCCGTCATGGATCAGACCAACTGCCTGCTCCGGTGTCAGCGTGTGCTCCTGATAATATTTTGTCCATTCCATAACCGTTCCTCCTTGGGTTTAGAACGCCTTCTGGTAGATGTTAAGCAGATCTTCCTCGGTCAGCTCCACATAGTTGTTGCCGAGCAGACGCTGCTGGGTTTCGATGACGCTCTTTGCAAATGCCGGCAGCTCGTCTTCGGTGACACCGTGCTCGCGCAGCGGCGCCTTTTTGAGCACATCGTCCATCAGCTCGTACAGCGCGTTGAGCGCGAATACCGGCTGGGTGCCCAGCTCGGCTGCAAGCAGCTTTTCCAGCTGATTAATCTTGCCGACCGGCTTTTTCTGCTGGTACTTGCGCATAACGTCCGCAAACATCAGCTGATTTGCCTGTCCGTGCGGAATGTGGTGCACGCCGCCGAGCGGATACGCCATCGCATGAACTGCCGCGCAGCCTGCGTGACCGAAGGCAATGCCGGCGTAGTTGGAGGCGCGCAGGAATTCAAGCGCGTGCTCCTTCCATGCGTCCTTGCCGCCCTTCTGTACGGCGTCCTTCCAGCAGGAAAGAATGAGGTGCAGCGCCTTTTCCGAGAACAGTTCGCTCAGTGCGCATGCGTTCGGAGAAAGGTAGCTTTCTACGGCGTGGACCATTGCGTCAATGGACGAGGTCGCAAACACCGGATAGGGCAGACTGTTCAGCATTGCCGGAATGAGGACGGCTTCGTCCGCAAACATGGTGGGCGATACCAGACCGACCTTGACGCCCTTGGTCGTACGGTTGATGATAGAAATGTTGGTCACTTCCGAACCGGTGCCGCAGGTGGTCGGTACGATGAACAGCTTGTGCACCTTGCGCAGACCGGACATATTGTCATACAGGCTGTCCACGTTGTCCGTGCTGTCCACAACGGCAAGCACCTTGGCGATATCAATGATCGTGCCGCCGCCGACCGCGATAATGCGGTCAAACTTCTTGCCACGCAGGCTGTCGAGGATCGCGTCTACCATGATGTCGGTCGGCTCGCCGCCGCCGAACTTCTCCTGAAAACAGGTGTGGCAGCCGAGGTTCAGCGCCGCGATTGTGGGTTCGTAAATGTATTCGTTGGTCAGGATCAGGTCGGTGGGACCGAGGTTTATTTCCTTCGCAAATGCCGCAAAATCGCTGTATTCCGCGATCGCCGGCACGATCTTAAAGCTTTTCATATCGTACATCTCCTGTTGCTGGTGAAAATAAAAGCTGTGATTCTATTTTTATGCTTCGTGCGGTTTTTCTTCGGAAATTCGATCGGAAGCGTGGTTTCGATCGAAAGACTAAAAGCCGCCCGCTCTGAAACAGGCGGCTTTACAATAGGCTTGTCTTATCTATTATTACGCCGAAACTTGCATTGCTCTACCCTGTTCATGACACGGCGCTGCATCACCGTGTCATGCCGGGGTTAGAAGAAAAAAGGTGTGAATCAGAATGTGCCAAGGGGTTTAAGGGAATTGAGTATTGAGTACATAGTAGCATTGTAGCATTGGAAAGAGAGATAAAATTAAAATAGGAGTGTATTGCAATACAAGTTCGGCACATTCCTGCAAATTAATGTTTGCGCTGAAGAACGCGGTGCACTGCCGCAGCGATGTTCTCGTCCGTCAGTCCGAAGCGCTCGCGCAGATAATCTACCGGACCTACCTCGCCGAACTCGTCCTGTACGCCGACCATTTCGACCGGAGCCGGGTTGTGCTTTGCCAGCACCTCGCTCACCGCAGAACCAAGACCGTTGATCACGTTGTGGTTCTCTGCCGTAACGATCGCGCCGGTTTCCGCCGCTGCCTCGATGACAGCCTGCTCGTCCAGCGGTTTCCAGGTGAACATATTCAGCACGCGTGCCGAAATGCCCTGCTCCTGCAGGATCTTCGCCGCGCTGATCGCCTCCGCAACACAGTAGCCGCTTGCGATGATGGTAACGTCCTTGCCTTCCCGCAGGTGTACTGCCTTGCCGATGGTGAATGTAGAACCGGGTTCATACACTTTTCTGACGCCCTTGCGCACCAGACGCATGTAGAACATGCCGTAGGTGTCCGCGATCTGCGGCATCAGATTCTTGAGCATTACAATATCCGTCGGCTCCACGACCGTCATGGTCGGAATGCCGCGCATAATGCCCATATCCTCGAACGGCATATGTGTGCCGCCGTTGTACGCTGCCGTAATGCCGGGGTCGGAGCCGACCACCTTGACATTCGCCTTGTTGTATGCGCCGGACATAAAGATCTGGTCGCAGGCGCGGCGCGTGCAGAACGGACCAAACGTGTGCGCAAACGGGATCTTGCCCCAGACCGACAGGCCGCATGCCACGCCGATCATGTTCGCTTCCTGAATGCCGCAGTCCACCGTTCGTTCGGGGAATTGCTTTGCGAAAGGCTTCATGCCCATCGCACTCATAAGGTCTGCGTCAACGGCTACGATCCGGCTGTCCTTTTCCGCCAGCTCGACCATTGCCTCGCAGTAGGCTGTGCGCATATCCGATACGTCATTGCCGTTTTCCTTTGCTAAAATGACCTGATCCATGCTTTCAGCCTCCTTTTACTTGCCTTCGGGCGGCATTGCCGCCTGAATTTCTGCCAGTGCCTCTGCCAGATCCTCCGGCGATACGCCGCGGCTGTGGCTGCCGACCTGACCTGCTGTTTTGCTCCAGCCGTATCCCTTGATCGTATCCAGAACGATCACCGAGGGACAGCCGGTGTTCTTCTTTGCGTTTTCGATGGCTTCGTTGATCTCTGCCACCTCATGGCCGTTTACCGTCTGTGCATACCAGCCGAAGGACGCGAACTTCGCCGCGATATCGCCCAGATTGCACACATCATCGTTATCCGTACGGCCGTCGATCTGCAGCTTGTTGTAGTCAACAAACGCGATCAGATTGTCCAGATGTTTCGTATTGGCGAAAAGCGCCATTTCCCATACCTGACCCTCGTCCAGCTCGCCGTCACCGAGGATAAGATAGGTGTAATTCGGATTGCCGTCCATTTTCATGCCCATCGCAACGCCTGCGGCAGTGGACGCGCCCTGACCCAGAGAGCCGGTGCACATATCAATGCCGGGAGTGTGGTTGCGGTCTGCGTGGCTCGGCAGATCGGTATGCGGCTTGTTGAGCGTTTCCAGCATTTCCATCGGGAAAAATCCCTTGAGCGCTAGCGCTGCATACAAACCGGGACCACAGTGTCCCTTGGAAAGAACCAGCCAGTCGCGGTCCTCCCACTTGGGATTTTCGGGGTCGCACTTGAGCTGCTCCCCATACAGTACGGAGAGAACCTCTGCCATGGACAGTGCGCCTCCCAGATGTCCGGACGGTACATGGGAGATCGCCTTGAGCGTCTCCATTCGGATCTCTCCGGCAAATCGTTTCAGTTCATTGATTCGGGCGTCACTCAGCATAACATAAGCCCTCCTGTTCGTTATAGTTTGAGAGCAGCGGAGGCGAAATGCCTCCGCTATTCTCTTATTTTCGCTGTTTACGCAGCTTTTTCGTCAGTTATCGGGTGAAGATACCTCGCTTGGGCAGCTCGTGTACGGATACCCAGCCCTCGCTCAGCGGCTCCTTGAAGCAGCCTGCAACCTCTTCTGCCGGACGGGTGGTGAAGCCCTCTACCGGTGCGGTGCCTGCCGGATACTTCTCGAGCATTTCCTGGATCATCAGGGTGATGTACTCGCAGATCGCTGCGATCGGGCGCTTTGCCTTGAATGCGTCGCCGCGGCTCGGATAGCCTACGACACCTTCCGGCGTACCGTAACGCTCGATGACGTTGTGGCCTTCGCCTTCGGACCAGGTATGCGGACGTGCGTAAGAGTCAACAGAGGTATCGTAGTGACCTGCCAGCGCCAGATTCTTCGGCTGTGCGTCTACGCATACGCTCATATCTACCATATCCGGGAACAGGAAGTTTGCAACGGCGGTCTCTGCCTCGTCTGCGTGTACGAAGTGGGTGGTCAGAGAATCCGGCTCGTCGATCGGTACCCAGAACTCACGGATCGCACGGTGCCACTCCAGCTCGGAAACGATCGCCGGCAGCTGATAGCGCTTGAAGAATTCCTGTACAGCGGACTCGAGCATCCACTTATGACCGTGGTTGTTTACCAGAATGAACTTGCGGTAGCCGTCATCCCACAGACCGAGCATGGTGTAGATCAGGGTCTCGCGAACAACTTCCTCGGTCACCATGTAAGTGCCGGGCATTGCAACGTGGTGGTACGGATGGCCGCCGTAGTTGATCGGAGGCAGAGCCAGCGCAACTTCGATACCCATCTTTGCGGTCTTGCGGCGAACGCCTTCGCAGATCTGGGTTACCATGTAGGTATCCAGACCGGACGGGTTGTGAATGCCGTGGTTCTCGGTGGTGCCGATCGGGATCAGGACAACGTCGTTCTTACGGCGCTTCTCCATTGCGATGTGGCGCGGCGTGTTCTGGATGTAGGTGCCGCCCTTGCCCAGTTCGGACTCTGCCGGCAGACCGTAGTCCTCGAGGATCTTGTCGATCTCCTCAACGCTTGCCTCCCAGATACGCTTTTTCAGCAGGCCGCTGCTGGTGTTCTCAAACTGGATGCGCGGGTAATCGGTCATCCACCAGGTCTCGCCCATGATTTCCTTTTTGTAGGTCTTTCTCGACATGATCTGTCTCTCCTTTTTTGGAATTTTTGATTGGATAGATTGAAATGGATCGGAGCTTATATTGGAATAGAATATTTAGAACTCTCGTGCGGTGCAGTACGCCTGGAGCAGCGCATTGATAATGCGGCCCGGACGGTCTGCGTCGCCGATGGAGTATACCGGAATGGTGACGTTCGACGTATCAATGCTGGTCGGGCGCAGACCGCCTGCCAGGATAACGGTATCCGCCGGCAGCTCTACTACGTCGCCGCGGTTCTTGTCCACTACGCGGACAACGCCGTCGTCAATGTTCCAGACCTTGGTGTTCACCATGCTCTTTACGCCGTTTTCCTTGAGCGTTGCGAACAGAATGCGCTTCTCAAAGTCGCCCATGCCGATACCCAGCTCGGGCATCATCTCAACGATGGTAACGTCCTTGTTGTGGAACTTGTCGTTATGGGTAACGGTGATATCCAGATCACCGGCGAAATTCTTCAAACGGTGTACATTCAGCTCGTACTCCTGCGCACCGAAGAACTCTGCGCTCTCGCAGCCGGTCGCGCCGCCGCCGATGATAACGACCTTGTCGCCGGAAATACGCATGATCAGCGGATATGCCGGACCGACTGCCTTGCGCGCCATCTCTACGATCTCGCGGGCAAAGCGGACGCGGTTTTCCAGGCTGCCGCCGTACCAGTCGGTACGCTTGTTGTACAGGGTGGAGAAGAACTCCGGCATGATGTTGCCGTGTGCTGCGTGGAACGTAACGGCGTCAAAGCCGGCGCTCTTTGCGTTGACAACTGCCTGTACGTACTGCTCCTGCATGGCGTGGATATCGTCGATCGTCATCGCATGAACGGCATACTATGCGCCGCGGGAGGTAACATCGGACGGTGCCGGTTCCTCGCCGCCTGAGCTGACCGTTCCGTCTGCACCGAAGTGCGTCAGCTCGATGGCAGCCTTTGCGCCGTAGCGATGGATCTTGTCCACCAGCTTGGAGGAAAGCGGGATATACGAGGTATCCGAAAACTGAGACTGTGCGCCGTGGTTGCGGGAAGTCGGATCAATGGTCGTGGATTCTACCACTACCAGTCCTGCGCCGCCCTTTGCACGCCGTGCATAGTAATCCATCATCAGCTCCATCGGGGAGCCGTCCGTGTTGGAATAGTCGGTATTCATCGGAGGAAACTCAATCCTCGAAGGTCAGCATAACCTTGAATGCTTCTTCCGGATGGTTGATCGCCAGATCCATGCCCTTATCCAGCTCCATGAACGGAATGTGGTGGGTGGTCAGCTCGTCGAAGTTGTAGCGGTCCTTGATCTGGTTCATGAAACGGATGGTGCGCTGCATCCAGTTCTTGGTGCCGCCGGAGCCCTTGATCTTCAGGGTGGACCAGATGGTCTTGCCGATCTCTACCGGAACCTTTCTGCCGATGGAGTGACCGATCAGGTTTACGCGGCAGCTGTGACCTGCAACGTCAAAGATCGCAGCCAGTGCAGCGTTGCTGCCGGACGCCTCAGCGATAACGGAAGGACCGTGGCCGTCGGTTGCTGCCTTGATCTGATCGTAGTAATCCGGATCCATCGGATTGAGAACAACGTCTGCGCCGAACTTGAGTGCGCGCTCGCGGCGAACTGCGTTTACGTCTGCAACAACGACCTTTGCACCCGAAGTCTTAGCAACCATCGCAGCGGACAGACCTACCGGACCTGCGCCCATGATCAGAGCGTAATCGGAAGCGTCGATGTAGCCGCCGTTGCCCCAGATACCAAAGTAGCCGATGGAGAAGGTCTCAACCCAGGCACCCCAGTCATAAGACCAGTCGTCCGGGATCTTGTAAGCGTACTCTTCCTCGATCACGATATACTCGCCCATGCCGCCGGGGGAGTCCGGACGGAAGCCCAGCTCACGGAAATTCAGGCAAGCGGAGGGCATGAGGCCTTCCTTGCAGTTTGCGCAGTGGCCGCAAGCCAGAACGCACTCTGCGGTTACCTTGTCGCCTACCTTGAAGGTGGAAACGTCCGAGCCGATACCGATGACCTGACCGCCTACCTCGTGACCCGGCGTGTACGGTGCAATGTCGTAACGGCCCTCAGCGGACTCGCCCAGATAGCAGTGTACGTCGGAACCGCAGATACCGCATGCCTTCGTCTTGATCAGGATCTGATTGGGCTTGAGCTCCGGCACCTCTACGTTTTCGATTCGGAGGTCCTTCGGACCATGCATAAACGCGATGTTTGCTTTCATGATTTTCTCCTTTCTTATTAGCGCATCTCATCAGTGAAAACCGCCTGCCCGCAGATGATGTAAAGCAAAGATGTTCTTTCTGCTTGATATTGTTCTTTCTGTTTGATATAATGAATATCCGGATCTTGTTGTTACATGATCTGGCGGTGTGAACGCGATGATTTCGCTTGTGCCGGAGCAATCTCTCTGCTTACTTCGGACGATGCAACCTGCCTTGAGGATTTTGGAACATTTGTTGTTTCCTTGTGACTTAAATTATATCTATTTGTCTTGAAAAAACAATAGTAATTTTCAAAATAAATTACTTTTCTGCATATTTTACAATATATTTGTATCTTTTATATGCTAATTGCACATCATTCATACCGTAAAACAGATATCTTTTATCATTCCACGTAAGTAAGTTGCTGCTAACTTATTTGCAGATTATGTTTGCTATATTGTTATCAAAGTCGTATTTCGGCGAAAAATCACCGTAATATATCCTTTTATCATATTGTTACTTTTTTATCAAACTGCGGTGTTTTTCACTTTATTGGTATTGTTATAAAATGAAACAACTTTTTTGTGGCTTTCGTATAATAGTATCTTCTGTTGCCACAATTTCAAAAAGAGAAATCTATTCATATCGTAGAATTGTTAAAAAAAGAACATTATTCACTTGCCTTTTTCGGGCAATTATGCCTATAATAAAGCCATACCAACGAGCCGGTTCAACTCAATACATTATCTTTTTTGCTGCAAGAGGGATAAATCATGGTATGTTTTGTTTCTCTTATGGTATCGGGCAGGATCCCGACACCGCCGGAAGGCAGCAAAACATCTGATCCAAATCAGAGGAGGAAACAATATGGCAAAAGTAGTCGGAATCGGGCATATGAGCTATACCGTTATGGATATGGACAAGAGCCTGCACTTTTACTGCGACCTGCTGGGCGGCAAGCTGCTGACCCAGACGGTTGACGAAGGTCCCGAGCTGGGCAAGTACGTAATGGGCGATATGCTCAAGGATCCCTACGGCAAGCTCAAGGTTGCTATGGTCGATCTCGCCGGTCTGCAGATCGAGTTCCTGCAGTATCTAGTGCCGAAGACCAATGTTCCGTATCACGGCAACCCGTCCATCGCAGGTTCCGCGCATATCGCAGTGAATGTTGACGATATCGAGGGCATTTACAAAAAGCTGAAGGACGAAGGCGTTGTGTTCCACTCCGAAATCAACGACTGTGTCCGCGATGGTGAGCTGGTATGGCGCTGGGTATACTCCCGCGATCCGGACGGTATCTGCTGCGAGATCGTACAGCTCAACGAGGACTCCAATTATGTAAAATCTGCGAAGGCCGCTAAAGACTGACGCAGTTCATTTACAGAGCAAGAAAGAAAAATGACAAGGAAAAGGAGAAATCAACTATGAAGCTGCAGGACAAGGTGCTTTTTGTTACGGGCGCAGCAGGCGGTATCGGCAAGGCAGCTGCAAAGGTATGCGCAGGCTACGGCGCAAAGGTGATCGCCGTTGATATGAATCTGGACGGCGCAGCAGCGACCGCACAGGAGATCAACGAGGCAGGCGGTCAGGCGATCGCCGTACAGGCAAACACCACCGACCGCAAGCAGGTCGCTGCAGCGGTTGAGGCAGGCGTTAAGGCTTTCGGCAAGATCAACTGCCTGTTCAACAACGCCGGTATCTGCCGCTCCAGCCTGCTGATCGACTGCGAGGACGATGTGCTCAACCAGATCGTTGACGTTAACATCAAGGGCGCTTATATCGTAGCTTCCGAGCTGGCAAAGCACATGAAGGTAAACGGCGAAGGCCGCATTATCAGCACTTCCTCTATTTCCGCACTCAAGGAAGAGGCTACCAACGGCTTCTACTGCATGTCCAAGGCTGCTGTTCTGATGATGACCCACGTAATGGCAATGGAGCTGAGCAAGTACGGCGTTACCGCTGTTGCCGTATGCCCGGGTCATATCAATACCCCGCTGCTGCGCAACTCCTTCGTACAGCGCGGCGCTGCGGAAGGCAAGACAGTTGACGAGTACTTCACCGAGATGGAAGGCACCATTCCGATGGGTCGTCTTGCTGAGCCGGAAGAAGTCGGCGAGCTGGTCGCATTCCTGTGCGATGACCGCTCCGCTTACATCAACGGCAACGGTATACTTATTGCCGGTGGCAAGGTAATGGAGTAAAATAGAGAATAAGTAGAGTTCTATTGAGGAGCAGCAGAATTCTGCTGCTCCTCCTCCTTTTTCCCAAAGGGAGGAAAACGGAGGAAAAATGAGAAATTTAAATCCTAATGCGGTGCCTCTGGTCGATCGTCCTGTCTCAGAAAAGAATCTGTCCAGCGTCGGCAACTTCTTCGGTCTGTACGGCGGCGAGCATATCGCTGCAACAGGAGTTTGTTATCGGCGCAACGCTGGTAGCATGGGGCTGCTCTGCGAAATCCATCATTCTGGGTCTGATCATCGGCAACATTCTGGCAATGCTGTCCTTCACCTTCTGCTGTGCTACATTGGGCACCAGCACGCGCCTGACCCTGTACAGCTATCTGAAAAAGATCCTCGGTCCGCACGCACAGAAGGTTTATAACTTAGTATGGAGCCTTTGCAGTATCACGCTTGCGGCGTCCGGTATCTGTGTTTCCAGTACCGCGATCCGTGAGACCGCCGACATTCCGATCCAGCACGAGTGGTACCCGACACACATCGGTTTCCCGATCATTGTTGTCATTCTCGGCATTATCGTTACCATCGTTGCGGCAAACGGCTTTGACGCTTGCGCAAAGTTCTCTTCCACCTGTGTACCCTGGATGATCGCGATCTTCTTCGTCGGCGCTGTTGTAGCGCTCCCGCAGATCGCACAGGCTACCGGCGTGGAGATCAACTCCTTTGCTGATATCTGAAACATCTTCAACAGCAACGTCGGCAGCGGCAACCCGAATGCCGAGCCTTACACCATCGCACATGTTGCCTGCTTCGCTTGGCTGTGCAACCTTGCATGGCACATGGGCTGCAACGATATGGGTCTGTTCCGCTTCGCAAAGAACTATAAGTACGGCTATATCACCGCCATCGGCATGTTTGTCGGTCACTTCTTCGCATGGGTAACGGTTGCGATCATGGGCGCAACGGCAGCAGCTGTTCTGCGCACCTCGCTTTCCGTACTCGATCCGGGCGCTGTTACCAACACCGTATTCGGCATGACCGGTATCTGTGCCGTAGTCGTTGCAGGCTGGACAACCGCAAACCCGACCATTTACCGTTCCGCACTGGCACTCAACACCCTTATGCCCAAGCTTTCGCATAAGCAGGTCACTTATATTGTCGGTGCGCTGATGACCATCCTCGCATGCTTCCCCGGCATGACCAACATCGGCGATATCGTTTCCATCCTCGGCTGGGCAGTCGTCGGCGTCGGCGCGATCTGCATTGTCGAGCACTATCTGTTCCCGAAAATCGGCTACACCCGTTTCTGGTCCATGTACAAGGAGCAGAACATCAACTGGGCAGCCGTTACCACGTGGATCGTCAGCGTTGTATTCGCATTCGCTATGCTGAAGAGCGGTCTGCTGCACCGCAACTTCATCTTCATTCCGGAGTACATCATCTCGGCTGTTCTCTACATCGTTCTCGCCGGCGCAATGGGCGCCCGCGGCAATTACAGCAAGGAGCAGGCAGAGTATGCTGCATTCGAGCAGGCACTGAAGGAACTCGTAGACCGCGACGCAGAAGCGGCTCTGGCAGCAGGCGAAAACAAGCCGGTCAAGAACGCGGGCTTCACCACCGTTCTTTCGGTTATCGCCTATATCGTTCTGGCTGGTATCGTTGTCATCGCACTCATGACCTACATGGGCAGCATGACCGTTGTTACCTTCAAGAGCATTGCATTTATCCTGACCATCTGCTACTTCGTACTGAACGGTATTTCTACCTTCATCAAGTACCGGAACGAGGCGGTTGTCCGTCAGTAAACCAAAGTTATCTAACATCTCCCTTAAAAAGAGCAAGGAGGCAGTGCGTAATGCATTGCCTCCTTTGCTTGAGGCTGTTTTTAACAGCCTCTCGATCGAAGAAAAACCCGGCTTTCCGTTATGGGAAAGCCGGGTTTCCGTTATTCTGATTCTGTTTTTTCTTCTGTTTCCGGTGCCTGCTTCTCTTCCGGGACAGGGACCGCGCCGGCGATCGGCGCTACCGTGCTGCGGACGACCAGCTCCGGCATGACCTCGTATTTTGTAATATCGAAGGTCTCCGGCGATTCGATCAGTTCCAGCATTGCCTTTGCGGCGTTCACGCCGTACTGGATCTTGGGGTGTGTCATGGTCGTGATCTTCACATCGAGCGTTGAATACAGACAGTCGTCATAGCCGACGACCGAAATATCTTCCGGCACGCGGACGTTGATCGAGCGCAGATACGGGATCAGCATATAGGCGATACGGTCATCGTGGCAGAAGATCGCCGTTGCCTTTTTCAGCATGCGCATGAGCGGCAGATTGCCGGTCGGCTGGAACAGATCCTCTACCTTGCCGCGCTGCGTCCAGATCTCCAGCTCCTCGCTGTGCGAAATGCCGCGCGCGTTCAGCGCGTCCAGCATGCCCAGATAGCGCGACTGACCGGTCTGCTCGTGAAAGGCAAAGATCGTGCCGATCTGCGTATGACCCTGATCCAGCAGATAGTCGGTCAGAATGCGTCCGCCTTCTCGGTCATGCAGAGAAAGCGCGGGTGCAAGCGTGGAATAATCCTTGTGCAGGAAGATCAGCGGCGTTTTCTGCATGATCTGGTCATAGACCTCGTAATTATACGAGATCATCGCCGGATTGACCGGCTCCAGCAGAATGCCCGCCGGCTTTGCCGCCAGCAGATTACCGAGCAGCTTGCGCTCGTTATTATAATCGTTATCGCTGAACATCATGTTCAGCAGATAGCCCTTGCTCGCCAGATATTCCGAAGCGCCGCGCACGATCTCCGGAAAGATGTAAAGCTGCGCGCCGCTCAGCATAATGCCGATCAGCTTGTTTGCCGGTGCTGCCGGCTCGGGTTTTTCGGGTGCAAGCTCCTCTGCCCGTTCGGTAACGTAGGTACCGCTGCCCTGGATCCGGTGCAGATAGCCTTCCTCCTCCAGCATGAGCACCGCCTGCCGCACCGTGCGGCGGCTGAGCGCGAACTGCTCCGCCAGATCAGATTCTGTCGGTATTTTCTGTCCGGCAAGAAATGTGCCATTCTTCAGTTGGTCTTTCAGCCAGTCGGCTAACTGTTTGTACTTAAAATTTGCCATAGTTATCGTCCTATATCAAAAAATGGTATCAATTCCCCTATATATCATCTCTTGCCCGTAACAATATTGTATCATATTTCAGAGGGCGGTGCAAGCATTTGATATAGAACTATTCTGTATATTTTGATACGAAAAACCGCGTTTTTATACGCCTGTCATGGAATCGCGGTACGCCTGCATGCGCGCCTCGTCCTCGTCGGTCGTTTCATCGCGGATCCGGCGCAGCTGCGGCAGAACGTCCGCCTTTTCCTTCTGCAGGTCGATGTCAAAGGTGATCCGCGTTGTGTTCGGCACCTGAAATACGCGGATATCGTTTTTCATCTTGTCCAGCAGGGTGATAAGCTCGTCCAGACGTTCGCGCTCGCCCATTTCGACAAATTCGCCGCGGGCACGCTCCTCATACAGCTCGGTACCCGGCAGCACGGAAACCGTGGTCAGGAACAGGTAATACGGGTGCAGCTGATTGAGCAGCACGGCAGTGCGATACGCGGTTTCGATTCCGTGCCCTTTTCCGGTAAGTCCGCCCAGATAAATCACGCGGTAGCGCACGCCTGCCTGCTCCAGACGGCGTCAGCCCTCCAGAATATCGGCAGCGGTGTATCCCTTGTTGACATGGCGGAGCACATCATCATCGCCGCTTTCAATGCCGATGACCAGATCGTCCCAGCCGAGGTCGCGCAGATACCGCATTTCCTCCACCGTCTTGCGGTTCAGGTCGTCCACGCGGGCATAGGTCGCCAGCGGCGTGTTCGGGAAATATTTCTTGAACAGACGTCCCAGCTCTGCCAAACGCTCGGTAGACATGGCATACGGGTTGCCGCCGGACGCCCAGATCCGTCCCGGGTCGTCCGTGTAGCGGCGTGCCTCCTGCAGATCCGCCTCGACCTGCTCCAGCGGCGCCATGCGGAACGGATAGCCGTGGTAAAAGTTGCAGAACGTGCAGCTGTTGTGCGTGCAGCCGACTGTTACCTCCACAAACAGGTCATTCGCCTCGGTATGCGGTCTGATGATCGGACCGTTATAATGCATTGAAGATCCTTCCTTTCGATTGATTTATATTTCACGAAATGTAGATTTATTCAGTTCAAGAGAAGGGCAGGATCGCTCCTGCCCATGCAGACAGAATATTACAGCCGGTGCTCGATGTAGTCCCGCAGTTCGCGGATGGTCTGCTCATTGCGTCGGTAATAGGTCCACTTGCCGTAACGGCGGGATTCCAGCAGGCCTGCCTTATGCAGCAGATCCAGATAGTGCGACATCGTGCTCTGCGCCACTGCCGCCTTATCGCACAGCGAGCCGACGCACACGCCGCCCTCGAAGGACTCTCCTTCCGGAATGTGCAGTCCCTGCGGAGGAAAATGCGCGCCCGGGTCGCGCAGCCACAGCATAATATTCAGCCGGGTCTCATTGCCCAGCGCTTTGCAAATTTCAATTATATCCATGCGTCTATTATATCGCGTTTTCGCGATATGTCAATATGTACTCTTCAAGTTTCCCTTTTGATGGTCTCAAAACCTTCAAGTATTGCCACCGATTGCAAAACTCAGCGTCATAAGTTATAATAGAGATATCAAAACCTATATTCAAAACTCGCGGTGTCAAAACCGGGAAAATGGAGGGATTGGCATGATATTCGGCTACGCGAGAGTATCCACCAAAACGCAGGCGCGCGACGGCAACAGTCTGGAGGCGCAGCAGGCGGCGCTGACGGCGGCGGGCGCGGAAAAAATCTACACGGACACGTTCACCGGCACCAAGATGGACCGACCGGAGTTCGACAGGCTGCGGGCGCAGCTGCGAAAAGGCGATGTGCTCATCGTGACAAAGCTCGACCGCCTCGCGCGGTCGGTGTCGCAGGCGTCCGGCCTCATCACCGAGATGATCGACGAGGGCATCACCATCAACGTATTGAACCTTGGCATCCTGTCCAACGACTCGGTGAACACGCTGCTGCGCAACGTGCTGCTGTCATTCGCGCAGTTCGAGCGCGACATGATCGTGCAGCGCACGCAGGAGGGCAAGGCGGTCGCGCGCGCCACCGACCCGAATTTCCGTGAAGGCCGTCCGCCCAAGTTCGACACCGAGCAGCTCGACAATGCAATGGCTCTGCTTGAGGACCATTCCTACGCACAGGTCGTCAAGCTCACCGGCATCAGCAAGTCTACGCTCATCCGGGAGAGGAAGCGGAGGCAGCTTTTTGCAATCTGCGAACCATTCGCATATTGACAAACCGAAAACCTGTGTTATAATAATTTGCGAATCGTTCGCAGATTGGAGGGGCAGCTATGCCAAAATACAGCACCCAGCAGCGAAAGGCGCTGCTGCACTATCTGAGCGAACACCCGGACGAGCATCTGTCCACCCGGCAGATCGCGCAGGCGCTCGCCGCTGAAAAGATCAGCCTGAGCGCAGTTTACCGCAATCTTGCGGCACTCGAAGCTGAGGGGAAAGTGCGCCGCTGTGCCAGACCCGGCACACGCGAGGTATTCTATCAATACACCGATGCCGCGCCGTGCAAGGGCGTGCTGCACATGACCTGCACCCAATGCGGACAGACCTTTCACCTGTCCGAGCAAACTGCCGCATGGCTCACCGCGCAGCTGGACGAACGCGAGGGTTTTTCGCTCGACTGCGGCGAAACCGTGCTGTTCGGCGTGTGCAGAAGCTGCCGCAAATAAAACCGTTATCACGTTATCAAAGGAGGGACACAACATGAAAAAGCATCTCAGAATTGCGAAAATCCTGCTGGCGGTGCTGCTGCTGGCTGCCATGCTGTGCCCTCTTATCTTCATCACCGCAGAGGCCGACCATGACTGCACCGGCGCGGACTGCGCCATCTGCCACCAGATCAACCTCTGCGAAAACCTGCTGAACAGCCTTGGCACTGCCACGGCTGTCTGTGCTGCCGCTGCGGCAGTGGTGTATCTTCTGTGCCGCATGATCACGCTCGGTGCGGAAACCGATTGCACATTTACGCTCGTTTCCCTCAAGGTAAAGCTCTCGAATTAAATATGGGTAATACAGGGGTAAGGCTTGCTTTTTGGGCAGGTCTGTGCGGCTTTGCCGCTGCCCTTGTATTTTTGCGCCCATTTTTAGAAAAATTCGGAGGTTTATCTCATTATGAAACGTATTTTATCCCTGATTTTAGCCTGCACCGTGTCACTCGGTATGCTGACCGGCTGCGGCAACACGCTGCTCATCGAGAAGGACAGCGGCAAACTGAAGGTCGTTACCACCATTTTTCCGGAATACGACTGGGTCCGCCAGATTCTCGGCGACAAAGCAGATGATGCCGATATTACCATGCTGCTCGACAACGGCGTTGACCTGCACAGCTATCAGCCGACCGCAGACGATATTGTAAAGATTGCCGACTGCGACCTGTTCCTTTATGTCGGCGGCGAGTCGGACGGCTGGGTCGATGATGCACTGGCAGGCGCGGCGAACAAGGACAGGAGGGTCATCAACCTGCTCGATGTGCTCAAGGATACCGTCAAGACCGAGGAGGCCATGCCGGGCATGCAGGCCGAGGAAGGCCATAATCACGGCTATTCGCATTTTGACGACAGCGATGTACAGGAGCGCACTCTGTCCGACTGGGACGGCGACTGGCAGTCTGTCTATCCGTTCCTGACGAACGGCACGCTCGATGAGGTCATGGAACGCAAGGCGGAGAACGGCGACAAGACCGCCGAGGAATACCGCGCCTATTACGAAACCGGCTATAAGACCGATGTTTCCCAGATTACGATCGATTCCGCAAACAATACCATGTGCTTTGTCAAAAACGGCATTGCCGCAAAAGGCGTTTACCAGTACAAGGGACATCAGATCTACGACTACGAATCCGGCAGCCGCGGCGTGCGCTATTTCTTTCAAAAGACCGGCGGCGATGCCGATGCACCGAAGTTCGTTCAGTTCAGCGACCACGGCATCGCTCCGGGCAAGGCCGAGCACTTTCATATCTTTGCCGGCAATGACAGCTTTGATGCGCTGTCGCAGGAAATGGAGAACTGGCCGACTTACTATCCGGCGGATATGAGCGGCGAGGAAATCAAGGAAGATATGCTCGAGCACGAGGAAAAAGAGTACGACGAGCACGTCTGGCTGTCGCTGAAGAATGCGGAAACGCTGTGCGAGGCCATCGCGAACGCGCTCGAGGAGCTGGACGAGCAGAACAAGGACACCTATGCGGCCAATCTGACCGCTTACACCGACCGGCTTGCAGCGCTGGATGCCGCGTATCAGACCGCCGTGGACACCGGCAAGCGCAAGACCGTTCTGTTCGGGGACCGTTTCCCGTTCCGCTATCTGGTGGATGATTACGGCCTGAGCTACTATGCCGCCTTTGCGGGCTGCTCGGCTGAGAGCGAAGCCAGCTTTGAAACCGTGTCGTTCCTTGCGAAAAAGGTAGATGCGCTCAGCCTGCCGTGCGTGCTGACCATCGAGGGAAAGCAGCATAAAATTGCCGATACCATCGTGCAGAACACCAAGGCAAAGAATCAGCCCATCCTGACGATGGACTCCATGCAGGCCACCACCTCGGAGGATGCTGCCAACGGCACGACCTATCTCGGCGTGATGGAAAACAACCTCGGCGTGCTCAAGCAGGCACTGAATTAAGGGAGGATTTTTGATATGACTCAGCTCACCTGTCAAAATCTCTCGGTCGGCTACGGCGGCAAAGCCGTACTGCGTGACCTGAATTTTACGGTCCGCGCAGGCGATTATCTGTGTATTGTGGGGGAAAACGGTTCCGGCAAGAGCACACTGATGAAAACCATTCTCGGCCTGCTGCCGCCGGTCGGCGGATCGCTCGCGGCAGGTCACGGGCTGAGAAAAAACACCATTGGCTATCTGCCGCAGCAGACCGATGTGCAGAAGGATTTTCCGGCTTCGGTGCGGGAAATCGTCCTGTCCGGCTGTCAGGCGCGGTGCGGACTGCGCCCGTTCTACCGCAGAGCGGAAAAGCAGCTTGCCGCCGATGCGATGGAGAAAATGCACATCACGCCGCTTGCAAAGCGCTGCTACCGCGAACTTTCCGGCGGACAGCAGCAGCGCGTGCTGCTCGCGCGCGCCCTGTGCGCCACCCGTAAAATCCTGCTGCTCGATGAGCCTGTGACCGGCCTGGACCCCAAAGCTGCCGCCGAAATGTACGCGCTCATCGACCGGCTCAACCGCGAGGACGGCATTACGATTATCATGATCTCGCACGATATTTCCGCCGCCGAGCGCTATGCCACGCATATCCTGCTGACCGGCGATGCGCCGTTTTTCGGCACGCAGGCAGCTTATCAGACCAAATTCGCACCGAAAGGCGGTGATGCACAGTGATGGCTGTTTTCCAGAAACTTTCTGCTTACTGGGCGTATCCGTTCGTGCGCTACGCGCTGATCGTCGGCGTACTCATTGCGCTGTGCTCCTCTCTGCTCGGCGTAACGCTCGTACTCAAGCGCTTCTCGTTTATCGGTGACGGACTTTCCCATGTGGCGTTCGGCGGTATGTCCATCGCCGCTGTTATCGGCATGACCGATGATATGCCGCTCACGCTCGGCGTTACCGTCGTGTGCGCCATCCTGCTGCTCCGCACCGGACAGAACACTAAAATCAAGGGCGATGCCGCGATCGCGATGCTGTCGGTCGGCTCTCTCGCCTTTGGCTATCTGCTGATGAATCTGTTCTCTACTTCCTCCAACCTGTCCGGCGATGTGTGCAGCACGCTGTTTGGTTCAACCTCGATACTGACTCTGACCCGGGGGGAGGTGCGGCTGTGTGCGGCGCTGTCGGTCGTGGTGGTCATCGTGTTCGTACTGTTTTACAACAAGATCTTCGCCGTCACCTTTGACGAGGCTTTCGCCAAGGCGGTCGATACAAAAGCGAACCTGTACAATCTGCTCATCGCGGTAACGATCGCGGTCGTTATCGTGCTGGCGATGAATCTGGTCGGCTCGCTGCTCATTTCCGCGCTCGTTATTTTTCCGGCGCTTTCAGCGATGCGCGTGTATCAGAGCTTTCGCTCGGTGACGATCTGCTCGGCGGTGCTGTCGGTGTTCTGCGCGGTGTGCGGCATCCTGCTGTCCATTCTGGCGGGCACGCCGGTCGGCTCGACCATCGTTGCGGTGGATATCGCGGCGTTCGGCCTGTTTACGCTGGCGGGACGGCTGAAAGGCGGTGCATCGGCATGAGAAAAACGCTTTGCGCGCTGCTCTCCGGTGTTCTGGCGCTCTCGCTCTGCGCCTGCGGTCAGCCAGTCGAGGATATCCGGACCGACACGCAGCAGACTGCCGCAGCAGATACCCAATCCGGCGCCGGTGATACGGTTGACCTGACCGAGCTCAGCGACACGATGCTCTATTCCGAGCTGGCGAACATCCTGTATTACGACCCGGACAGCTATTTCGGAAAGACCATCAAAATGACCGGACGGTTCGGCGTATACGAGCAGCTGGACGGGAACGGCAATCAGATTCCGGATACGCCGGTGCAGGTGGTATGCGTTGTCACGGATGCGACCGCCTGCTGTGCACAGGGTCTGGAATTTGTCTGCAGGGACGATAAGACCTATCCGGACGATTATCCGGCGCGCGGCGCGGATATCACGGTTACCGGGGAGTTCGAGTCGTATAAGGATGCGGACGGGTTCACCTGCTATCGGCTGGTCAATGCGGTGTTGTCTTAAAACATAAAAAGAGTTGGCATCAGCCAGATTATCTGCTGATGCCAACTCTTTTGCTGTATAGAAGTAATCTGATACTGACAGTTAGAATCAAATATTCCGCCGCTTCCTCTTGCGGATGAGCGTGGACTTGCTGATGCCGGTCAGCTGCACGACCTGCACATCCTCTGCCGCACGGCAGCAAAACCTTGAAAATGTGATTTACTCATAACAACTCGCTCATAAAATGTGAATCAACTAAAAATTATCCCTTTAATTTTGTGCGGGCAATTGCATTTCTTCCTCTGCCGGGGTATAATACCCTCAAAGAGGTGAACCCAAATGCTTTATCTAAAACGCAAAATCGACGCTTTTCTGTCGGAATGGAAAGCAAATCCGGATAAAAAGCCGCTTATCGTCAAAGGGCCGCGGCAGGTCGGCAAGACCGAATCCATTCGGCGCTTTGCCGAGGGCAACTACACGAGCGTTATCATGATCAATTTCGTGGAGGAGCCAAAGTACAAAATGATCACCGCGGACGGCTACAAAGCGGCGGATATCATCAAAAATATCTCGCGCATCGACCCTTCTAAGCGTTTTATTGAGGGTGAAACCCTGATTTTCTTCGATGAACTGCAGGAGTTTCCCGACATTGCGACCGCGCTCAAATTCTTCAAGATCGACGGCCGGTTCGACGTCATTTGCAGCGGTTCCATGCTTGGTCTCAACTACCGTAAAATTGAGAGCAACAGCGTCGGCTACAAGACCGATTACGAAATGTTCTCGCTGGATTTTGAGGAATTTTTGTGGGCCGGCGGCTACGACGATGCCTTTATTGACGATATGCTGACGCACATGCGCACGCTGACGCCGTTCAACGAACTGGAAATGTCGGTCTGCGGCGAGCTGTTCCTCAACTACTGCATTCTCGGCGGCATGCCCGCCGTTGTCCGCGAGTTCATCGAAAAGGGCACGTTTGAAGGCTCACTCGAAACCCAGCGCCAGCTGATCTCGGACTACAAGGAGGACATCCGCAAATACGCGGACGGCATGGACCAGACCCGCATTTTGAATGTGTTTCAGCACATCCCGGTCCAGCTTGCCAAGGACAACAAGAAATTCCAGATTTCCAAGGTCGCCTCCGGTGCGCGTTTCCGCGATTACCGCGGCTGCATTGAATGGCTGAACGATGCCGGTATGGTCAACATCTGCTACTGTCTGAATTTCCCCGAACTGCCGCTCAAGGGCAATTACGACGAGACAAAGTACAAGCTGTATTTTGCGGACAGCGGCCTGCTCGTCGCCATGCTCGATGAGGAGGCGCAGGAGGACTTGCGCGCCAACAAAAACCTCGGCGTGTACAAGGGTGCGCTGTATGAGAATGTGGTCGGTGAGGCGCTCGTCAAGGCCGGGTATCAGCTGTATTACTACAAGCGCGAGGACTCTACGCTCGAGCAGGATTTCTTCGTCCGCACGGCATCCGCGCTCATTCCGGTCGAGGTCAAGGCCCAGAGAGGTACGGCGAAATCTCTGCGCACGCTCATCACCAGCGATAAGTATGAGGATATTCACTATGGCATCAAATTTACCGCCGGAAATGTCGGGTTTAGTGACGATATTTATACGTTCCCGTACTTTTGCGCGTTTTTGCTCAAACGGTATCTGGCGGGGGCGCAGAGCGAAAAGTTGTAACTTTGTGACGTTGTAACTTTATAACTTTACACTCTGATTGGTATAGAAAAAAGAGAAACTGCAACCGCAGACGCATAACAGCTATTCACCGGTGTATGTTGCCTTAATATCAAACACAAAATTCCGCCTGAATACCATAGCTTCCGTCGGGATTTCCTGCATATAAAGTTCCAGCGTTACTCTTATGATATACCTGTGCAGTTGTAACGTTAAAACTGTGTAACTTTATAACGTTATATCTCTTTATTAATTCAGAAATTCATTCAGACCGTGTATTTCTTACTCTTTTCTGTCAGGAAGATGGAGCAGTGAAGTATGAATAAAGCAGTTTTCCGGTTGATGATTTGTTACCTGCTAAAAAGGAAGAGCCCCCTCACGAATGGGATACAACCTTTGATCGCAAAAACTGACATAAACTTTTGAACATTTTTATGAACGCCAATCCAAGCAATAAAACCCGGAGCACACAGCTTGAAATTCAGCTGTGTGCTCCGGGTTTTGTTTATTGAGAAGAAAAAGTGTGGTATGGTCTGACAAGCAACGGATTTGCTGGTGCAAATCCAGCTTGACGGTTGGAAGCCCCGTGCCCCCCGTTTTTCAGCCGCACGGCGGGACCGCGTCAAGTAATGTTCGCAAAAAGGGCTTCTTAAAAAATGAGGTTAGGCTGCGGTGGTAAGAGTTGCCGCAATGGATTCCTGGCTGAGATAAGCTCTGGAGACAGACCAGTCCTCAGCGTATTCCATGAGATACGTTGTCACCAGACGAACATAGGAACTTTCATTCGGAAAGATTCCGACCACGCTGGTATGAGGCACCGGGAAAGGACTCGCGGATTGCCGAAACCAGCCCAGAGTGAGCATCTGAAATGATAAGCTTGGGCGTAGACAGACCACGATCCTTCAAATTCTGAAACAGCACTCCATAGGAGCTCCTGGATTCCTCGACCATAGGTTCAACGGCGATGATGTTTCGATGTCCATTTTCGTCCACACCGCATACGATAAGCACCGCTATGCTGACAATTCTGGCATCTACACGAACTTTTTCGTACAGTGCGTCCACCCACAAAACCGGGTACACCGTACCGGCAAGAGAGCGATTACGGAACTCCTCGACTCCGGTCGAAGAGTTCTTATATTGGCAGCAACGCGCAGTCCTTAGCCGTGCGCGGAG
>NZ_QUDG01000014.1:0-54095 GCF_003474415.1 Butyricicoccus sp. AM05-1 | reverse complement strand
CATAGCAACCTAATGCGGCGCAAACACTCCTCATTTTGGGTTTTAGTATGTATAATAAACATACCAAAATCCGAAAGGGGAATTACAACATGACGGCCAAAACAGAGTTGACAAGGCAGCTTCTCGCAACTTTTGCGGCGGGAACGCCGACCGCAGAAGAACTCGACGCTATCTTAAAAGGCTACATTATTTTTAAGGAAAATGATGAGCAGCGTAGTGATTTGAAGCGGCGGATCAAGCACTATCTGGGTGCAAAGAAGATTGACGGTCTGTCCGCCAGGACACTTGCGAACTACCGCAGCCACCTTGAATTATTTGCATCTAAAGTGACCAAGAGCACGGCCAAAATCACCACGGACGACATCCGAGGTTACATTGCATTTTTGGACGAAGCGCGCAATCTCAAGGAAACGTCACTGCAGACGCATATCAACAGCCTGCGGGCGTTCTTCGGCTGGCTCACGATGGAAGAGAAAATTAAGAAGAACCCGATGAGCAAGATCAAGTCCATCAAGATCGACAAGGTAGGTGCCCGCCAGGCGCTGACCGTTGAAGAACTGGAACGCCTGCGCGATGCCTGCGTAACTTACCGAGAGAAGGCGCTGATCGAGTTTCTCGTATCCTCCGGCTGCCGTCTGAGCGAGGTTGCTCAGTTGTCGGCCTCTGATCTCGACCTGATGAGCCGGTCGGTACAGGTCACCGGCAAGGGTGACAAGGATCGTGTTGTCTTTTTCAGCATCCGCGCACGCCTGATGATTGAGGAGTATATGGTATCCCGCAAGGGCGGCACCGGCCTGTTTGTCAGCAGTAAATCGCCCTACGAGACGCTCAAGCCGCGTGCGATCCAGCGCATGGTTCGGGCAATCAGCCTGCGGGCCGGTCTGGATAAGCGGGTGCATCCGCACCTGCTGCGTCATACGTTTGCGACGCTGGCGCTTAACGGCGGCATGGATATTGCGGTCATTCAGCGGCTGCTTGGCCACGAGAATATCGCAACCACCCAAATTTACGCTGAAATGTCGGACGAAACAATCCGGCATCAGTATAACAAATATGTAGCGGTTTAACCGCGGAAAGGAGCACACATGAAAATCAACGGAATCAAGGCGCTGGACTATCAGTGCCAGGGCGACAGCCTGACGTTGACGCTGACCGAAACCACGTTTGATGCGGTGTCCAATCTGAACACCGCTCTGGTCGAGGTCCGCACCGATGACGGCGATCTGGTTGAGGCGCACGGCGGCTATGCTCTGCGTGCCATCACCTACGACAAGGACAAGCAGACGTATACTGTCGCTTGCACCACGGCCGCCGACGATACGACCGCGCAGGCGATCTCGCAGCTGACCACTATGGTCGAGGAGCTGAAAGTCAGCAACGAAGCACTTGCGTCCCAGGTGGACTACGTTGCCATGATGACCGACACGGATATGGAGGGTGAGTAATGAACTGGTTTGAGAAGATCAAGAAGTATTATGACGCCAGCCTCTGGACAGGGAAGATGGTCGGCAACGCGGTGGTGAAGAAGAAAATCACCGTCGAGCAGTACAAGAAAATCACCGGCGAGGACTACAAAAAGTAAATCCACCGGGATTTTGACACTTGCGATAGGGCAACAGCCCGGAAAGGAATGTAAATGGACGGTTCCATCTCTCGTGCCGAGCACGAAGAGTTTCGCCGACGGCTCGAGGAAGAAAATCGTCGGCAGGATAAGCGCATTGAGCTGCTGGAGGACAATATGCGCGAGCTCAACCAGCTGACCGCCTCGGTCAGCAAGTTGGCTTCCAGTATCGAGAGCATGGTGAAAGAGCAGGAGAAGCAGGGCAGGCGACTGGAGACGCTCGAGGACCGCGACGGCGCGATGTGGCGCAAGATCGTGGCCTACGGCGCGACGGCGCTCGTCGGCATTTTCATCGGCTATATCGCGCAGCAGCTTGGTTTGAACTGAGGAAGGAAGGCTTTTTATGAACTGGAAAATTCGTCTGAAGAACCCGGTATTCTGGGTGCAGGTGCTGACCGGCGCGCTGGCGACCGTGCTGGCGTACAGCGGTCTGACCGCTGCGGATATGACCACCTGGGCAGGGCTGTGGAACGTTATTACCGGCGCGTTCAGCAATCCGTACTGCCTGTTTCTGGTGGCAAGCAATATCTGGAGTGCGCTGAATGACCCGACCACTTCCGGCATTTCTGATAGCGCACGGGCAAAGGGCTACACTGCGCCCTCAGCGGAGTAAAATGGACTTGAAAGTTTCTTTCAAGTAGATGAAAGGAGAATACAGCATGAGTATTCGCTGCGATATTTACGACCGCAAGCTGTATGACATCTGGTTCGCAGCAGCGCCGTATGCGGCGGAATCCAAACCCGCCAAGACGCTCCGGCAGTGGGCGGCAAACGAGGGCGCGGACATCGTTTACAACCTCGCACTGTTCAACATGACCGGCAGCGGCAGCGACCGCTACGGCGTTATCAAGGGCCGAACCTTGCAGTACCTCAAGGCCAAGGGCAAAGAGTGCGGCTATGGCGGTACAGCTGAGCGGCTGAGCCTCGGCTCAGAGAATGTTGTTTCTGGCTGGAAGCTGGCGATCAAGGACGGCAAGGTGAACGGATCTCTCGGCAAGTCTGACCGGCGCAGCCGTAATATGTGCGGCCTGCTGACAGACGGCCGGTATATCCATGTGCAGACTTCGGCCAGTCACACCGAGCTGGAAGTTGCGCAGTACGTCCGCGATCACTACGACGTCAAGCTGCTGCTCGTACAGGACGCAGGCGGCAGCACCGGCATGTATCGCGTGTCGGACGGCTACCTGTTCGCACCGGAAAAAGAGGGTACGAACGGCAGACCGGTGTGCAGCGTAGTCTGCATTAAGCGTAAAAATAAGACAGCTGTTCCGAAGGAGGAGAACAAGATGAGCAAGAAGGTATTTATCGGTGTCGGCCATGGCGGCAGCGACAGTGGTGCGGTCGGCGATATCATCGAAAAGGAAGCAAACCTCGCGATGGCGTTGGCGTGCCGTGATTATCTGACCGCGCACGGCGTTGAGGTGCGCATGAGCCGCACCAAGGACGAGGAGGACCCCATCAATGAGGAAGTGCGCGAGTGCAATGCGTACAACCCGGATCTTGCTATCGACGTGCACAACAACTCCGGCGGCGGTGACGGCTTTGAGGTATATCACACTCTGAACGGCGGCACTGGCAAGGTCCTCGCGCAGAATATTGAGAAGCAGGTTATCAAGATCGGCCAGAACAGCCGCGGCTGCAAGACCAGACAGGGCCAGCGTGGCGATTACTACGCTTTCGTGCGCGACACCAAGTGCCCAGCGGTCATCTGCGAGGGTGTATTCGTTGACACCAAGGCTGATGCAGCACAGGCGGGCACCAAGGAAAAGCAGCAGGAGTTCGGCATCGCATACGCCAAGGGTATCCTCGATACGCTGGGCATTAAGTATGACACTTCGACCGACAAGCCTGCTGAGCCGACCAAGCCGCAGGACCCGGAAGTACAGGCTGCAATCGAAAAAATCCAGACCAAGGCCGGCCTGGAGGAAAAGACCATCGAGTATCTGCTCGCATACAAATACGGCGAACAGCTCGTGAAGAAGCTGGCGGAAGCAGTTAAGTAAATAGTAAGGCCCTCGGTGTTCAAATTGGACACCGAGGGCCTGTTTTTTTATTCTGGAAGTTTAGGATACTTTAGATGTTTATGACTATGTTTTTGGAGTAAACGCTGGACATGATTATATTCTCTGACGGAAACAATCGGCCTATGTTGGCCTTTATAGAGCGCACCATGAAATGCATTAAATCCGGCATAGATTGGTCGTGTCAAGATTTTACGAATGCTTTCAGCGGTTTGCGGGCGTCCACGTTTTCCGGTATATCCGCGCAACCTGCAAAGTTCAGCAACAGCAGAAAGACTATGATGCTCGATATATTTTGTGAAAATATATCGAACGCGCTCTGCTTCATTTGGGTTGATCTTAAAATTGTCTTTCCCCTCTAAGTCGTAGCCTAATACCTCATTGCAAGTACGTTTGCCTTGTGAGGCGCGCTCAGCAGCAGCGGCGCGAACACGTTCAGCGGTTTGTTCCACTTCCATCTGAGCAAAAATCGCCAACATTCCCATCATAGCACGCCCCATAATTGTGGTTGTGTCAAACGCTTCTGTAAAGCTGATGATACCGCAATTATGTTTGTTTAAGATGTTCCACATATTGTACAGATCGGCAACGCTGCGGGTAAAACGGCTTAATGCCCAAACGATGATAATATCAACCTTGCTGGCTGCAACGTCTTCTAAAAGCCGTTGCATATCGGGCCGGTGCTTAATATCTTTACCGCTGATACCCTCATCAGCATAATAGCCGATAATCTCGTAGCCATGTTCTTTAGCCCAGCGAGTCAACGCTTTGCGCTGTGCTGATAGGGAGTAGCCCTCACGGGCCTGATCCAACGTACTGACACGGATATAAATAGCAACACGCTTAGTCATTGCTCATCACATCGTTCAGCACGCGAATGAGATCAGTACGCGGAATGACGTGAAATTCGCCGTTAAGATACTGGGCGTAAACGCGCTCGGTGTTGTTGCCTCGATAGTCTTTCTGGCCGTACATGTATACGGCGTTCTCGATCGGTTCGAACAGGAAGAGGTCGCCTTCTTCACCGGCATCGCCGGTATACCCGCCGACCTTCTGCGAAAAATCGGGCTTTGCAGTGCGCGGATCTACCAAGGCAATCCACGGGATGCTATAACGACGATGATTATACGATGAATAAGTTTTAACAGTTTTCATAATGCTGCCCCTTTCAATTTATCTGCCAATGTGGTAAGATAGGGGCGGATAGGTGGCAGATCCTATGCCGCCCTGTCTGTTTCTAATAGGCTCCTTGTGGTTTCCTACGCCGGGGAGCCTATTTTCTTACTTTGCATCAGGTACGGATGCGATGTACTTGATGCACTCTGTTGCATCTTCTGCACTGTGCCCGTGGGCAATCAGCCAGTCGATCAACCGTGCGGCTTCCTTGGCCGTCATGCTGTGTTCCATTATCCTTCCTCCTGCCATAAGACTCGCAAGGTTTTCGCTGTGGTGTTCTCCCTTGCTGTGATTATATTATATAATATAGCGCGCTATATATCAATCGGCATAGTAGATAAAAATATAGTGCGCTATATGTGCAAAATATATATAGCGCACTATAATGGTGGAGTGGTATACTAAATTAGAATAAATGCAGGAGGTGTTACGATGGCAACGAGTAATGCACAGAAAAAAGCAACTATAAAATATATGGCGGAGAATCTGGAAGAGGTTCGTTTTCGTGTCCCGAAAGGGAAAAAAGCTGTTGTGCAACAGGCCGCCCAGAATAAAGGGATGAGCGTTGCGGCATATCTGATAGACCTGATTGAACAGGATTGCGGGGAAAAGCTGAAATAATGTGATGTAGGAAACGTGTAGGAAAACGAGGAATACAAACCTCGAAAAATGACGATATATCTAACAAAATCGGCATTTTCTATAACCGCTTGACGTGCGGAAGGTCAGCGGTTCGAACCCGTTAATGTCCACCACCAAGCCACTCATTGTGAGTGGCTTTTTCTTTTGTCTGAACAAAAAGCAGCTGAGACCCCACATCTCAGCTGCTTCTATTTTCGTCCCACATTTTGCTTTTACTCTCTGTGCTGCCGCTATCCTTCGGCAGCTGCCTTTTATTGCTCGGTCTCGCGGATATATTTGAAAACCGAGTGCTCCAGATAAAATTGCACGTCACCTTCTGTCAGCTCATACGGCTTGTGGCCGTCAATGCACAGCCAGTATCGTCCGTCCGCACTTTGCTTGAGATAGGCATTCTCGTCGTTAAAATAGACGGTCGAGCTGCTGTCAGGCTCGGCCGGCGGCTCGAATGCCGGCTGCGGCAGCACCGCATACGACAGTGCCAGCAGGACGGCAAAGCTGCCGATGAGTACGGCGCTTGCGGTTCGGCCGTTCGGCTGCTCTGCGCAGGCGAGCACGGCGGTGAACCGCTCCCGCATGGCCTTGTCCGCCTCGGCGCGAAACAGGGCCGTGGACGGCTGCGGCACCGGCTGCTGTGTGCAGCCTTGCTTCATCGCGGAGAGGATGGCGCGCAGATAGGCTGTGCGTTCCTGCGCATTCAGCGTCTGTGCAATCGCACGGTCACACTTAAGCTCGAGCGTCTGTTCCAAATCCTTCTGCAGCAGGTATACGACCGGATTCCACCAGAAAATGATGCAGTACAGCGTTACGAGCAGCTTGACAGCCGTATCATGGTTGAGAAAATGCGTGTACTCATGCAGCAGAATGTAATGCAGCTCGGCATCGGTGTACGTCTTGTCCGGCAGAATGATATATCGGCGCAGCACACCTACGCCAAAGGCGGATTCGATATTCGCGGCTGTACATCCGCGAACTTTGATGGTGCGGCCGGTCTGCCGCCGGATCTCGCTCAGCAGGGAAGCCGTGCGGCTGTCCCATGGCTTGGCTTGCCGCGCAGCGCGGATGGCTTTGCGATACTGCAGCGCGTAACGAATCAGCAGAAAAACTGTGCCGAACAGCCAGATTGCACACAAAAGCAGTCCGACCGGCAGGTGTGTGACCGGCTCAGGCTTGCGCGTCAGAAAGCTGTAGATGCGCGGATACACGACGCTGTCGCTCACAATCACTGTGTGCGGAAACTCGAGCGGCAGCAGCAGGCGCGCGGCGCAGAACAGGTAAAGCAGCACCATAGTCAGCACGCCGAAATGCGGCCGGAAGCGTGTGTGCCGTACAAGATAGATCACAATGATCAACAAACTGCTCCACAAAAGTGCAGATATAAAGGAAAACAGGGTTATTTGCATATTATTTATCTTCTTTGTTCTGCAGCGCAGCTTCGTACTGATCGACCATTTTTTCCAGCTCGGCAATCAGCTTTTCTTCCTGCTCGGATTCGTTTGATTTGGCAGGTTTTTTGAACAGCGCTACGGCGATTCGGGCAAACAGTGCCTGGTTCACGCCTTGCTCCTCGAGCATGTTCGCCAGAAATTCGTCCTTGGTGTAGCAGGGGACGAACTGCCGCGACTGATAGCGTCCGTTTTGCAGCAGACCGCTGACCTGCACCATGCCTTTTTTGACAAGCTGACCGAGCAGTTTGTCGATATAATTGGTGTTCCAGCTGGCTTCCGTAACTTTTTCGGCAAGCTGCAGCGTTGTGAGCGGACGGTTTTCCCGCCATAAGGTGTCCATCAGAATTTCCTCGGAGTTGGACAGCTTGAAGCGCTTCATTGGCCTCACCTCTGTTTTGATAATCACCTGTAAGGTGTTTGTTATAAGATAAGAATAACCACCTTTAAGGTGGTTGTCAATATCTTGATGGAAATTTGTAGGAATATCTAAAACGGGACATGATAAATTGTGAGAAGTGACAACGTATTTTCGGACGACAGGGGGAGAGGCACACCTTTCGGTGTGCCTGAGGCTGTCGAAAAACTATCGTTTTTCGGGCAGCCTCTCGATCGAAACCACGCTTTCGATCGAATGCTGAAGAAAACCCGCGTCCTCCGGACACATTTTTTCTTCCCTTGTATAAAAACCGAGGTACACGCCCCCGGTTTTTATGAATTTGCTGCGCAAATTCTATTTTATACGTGCTGTCGCACGAAGCACAAAATAGAAATCTGACTTTTTCGACAAGCTGAGGCACACCTTTCGGTGTGCCTCATTTCATTTTCCGCAGATATTCTTTTTGCAGGCGCTGACGGGGTACCACGCACATCCGCGACAAATATCCTCCAGCATGGCTGGGGTCATTTGTGTGTCGATTGCACGGATCAGGTCCTGATAAACATACACGCCCTCGTGCAAATTAAAGTATTCGACCGTCTTTCGGTCAAAGCGAGAGACCTTTTCCTGTGCTTCGCACAGGTCGTCAGCGGTGTGATGCGGGCAGTACGCACACAGAGAATCCGAGCCAAAGACAAGCCGGATTCGGGTTCCCGGTACATTTCGCAGAGAATGCACAATCGCACTCATATTTTGCACAAATTCTGTGCTATAGCCCCTGCCGGAGTAGCCTTGTGTGCAAAGCAGATGATGCGGGCGCAGCCGGATCATGCCTTTAGCCCCGGGATGCGCTTGCGAACGAGAAAGCCGATCACGGTTGCAAGAACAGCCTTGATGACAGCGGTCGGGATGAACGGCAGCACGCATGCGGTCACGCCTGCGGCGATCGAGCTGTTCATGAGTACGCAGAACATCACCGTGCCGACAACATAGTTGGCAATCGTGCCGACGATCAGCGCGATGACATACGCGCCGCGGAATGCATGACGGTGATCGGCGCCCCAGCCGATGATAAACGCCATCAGCGGGAAGGAGATCAGAAAACCGCCGGTAGGACCGATAAACTTGTCAAAACCGCCGGAAAAGTTCGCGAGCACCGGTACGCCGACGGCACCGAGCAGAAGATAAATTACGCATGAAACTGTGCTCAGCTTGGCGCCGAGTACGACAGCCGCCAGTGTGATTGCGAACGTCTGCATGGTCATCGGTACGCCGCCGGGCATCGGAATGGAAATCTGCGCCATGATCGCGATGACCGCCGCGAACAGACCGGAATAGCAGATGTCGCGCACGGAAAACGCGCTGCGCTGTGCGGGCTTGCTGGAAATGTCACTCATTGGGAGTTCCTCCTCGTTGTTTTGCTTATTGCATTAAACCACAGATTTACTGCAATGTCAACTGATTTCAGAAAAATGGTTGACGGTATGCGCGAAAAAGAAACAGCCGTTCCGTGCATTTGCACAGAACGGCTGTTTGCTCAGCTCGCGGATTGCTCCCAGCGGGCGAAAATGCGGTGGAGGATCAGGCAGAACAGCAGCGCGAACACCACGCCGAACATATTCTGCGCGACACGCAGACCGACCGCGCTTTTGAGTCCGTACGCGCTGGTTGCAATAGCGAGCGCACCGAACGTGTTGAACACAGCCTGCCAGCCGTATTTCGCGGAAAAACCGACACCGATGCCGCCAATCACGCCGATATAGGCGTAAATCGAGGACGGAAGCAGAAAATACAACACTAAAAAGCAGCAAACACCTGCGATATTTCCGATGATACGCCAGCGAACGCGGTAGCGCATATCGTCCATCGCGGGAAGGATTGCGCTCATGGCGGCAATGCCCGCCCACATCGCACGCGGCATGCCGCTCAGCTCTGCAAGGAAAAGCACGAGCGGAACGCAGATGATCTGGCAAAGCTGCCATTTGGAGCGCGGATGGCGCAGATCGAAAGCAGGAAGGATGTCTCCTGCACAGAGCTCATAGGCATTGCCGCGATGGTTGCCGTAGAATACCGCGCAGACCAGAAGCGCACCGACAGCAAGTCCAAACAGGCGCATTTGATAGGCGTGCCCGCTCACATCGTAACCATACAGCAGCAGATAGCCGAGCACGAGTGTGGACTGATTGAACATTCTCGGCTCGTGGCAGCCGAACAGAATGAGCAGGGCAATCGCAGCAGCATTGATGAACAATCCGCCGACCGGGCCGGCCAGATTGGCTGCATGCGGTCCGACGGCCATAATGCCGAAAAATCCGGCGAGCAGCAGTGTGGACTGCCCTGTGCGAATGCACAGATGTGCGCTGCGGAATACGAGCAGATACAGCAGCACGACTACGCCGACAATGCTGTTGTCCGCGCCGAAGCCCAGACTGTAAAGTGAAACGAAAACAAAGCAGAATGCGACGGTTATCGCAATTTTGGTCAAGTATACGGCAATATGGTACAGCTTTTCGCGCTGTGACGCACTCTCACGGATGATTTTCTTTGAGCCTGCCTGATTGACCTGTAATTCCTGATAAAATGTCATGAAATTCCTTTCCAATCGGTGAAAATGAGTAACTATATAACTGTATCACCATCGAGAAAGAATTTCAACTGTTTTTTTCAAAATCGAACAACAGGCCGGATATACTTCCAGAAACGCACACAATCGTGCATAAAATAGAACACACGACCGGGTGCGGTATCCAGACAGCAGTCGGCGGCCGCTCGGCTCGTTCACGAACGCCATCTGCTGCTCGGCTTCGGGGACGAGCTGCCGCAGAAGCGCGCTGACCGTTTCTAAATCCGCTCCGGGGATGCGAGCTTGCTTTTGCATAAAATCCCAGTAACCGATGCTCTCGTAGTTGCGAATGTGTGCGAAACCTGCGACTGCGAACAGTCAAGCAGCCGGGCTAAATGCGCGAGTGTCAGCGTTTCGCCCTCGCGCGCACGGATACAGCGGTCAATCTCAGCGATCAGCCGCAGAACATTGTCGTGCCAGTTTTGCATGAAAATCCCTCCTTGTCCCTGCATTATACAGGAAAATGAGCTGTGCCGCTTGATCTGACCTGCAAAAAAGAAAAACCGACGTAAAAACGCCGGTTTTCGATCTTATCCGTTCTTCTTGATGGCATTGATGAGCTGCTCGGCCTGCGGAGCGCCGTGCTTCTTGGCCTGCTCGGCCCAGTAGAGCGCCTCGCGCGCGTTATGCGGTGTGCCTTCGCCGCGTGCGTACAGGATGGCGGTGTTCATCATGCACGCTGCGTTGCCGCCCTGAGCAGCCTTGAGAAAATACTGGAAGGCGAAGGTCGCATCCTGCGGAACGCCGGTACCGGTGCTGTACAGCCATGCCAGACGACCCATTGCCAGTACGTTGCCGCGGTTTGCGGCAATCTGGTACCAGCGGACAGCCTCGTCCATGTCCTTCTCCAAGCCGCGGTCGCCCGTCTCGATCAGGCTGGCGATCAGTGCCGCAGCCTCCGGATGACCGTATTCAGCGGCCTTGCGGTACCAGGTGAGCGCGGTCTGCTGGTTCTTTTCCGCGCCGAAGCCCTTGTCGTGGTAGCACGCCAGATTGAACATAGCAACCGGATCGTTTTGCTCAGCCGCCTTTTTTGTCCATTCAAAGGCATTTTCAGCATTCTTTTCCACGCCCTGGCCGCGCTCATACAGCGAGCCGAGCGCACGCTGCGCCGGTGCGCAGCCGTCCTCCGCAAGAGCCAGCCACTGACCGGCCGCTTCAGCAAAATTGCCTGCCTTATATGCGTCCAGAGCCTGATTGAACGCCTGTTCCATGCTCTGCTGATTTTCCTTGTTCGCTTCCATTGTTTACTCCTCCAGACAGTACCGCCTCCGAAATATGCGGTATGCAGATATCTTATTTTATCACACCGCACGTCGAAAGTCTACGAAAAAGCGAAAGAAATAGCATGGCACAACCGTATCTTGACAAAAATGTGAAATGTGTGCGAATGGACTTGCGCTTTGCGCTGAAAAAACGTAAACTGGAAATAGGATTTCTTAAACCAAGGTATGATTGTAAAACAACGGCCTCTATCAGATAAAAGGAGAATGTCAAATGGGACTTATCAAAGCAGCAGCAGGCGCGGGCGGCGGTGTGCTGGCTGACCAGTGGAAGGAATATTTTTACTGTGATGCGATAAACGCGGACGTGCTCGCGGTCAAGGGCCGCAAAAAGGTCACCAAGCGGTCGAGCAACACCAAGGGTGACGAGGATATCATCACAAGCGGCTCGGTCATCGCGGTGGCGGACGGACAGGCGATGATGATCGTCGATCAGGGCAAGGTCGTGGAAGCCGCGTTCGAGCCGGGCGAGTTCGTCTACGATTCGTCCGCCGAGCCGACTATTTTCGCCGGTTCGTTCGGTGACAGCGTGTGCAAAATGTTCGCTAACATGGCCAAGCGCTTCACGTTCGGCGGAGAAGCGCCGCGCACGCAGCGCGTCTACTATTTCAACACCAAGGAGCTGACCGGCAACAAGTACGGAACCGCGTCTCCGGTGCCGTTCCGCGTGCTCGATGAGCGGGCGGGCATCGACATGGACATTGGCCTGCGGTGCTTCGGCGAGTACAGCTACAGGATTGTCAATCCCATGCTGTTCTATACCAACGTGTGCGGCAACATGGCAGAGGAATACCGTCGGGAAAATCTGGACAGCCAGCTCAAAAGCGAGCTGCTGACCGCGCTGCAGCCCGCCTTTGCACGCATTGGTGCAAACGGTGTGCGCTACTCGGCGCTGCCCGCGCATACGATGGAAATTGCGGACGCGCTCAACGAACAGCTTTCGTCCAAGTGGCGTGAGCTGCGCGGCATCGAGATCGTGTCGTTCGGCGTCAACTCGGTCAAGGCAGACGAGGAGGACGAAAAGACCATCAAGGAAATGCAGCGCGAGGCCGCCTACCGCGACCCGACCCGTGCGGCAGGCTCGCTCGTGCACGCACAGGCCGAGGCAATGAAGTCTGCGGCAGCGAACGCGAACGCCGGTCCGGCGATGGCGTTCATGGGCATGAATATGGCCGGTCAGGCAGGCGGCGCCAGCGTGCAGAATCTGTACGCAATGGGTCAGCAGCAGACCCGGCAGGCGCAGACGGCAGGCGAGTGGACGTGCTCGTGCGGACAGACTGGAAACACCGGAAAATTCTGCATGGGCTGCGGCAGACCCAGACCTGAGCAGAGCAGCTGGAAATGTGTTTGCGGTACGGTCAATACCGGAAAATTTTGCTCCGAGTGCGGAAAGCCCCGACCGGAGAATACGACCTGGACGTGTTCGTGTGGCGCAGTGAATCAGGGAAAGTTTTGCTCGGAGTGCGGCAAGGCGAAACCTAATATGTAAAAATGATAGACGATTTAATGCATATCGTAGGGTGAGGGCAACCCGCCCTACGGATTCACTTCAAAAATAAAAAGTGATGGTGAAGAAATGTCAGACAAAGCAACAAACTACCAATGCCCGTCCTGCACGGGACCGCTGCACTACGACGGCGCCGCGGGACGGCTGCAATGCGACTACTGCGGCTCGTCATTTGACCCGGCAGAGATCGAAAAGCTGTACGCCGAAAAGGAACAGCAGGCCGCGTCTCAGCCGGAGACGGGGAGCGACACCGGCGAATGGCAGTCCTCCGCAGATGAGGACTGGGGCACAGACGCGGACAAGATGCGCGTATACAGCTGTCCGTCCTGCGGTGCGCAGCTGATCTGCGAGGAGACCACGGCGGCGACCTCGTGCCCGTACTGCGGCAACTCGACCGTCATTCCCGAGCAGTTCAGCGGCATTCTCAAGCCGGACTACATACTGCCGTTCAAGCTGAGCAAGGAGGATGCGGTTTCCGCGCTCAAGCAGCATTACAAGGGAAAGCTGCTGCTGCCCAAGCTGTTCCGCGATAATAACCATATCGAGGAGCTGCGCGGCATTTATGTGCCGTTCTGGCTGTTCGACGGTGAAGCCGAAGGCAGCGCGAATTACATGGCAACGACCACGCGCGTGTTCCGTCACGGAGACACGGAAATCACCGAGACCAGCTTTTACGAGGTGCAGCGCGCGGGCACGCTGCCGTTCAGCCGTGTTCCGGTGGATGCATCGCGCAAGATGCCGGATGATTATATGGATTCCATCGAGCCGTTTGATTATGCTGGCCTGAAGCCGTTCTCGACCGCCTATCTGCCCGGATTTTTCGCGGATAAGTTCGATGTTTCCATCGAGGAGAGCAGCAGCCGTGCGGACAAGCGCTGTCGGCAGTCGCTGTCGGATGCGCTGCAGGGAACCGCGCGAAACGGCCGTCCGTATACCTCGGTCACGCCGACCGGCGAGGATATTCACCTCAAACGCACCGGTGTACATTACGCGCTGCTGCCGGTCTGGATGCTGAATACCCGCTGGAACGGCAAGAATTACATGTTTGCGATGAACGGTCAGACCGGACGCATGGTCGGTGACCTGCCGGTGGACAGAAAGCGGTTCTGGGGTCTGTTTGCCGCCGTTGCCGCGCCCATGACTGCGGTGCTGACGGCGCTGCTGTATTTTCTGTAAGGAGGCGGCGTAGATGAAAAACAAGAGAAAACTGCGTCTGGCTGCGCTCTTAGCCGTGCTTTTGCTGCTGTTTCCGGCCTTTGCGGTTGAGGACGATATGACGGATGAGAGCGACATCTCGACCACCCAGACGGAGGAAACTGACCAGACCGCACCGCTCGGCGGCGCGGATTCGATTGACCCGTCGGCAGACAAGCCGCGCGTGTTCGACTATGAAGAGGTGCTGACGCAGGTCCAGATTGACACGCTCGAGGAAAAGACCAGGGCGATCGCGGAGAAATACGGCATCGGTGTCGGCATCATCACGATTGACGACTACACGCCGTACGGCGATGACGCTTATGATGCGGCAGAGCAGCTCTACAACGAGCTTGACCTGGGTGCGAGCGAGGACGGCGACGGCGTGGCGCTGCTCATCAGTCTGGATGACCGCGATTTTGCGATCTATGCGCACGGCGCGAAAGCCGAGGAGATTTTCAGCGATGCGGTCCTGCAGGATTTGGAGCCGTATTTCCTGGATAATTTCGGAAACGACGACTGGTACGGCGGCTTATCGGACTTCGTTTCCGGCTGTGAGTGGTATCTGCAGCATGTAGCCGAAGGCGGCGAAGCCGGTGTGCCGGTGCATAATGAGGTTGAGATTTCGGACAGTACGCAGGAAGACACAGCGGACGATTCGTTTACGCTCGGCGGTGCATTCGGCCTGTCGCTGCTCATTTCGTGCGTGGCGGCGCTGATCGTGTGCATGGTGTTCCGTTCGCAGATGAAATCCGTGCGTACGCAGACGACGGCAAATCAGTATGTGGGAAACGGCGGTCTCAAGCTGACGCTCAGCCGCGATATTTACCGTTATACCTCGCAGAAGCGGCGGCAGATTCCACGGAATGACAATAATAACAACCCGACCGGCGGCGGTCACGGCGGAGCCGGATTTTCCGGCAGCGTCAGCCATACCAGCAGTTCGGGACATGGGAGAAGCGGTAAATTCTGAATGGAGAATGGAAAATGAACATAGCTGCATTTTCCGTAAACAAAAAGCAAAAGACAGCCGACAGGCTGTCTTTTTTATGCAAAAAACGGAGATAATTCCGCAATTTTCGCAATCGTTTTGGATTCCTCCGGGAAGTCCTTCTGCAGCCTTGCGGCACACCGTCTGCAGAAATCCTCATACAACTCGGGATTCTCCCGCATTTGCTGCTTGAAGCCCCAGATATGGGTAAAACAGCCGTTCTGCGCACCGCCGAACAGCGCAGGCAGGTCACTGAGGGCAGCCGCGCGTGCGTGTTTTTTCTCGGCGCACATGGCAAGCAGCCGCTGCTCGGCGAACACCATGTAAGTGAGTGCGTCGTCGGCATACGGTGAGCAGCGCATGAATCGGATGGCGGTGTCCGCGTAGTACCGTCGGAATTCGTCATTGCCGAAATAGGCGAGCGCGGTATTGAACGGCTGTACCGTCCAGTCAAATGCGTCAAGCGGGAAGCCTTCGGTTTTGGCGAATGCCGTTTGATCCGGATAGATGGACGGCGTAATGTCCTCGCGGTGGATGGCTGCGGTGTCCGGTCCGTCGAGCAGATTGCTGATGGATTTCCAGCAGATGAAATCTGTATCAAGCATCACACACGGCGATGGCACAGCGGAGAGCGCGTACAGCTTGCCGGCCGCCCAGAAGGCTGTGGCGTTTATGTCCTCGGGCATAGTGTCCAACAGGGGATACACGCCGTCATCCCACAAAAAACAAAACCCGAGCGATTCATAATAACGCTTGGCAGGTGTGTCGCAGATCATACGGATCGAACCGTTCTCTCTGCGCCACTCGAGCGCGGAAAGCGCGGTCGTGAGCAGTTCAAACGGCTCGATTCGGTATTCCATATGGGGATTGCTGATGAAAAATGGTCTTGTCCAGTTGGAGTGGAACGCCTGCATCAGATCAGCTCCAATCCGTAGCCGCCGACCGGGCACGAGCCGGAACCGAACCGGAACGAACCTGATCCGGAACCGGAATAACTGGTGCGGTAAGAGGTGGTGTACGAGGTCACATACGAGCCGGAGCCTGAGCCGCACGGCACGCAGACGGTCTGTATAACGGTAGTTTCACCGGATGCGGAGACAACGGTTTCCTCACCAGCTGTCGAGGGGACAGCGCCGCCCATGATGGGCACCGGCGGGCGCTCGTCATCGGCAGGATACCAGCCTTCCGGGTAGGGGTCCACCGCGAAAACAGATGCTGGTGCGGCAGACTGTGTCGGCTCGCTTGCTTCGGGTGCGGTCTCGGGAGCAGGTGCTTCTTCGGTTTTCGGTTGGCAATGCCGCGCATAGCTCGCTTCGTCGAACACAACGCCGTCGATCTCGCGGTATTTTTCCGGATTCATTGCCACAATACCGTTCGGCTTGGACATAACACCACACACCTCTCATTCACTAATTATAATTATATATGAAGGGAGCGCAATCCGCAACCGCAAACAAGCAAAATTTTGGCTTTACAATCCGCAGACGGTTTTCGTATAATAGTAGTGAGAAAACAGATACGGTGTTCCGGTCGGGTTATTATGCTGTACCATGTAAAATATTGTAGGGGCGCGCATTGCGCGTCCGTTTTATCCGGTTGGCACAATATCAATTCTGCGGATTGGATTAAACAACTACCGTGAGGCACCCGCCCTACGGTAAAAGTTAGATAAATGTCATTTGTATATAGAATGGGAGAAATTATGGATTTTTTATCGTTAGAGCAGTCGGTCTGGCGCCGATTGCAGCAGGAAACGCGCCCGATCGCGCTGTACGGCATGGGCGACGGCGCGGACAAAATACTTGCGCAGTTCGAGCGGCTGGGCATTCGTGCGTCTGCGGTGTTCGCGAGTGACGAATTTGCCCGCGGCAATCTGTTCCACGGGTTCTGCGTGCGCAAGCTGTCGGACACGGTAGCCGAGCTTGGCGAGGACATTGTAATCGTCATCGCGTTCGCCAGCCAGAGACCTGAGGTGCTGCAGCTGATGTATGCGCTCGAGGACAAATACGATGTGGTGGCGCCGGACGTGCCGGTGGTCGAGGGACCGCTGTTCGATGAGGACTTCGTGCGCATGCACCGGGACGAAATGCAGCGCGCGTATGATCTTCTGTCGGATGATTTGTCGCGCGAGGTTTTCCTCGACACCGTGCGCTTTAAGCTGTCCGGCAAAATGGAATACCTGCGTCACAGCGAATCCGACAAGGATGAGGTGTTTCATAATCTCCTGCGCCCGACCGCAGAGGAGCACTTCTCCGACCTCGGCGCATACAACGGTGACACCATCCGCGAGCTGCTGCACTACACGGACGGCAAATTTGCGTCCGTTACCGCTCTCGAACCCGATCGCCGCAGCTTCCGCAAGCTGAATGAGTGGGCGAGTGCCAATATCACGGGCGATGTTACGCTCGTGCAGGCGGGCGCGTGGAACGAAGACACGGTCAAATGCTTCACCGATCAGGCAGGCCGCCAGTCCCGCGTAGCGGGGCAGGGCAAAGAGACGCAGATGCGTGCGCTCGACAGCGTGCTGTCCGGCCGCCCGTGCACCTATCTCAAAATGGACGTGGAGGGCGCAGAGCGCGAAGCCATCGCCGGTGCCGAGAAAACCATTCGGCAGTACGCACCCAAGCTGAACATTGCTGCCTATCACCGCAGTGAGGATTTCTTTCAGCTGCCGCTGCTCATCCATGCGCTGCAGCCGAGCTACCGGCTGTATCTGCGTCACCATCCTTATGTTCCGGCGTGGGATACGAATTTGTACGCAATATAAAAAACAGTGGAAATCCCGGTCGGGCCGTTGTATAATAAAGATAGATTACGGCAGGGTGTGACCTGCCGGAGAATTTATACATGAAGGAGATCATAACAATGGGCTGTTTTTACTGTGATGAGCACCATGAGGGCCGCGAAGCAATCATGTTTAAGGTTGGCGACATGAAGGCAGGTACCCTGTACCTGTTCAAGGATCAGGCACACAAGGGCCGCTGCGCACTGGCGCTCAAGAGCCATAAGAAGGAGCTGTGCGAGTGCGACGAGCAGGAGCGCAACGATTACTGTGCAGATCTGGCTGCTGCTTCCGGCGCTATTAAGAAGCTGTGGGGCTGCACCAAGATCAACCTCGGTTCGTTCGGCGACAGCAATCCGCACCTGCATTTCCACATCGTACCGAAGTACGAGGGCGGCTTTGAGTTCGGCGGCAGCTTTGCCATCACCAATCCGGAGCCGGTTATCCTGAAGGACGAGGAGTACAAGGAAATGATCGAGGCTCTCCAGAAGGAGCTTGGCCTTTAATCCTTTGGCTGCATAAGTTACAAACAGCATCGAACTTTACGGTTCGGTGCTGTTTTTTATACCTAGAGTTTAAGATTTGTTGTTTCAGGTATCGCGCGGCAGCGCGCATGAAATAGCATTTGCTCTGCAAATGCTCGAAAAGGGGGAGCATGTATCACCCTTTTTGAACTTCTGGAGGGAGAAAGTTTCTGTATAGGAACTTTCGGACGACTTTGGAACGGCCCACGGTCCGTTCCTGCTTGTCGGCGAAACTGTAGTTTCGCGACAGCCGACGGTTCGGTGCTGTTTTTTGTCTTATATGATACTTGCGCACTGCGGGAACGTGCGGTATAATGTACAGTGATTTCGTATTGTATAAACAAAGGAGCAATGCTATGAAACGCTATCTTGCAGCGGCGATGCTGCTGCTTGCGCTGTCCGGCTGCGGCTCAAGCGGCAGCAGTACACAGCTTTACACTACCACCGAGGACTTTTTTGCGATGGACACCTACATGTCGGTCGATGTGTCAAGCGAAAAGAGCGAAAGCGCGGCAGAGGACATGGCTGTCAAGATCGAGCAGCGCGTCAATCAGCTGGACGCGGCGCTCTCGCGCACGCAGCAGGCGGGCGATCTCTACAAGCTGAACCACGCGAACGGTCAGCCGACCGAGGTGAGCGATGACACATACACCGCGCTTGAGAAAGCGCTCGAGTACGCCGAGATGACAAACGGTGCGTTTGACCCGACGATGGCGCCGCTGACCGACCTCTGGGGCATCGGCACGGACAACGCGCGTGTGCCCGTGCAGAGCGAGATTGATGAAGCGCTGACGCATGTCGGCTATCAGAACGTCAAGCTGCTCGGCAACAATCAGGTGCAGCTGCTGAACGGCGCACAGGTCGATCTGGGCGGTATCGGCAAGGGCTACGCAGGCGACATCGTGCACGAAATGGTGGAGAGCGACACCTCGAATCAGTGGCACGTTCTGGCGCGGCTGAGCGGCAATGTCGAGATGTACGGCGGCAAAACCGCAGACAGCGGCACGGACAACTGGAATATCGGCATTGCCGATCCGGACGACAACACGGACTCGATTGCGGTGGTGTCACTGCGTGACGGCTCGGTTGTTACCTCGGGCGATTATGAGCGCTTTTTTGAGCAGGACGGCAAACGCTACCACCACATTTTTGACCCCGCAACAGGGTATCCGGCGGACAGCGGCCTGCGCGGCGTGACCGTCATTGATCCCTGCTCGACCAAGGCGGATGCGCTGACAACGGCGCTGTTCGTCATGGGTCTGGATAAGGGCATGAAATTCTGCGAGGAGAACGAGATTGCGGCCGTGTTCATCACCTCGGACAAGCAGGTGTACACCACATCCAAGACAGGGGACTGCACGTTTGAGTTCCTCGGCGAGAAAAAGGGCTACACCTATGCGGAATAAGCTGAAATTCGGTGATTTTATCATCATCGGCGTGGTTCTGGTGATGGCAGGCGCACTGGCGGCAGCGCTGACGTTTCACAGCTCCGGCGACAAGCTGTACGCCGAGGTCTGGCAGAACGATACGCTCATCGAGCGGGTACAGCTGACCGACGCGACCGACCGCACGATCAAGCTGGACGGCAACACCATTGTGCTCTCGAGCAAAACAGCGAAAATGGCGGACGCGGACTGTCGGGATCAGGTGTGCGTGCGAACCGGTATACTCACCCATGCCGGACAGGTGTCGGTCTGTCTGCCGCACCGCGTGGTGCTCAAGCTGGTCGGCGTGAATGACAGCGGCATCGACGCTGTGGTATCGTAAGGGGTGCAGCACATGAAAAATGCAAAACGATTGACACTCTGCGGCATGCTGGCGGCGGTGGCTGTCGTGCTCTCGCTCGTCGAGCGCATGTTCCCGCTGGATGCCATCGTGCCCGTGCCCGGCGTCAAATTAGGGCTGGCGAATGTGGTGACGCTGTTTGCGCTCACGCGGCTGAGCGTGAGAGACGCATTCGCCATCGTGGTAACGCGTGTTGCCATTTCCTCGCTGCTGATGGGCAGCGTGTCGGCGTTCCTGTTCTCGCTGTTCGGCGGCCTGCTGTCGCTCATCGTGATGGGGATCCTGCTCAAAGCCGAAGGCAGATTCTGCTCGCTGTTCGGCGTGAGCGTGGGCGGCGCCGCGGCGCATAATATCGGGCAGATGGCAGCGGCTGTGATCTGGCTGAAAAACTGGGCTGTGATCGCATATTTGCCGTTCCTGCTCGTGATGAGCGTGCCGCTCGGACTGGTGACGGGACTGACCTGCTCGGTCGTGTTACATCACCTCAAAAAAATTGATTTCGGTGCATAAATTTGAAAAAGCAGCCTCATACTAACGAAAACAGATTAGGAGGGACTGCTATGAAAAAGCTGATCGCCCTGCTGGCGGCGCTGACGATGCTGTTCGTCTGCGGCTGCGGCAACAACAGCAAGGATAACGGCAAAGACAACGGCAATGGCACCAACAACGCGGCGGATAACAACACTGTTGATGAGCGGCACGACACCAACACGAATACCGTCGGTGATGATGTTCGCGACAGCGTGGACGATGCAGGCAACGCCGTCGGAGACGCGATGGATGAGGCAGGCAACGCCATCCGCGACGGCGCAGACGCCGTGACCGGAGATAACAATAACGCGGCGAAGCGGCCGAATACGGCGAACGGTACGAATGCTCCGGCGGAGAATCCGTAAAAACAGAAACGGCATGGCGCAAGCTGTGCCGTTTTCTTTGTTTTTCTGCACCGACTCACTGGGGCACACGAGTTGCGTCAGCAATACGCCCTGTCCGGGCGGCAGTTTTTTCAGCACCGGCTGAGCGGGGTGCGCGAACTGCGTCAGCGTGTTCGTCCCTAACGGGCGGGGGGGGGTTCGCTGAACCTCAGCGGAGAGTTGCGCTCTGCGGAGCGCGGGAGACTGCGGCGCCCGCCGCAGGGGGCAAAAAGGAAGGGACACCTGCGGTTTCCCTTCCTCTTTGAACTCCTACCTTTCCCTTATTTCTTAGTCTGGCGCAGATTGCCGACATGTGACCGCTGCGAAATAGGGGAACGGCAGTCGGGTTACCGTTGCGTTTGTTTCGCAAAATATTCGCAGTTCACAGACAGCGTACTGCTACACAGACCAGAAAACCTCCGCTGGGCGCGGCATAGCAGTGCCGCGCAACTCTTTAACACGTTATACCGCACGGCACCTGCGAATTAAGCGTTTGGTACAATTTATCTTCGCAGGCCCTGTCTATTATAACGTGCTGACGACTTGCGCGACACTGTTATGTCGCGCCTGCGTAGAGTAAACCGCCTGTGTAGCAGTACGGTCGCCGACACTGCGAATAGGCTGCTCAAGAGGACGGACTCCGAAGGTAGTCCGTCCGCAGCAGAGAAAAAATCCTCTGCCGTTCCCTTGTTTCGCAGCGGTCACATGTCGGCAATCTGCGCCAGACTATCTAAGGGAAAGGGGAGATTCACAAGAGGGTGGAAACCGCAGGTGTCTGCCCTCTTGTGCGCCCGCGCGGCGTCAGCGCAATTTCCGTTCGCTTCGCAAGCGACACTCCCACGTTAGGGAAAGGGTGAAAATCAGAGGGTAGAAACCGCAGGTGTCTACCCTCTTGCCCGCCGCCGCGGGTGCGGCGAACCTCCCCGCCAAAGGTTGGCGCCCATTCTATATGCGCAGGAAGCAGCGAAACCGCAGTTTACGTCTTGCACAGACCGCAATCGTGTGCTAAAATAATACTATTATGGGAAAAACACTCGTGGAGCGCACAAACCGCGTCTCCGCGCAGTCTAACGAGTTGGAGTGAGAGATAAATGGATTACAACCGTTTGGCGGAACTGCTGTTTCCGCATATCAATACCACGCCGGAGGAGATGGAGGCTCGCTATCCCAAGCGCGAGCTGCCCGAGGGCGCAAAGGTAACCCGTATGGGCCCAAGCCCGACCGGCTTCATGCACCTCGGCAACCTGTACGGCGCACTGGTGGATGAGCGCCTGGCGCATCAGTCCAAGGGCGTATTTTATCTGCGTATTGAGGACACCGACCGCAAGCGTGAGGTAGAGGGCGGCGTGCAGATGATCATCGACGCGTTCAAGTCGTTCGGCCTGCCGTTCGACGAGGGTGCAACGACTGACGGCGAGACCGGCATCTACGGTCCGTACCGACAGAGCCAGCGTGCCGAGATCTACCAGACCTTCGTCAAGTCCCTCGTGCAGCGCGGCATGGCGTACCCGTGCTTCTGCACCGAGGAGGAGCTCTCCGCCGCGCACGAGCAGCAGGAGAAGAACAAGGAAAACTTCGGCTACTACGGCAAGTACGCCGTATGGCGCGACCGTCCGATGGAGGACATCGAGGCAGAGCTCGCCAAGGGCACGCCGTATGTTGTTCGTTTCCGCTCGGAGGGCAGCATTGAGCACAAGATCCGCCACGAGGATCTCGTAAAGGGCAAGATGGAAGTCACCGAGAACGATCAGGACGTGGTTATCCTCAAGTCGGATGGCATCCCGACCTACCACTTTGCGCACGTTGTGGACGACCATCTGATGGGCACGACCGTCGTTGTCCGCGGCGAGGAGTGGCTGGCAACGCTGCCGGTGCACCTGCAGCTGTTCCGCGCGATGGGCTGGAAGGCGCCGAAGTACGCACACACCGCCCAGCTGATGAAGATCGACCCGGAGACCGGCGGCAAGCGCAAGCTGTCCAAGCGCAAGGACCCGGAGCTGGCGCTGACGTTCTACGCGCAGGAGGGCTATCCGGTGCCGGCGGTACTGGAGTACCTGATGACGCTCCTTAACTCCAACTTCGAGGAGTGGCGCCGCGCAAATCCGGACCTGCCGATGAACGATTTCCAGTTCACCACCAAGAAGATGAGCGGCTCGGGTGCGCTGTTTGACATCGAAAAGCTGCGCGACGTTTCCAAGAATGTTATTTCGCGCATGACGGCAGAGCAGGTTTACGACTTTGTTGCCGAGTGGTCTGCTGTCAACGACAAGGAATTTAACGCACTGCTGACCCGCGACCCGGCATTCTCTAAGGCGTACCTCGCCATCGGACGCGGCGGCAAAAAGCCGCGCAAGGATCTTGCGCTGTGGTCGGATGCCAAGGGCTACATGGACTTCATGTTCGACGAGCTGTTCCAGCCGGATTACACCATGCCGGAGCGCGTTTCCGCCGAGGACGCCAAGGCAATTCTGAGCGATTTTGCAGGCATGTTCGACGAGAACGATACGCCGGATGGCTTCTTCGACAAGATGAAGCAGATCGCTTCTGCACACGGTTATGCAGCCGATACCAAGGCGTATAAGGCTGACCCGACCGCCTATAAGGGCGCCGTCGGTGATGTGTCCATGGTTGTCCGCGTAGCAGTGGCGGGCCGCCAGAACGCACCGGACCTCCAGACCGTAATGGGTATTCTGGGTAAGGATAAGGTGCTCGAGAGACTTGATAAGTGCGCGAAAACGCTCTGATAATTAGGAATTAGGAATGAGAAATTAGTAATTAAGGCGCTGCCGCGCCGGAAGCAAAGGCGATGGTGCGGCAGCACCCCTATAATTACTGATTGCTAACTACTAATTACTAATTCGATAAAAGGGGAATATCACTATGATGGAAAACGTAAATAACTTTCTGACCGAAATTATTGATGAGGACATTGCGAACGGTCTTTCCGAGCGCATCCACACCCGCTTTCCGCCGGAGCCGAACGGTTATCTGCATATCGGCTCGGCTAAGGCCATCTTCATCAACTGGTCTATCGCGAAAAAATACAACGGCTTGTTCAATCTGCGCTATGACGACACCAACCCGGTCAAGGAGGATACCGAGTATGTAGACTCCATCTGGGAGGACATCAAGTGGCTGACCGGCGAGGAGCCGAGCGGCGGTGTGTACTACGGCTCGGACTACTTTGAAACCTGCTTTAACTGCGCGGTACAGCTGATCAAGGACGGCAAGGCGTATGTTGACGATCTGACGCAGGAGGAAATGCGCCAGTACCGCGGCTCTCTGACCGAGCCGGGCAAGCCGAGCCCGTACCGCGACCGTTCGGTTGAGGAAAACCTGCAGCTGTTCCAGGACATGCGCGACGGCAAGTTTGCCGACGGCTCCAAGACGCTGCGTGCAAAGATCGACATGGCCAGCCCGAACATGAACCTGCGCGACCCGGCGATTTATCGTATCGTGCGTGCACATCATCACCGTCAGGGCGATAAGTGGTGCATCTATCCGCTGTACGACTTTGCACACCCGATTCAGGACGCACTTGAGGGCATCACGCACTCCATGTGCTCGATTGAGTTCGAGAATCACCGTCCGCTGTACGAGTGGGTGGTTGACAACTGTCCGCTGCCGCATCATCCCAAGCAGCGCGAGTTTGCCCGCCTGAACGTAACGCACACCGTTATGTCCAAGCGTTACCTGCGCCAGCTGGTATTTGAAAAGCACGTTGAGGGCTGGGACGATCCGCGTATGCCTACGCTGTGTGCGCTGCGCCGCCGCGGCTACACGCCGAGCGCCATCCTCGATTTTGTACAGCGCGCCGGCATCGCAAAGGCCAACTCTCTGGTTGACATCAAGCTGCTCGAGCACTGCATCCGCGAGGAGCTGAACGAGACCGCACTGCGCCGTATGGCAGTCACCGAGCCGGTCAAGCTGGTTATCACCAACTATCCGGAGGGTCAGTGCGAGGAGTTCGAAGTGCCGAACAATCCGCGCAATGAGGAAGCAGGCAGCCGCAAGGTTCCGTTCACCCGTGAGCTGTATATCGAAAAGAGCGATTTCGCGGAGGTTCCGCCTCCGAAGTTCCAGCGCCTCAAGCCGGACGGCGAGGTTCGTCTGATGGGCGCGTATATCGTCAAGTGCAACGAGATCGTCAAGGATGACAATGGCGAGATCGTGGAAATCCGCTGCACGGCTGATCTTGAGACCCGCAACGGTATGCCGGTGGACGGCCGCAAGGTCAAGGGCACCATTCACTGGGTATCTGCCGAGCACGCCATTGACGCGGACCTGTATCTGTACGATAATCTGTTCACCCTCGAGAACGTTAATGACGTACCGGAGGGCACGGATTATCTGGATTACCTCAATCCGGATTCGCTCAAGAAGCTGACTGGCTGCAAGCTCGAGCCGTCGCTGGCTGATGCCAAGGAAGGCGAGCGCTTCCAGTTTGTCCGCATGGGCTATTACTGCAAGGACCGCGAGAGCGGCCGCTTCAACCGCATTGTAACTCTGAAGGACAGCTTTGCAAAAACGCTGAAAAAGTAAGCACAGATAAGAAAAGCTCTCTGAACTTTGTTCAGAGAGCTTTTTTTGTTTTGCAGTTAAGGGTTAAACTATTCTGCCCTACGAAAACAGAAAACCTGAGTGTAAATTCGTTACAGAATTGTGCTTTCTGCGACCGCATCCGGCGCCAGAACCTTCACGAAGAACTCGAGTCGCCGGAGTGCGTTCTCGATAACCGCCTTATCGGTATCCGGCGTGCCGAACACGGGGTGGAACACATGGCGGCTGTCCGGATGGATGCAGGTTCGGTCGTCCGCACCGGCGATCATGCTGAAAATGATACCCGAGTTATCGCGTCCGCAGATGTCCTTCGGGTAGGTATGCGTGCTTGCGGCGCGCATACCCAGGAACGGCAGCTTTTCGCTCGGCGTGAAGATGGTCAGCGGACCGTCCATGCGGTCGATATCATGTGTGCCGGAGAGTACGAACGTGGTCAGCTCCAGCAGGAAGGGAACACCCATCACCGGGTCCTCCTCCGGGAACGGACGGCCCTTGAACAGCACGGATTCAAACTGCTGCATGACAGGATAGGTTTTTTTGAACTTCTTAAAGAACCGGAAGTACGGGTTTTCACCGAAAACGGCCTTGCGGTCGTAATCCGTGTACTTTTCGTGCAGCTGGTCGAGCTCGGCATGAACGAGGTCGTAAAATTCCTTTGCGTTCCACTGGGAACGGTCAGGGTAGGTGACTTCGAGGATGCCCAGCGGGATATTGCGCGCGGAAAAGGTCGGATCCTTGATGATTTCAAACATAGGAACACCTCGATTTGTTAAGCGGGTTCGTAGGAACTGTGATAATCGTCAGCGGCTTCGCCGGTCAGCACATCGTAGTAGTACCACTGCAATTTATCCGCGCTGGTGAAGAAATACACGCCGAGGGGGTGCTCTGCGGTATCGCTGGTCAGGCGGCCGACATATTCACCGCTCTGACCGCCTGCCGCTTGTCCGGTGCGGATAATTTCGTCAACGGACACCGGATGCAGCACGGCGATCATGCCGAGCTGCGCGATGGCGTAGGACAGGTACAGCAGGAAGATGGTATAGGCGGACTGCCGCAGCGAAGCCTCCTGCAGAGGGTGGTTCATGCACTTGCCGATCAGCAGGCCGATGAAGGACAGCACGATCAGCGCCGCAATCCACCAGAAGCTGATCTCATACAGCGGGTTCATGCCGGACAGCAGGGCAATAAACAGCATTAGCGCCACCAGAAAGACGAGCAGCGCCTGCGCCCAGCGGCTGTGGTCCCTGCCGTCGGGATTACTGGGTCTGCTGTTCATAAAAATGTTGAAGATGAGCGCAACCGGCGCGAACACCCACAGATAGGTGGGAGGCCCGCCGACGGCACCGTCATACACGGTGTTCCAGTGCATGGCGAGCAGGCAGGTGCCCAGCCAGACGATGACGGAAGCCGCAAGCAGCAGCAGATTTTTCTTGGATTGAAAAAGATTCATACAGGAAATTCCTCTTAAAAGCAAACGGGCAGAGCCTTGCGGCTCTACCCGTTTTTGCGTTCACACGCCGCAAGGCGCAGAATATTCAGTTTGCGCGGAAAATCAAGCCTCAGCCTTGATCTTCTTCAGGTTAGCGAAGCGCGGCAGACCGGATACCTTCGGGCCAACGTTCTCGCCGTTGATGAGCGGCAGAGCGTAGTCAACGAACTCCTGCGTTACGCCGTTGCCTTCCTCGTTGATCCACTCACGCGGAACCTTCTTCTCGGTGTTGGCAACCTCGGAGAGCGGCAGCAGCTCGATCTCGCACTTGTAGCCGTTCTCGTCACGGGTACACTTGAAGCCCGGCATGTAGTCGGTCTTGCCTGCAACTGCGTTCTCAACAGCAGCCTTGCCGGACATATAGGACTCGTCAACGTCGGTCTTGGAAGCGCAGTGAGCAGCGCAGCGCTGCAGCAGGCTCAGCTCGATGCCGCGAACCTTGCAGCCCAGCTCGTTCTTAACGGTGTCAGCCAGCATGGAAGCCAGACCGCCGAGCTGTGCATGGCCGAAGCCGTCGGTAGCAGAGGTCTTAGCCTCGGATACGAAGGAGCCGTCAGCGTAGTGGATACCCTCGGAAACAGCTACCAGGCAGTTGCCCTTCTCGTCGTAGATGCGCTTTACGTCAGCCAGGAACTTCTTCATGTCGAAGTCGGTCTCCGGCAGGTAAACCAGATCCGGACCTGCGCCCATAGCGGTAGCCAGACCGGCAGCACCTGCCAGCCAGCCAGCGTGACGGCCCATGATCTCTACGACGCAGACCATGCCGGTGTCGTATACGCGAGCGTCCTGATAGATCTCCATGCAGGAAGTAGCGATATACTTGGCAGCGGAAGCAAAGCCCGGGCAGTGGTCGGTGCCGAACAGGTCATTGTCGATGGTCTTCGGAATGCCCATTACGCGGCACTCGTAGCCGGACTTCATCATATACTTGGAAACCTTGTTGCAGGTATCCATGGAGTCGTTGCCGCCGTTGTAGAAGAAGTAACGGATGTCGTACTTCTTGAAGATCTCAAGGATGCGCTTGTAATCGGTGTCGTCAACATCCGGATCAGCCAGCTTGTAGCGGCAGGAGCCCAGTGCAGAGGACGGGGTGTAGCGCAGAAGAGCCAGCTCGTCGCGGTCTTCCTTGTCGATATCATACAGGTCGTCGTTCAGCAGGCCCTTGATGCCGTGTGCCATGCCGAATACGCGGGTGATGGACGGATTGTCCAGTGCTGCCTCCAGCGCACCCAGAACAGAAGAGTTGATTACGGAAGTCGGGCCGCCCGACTGACCGATGACGCAAGCGCCTTTCAGTTCACTCATTGATAAAACCTCCTAAGCAAATTAAAACGCAGAGCTGTGCCATGCATTTTCTTACTCATAAAGAGTATCATATAATATGAAAAAAATCAATGAAAATCCTGCGTTTTCGGCAGGTTTGGCAATTTTGGCAAAGTTGCCGCAGGAATTCGGCGAAAAAATGACAGGATTTTTTGGATATGGACTTGATTTTAGCCTGCTTAACTGATAGAATAAAAGCAGAATTTTTAAGATTCAGTTTTTATCAGAAAGGAAGTATTCCCATGCCTTTAGTTACTACTACTGAGATGTTCAAGAAGGCTTACGACGGCGGCTACGCTGTTGGCGCTTTCAACGTGAACAACATGGAGATCGTTCAGGGTATCACCGAGGCTTGCCAGGAGCAGCACGCTCCGGTAGTCCTGCAGGTATCCAAGGGCGCACGCGCTTACGCAAACCACACCTACCTCGTTAAGATGGTAGAGGCTGCTGTTAAGGAGTGCCCGGACATTCCGATCGCTCTGCATCTGGACCACGGCCCGGACTTCGAGACCTGCAAGGCCTGCATCGACGGCGGCTTCACCTCCGTTATGATCGACTGCTCCTCCCGTCCGTTCGACGAGAACGTTGAGGAGACCAAGAAGGTTGTAGAGTATGCTCACGCTCACGGCGTTGTTGTCGAGGCTGAGCTCGGCACCCTGGCTGGCGTAGAGGACGACGTAAAGGTTTCCGCTGAGGATTCCTCCTACACCCATCCGGAAGAGGTTGAGGAGTTCGTAACCCGCACCGGCTGTGACTCTCTGGCTATCGCAATCGGCACCTCTCACGGCGCTTACAAGTTCACTCCGGAGCAGTGCACCCGCAACGAGCAGGGCATTCTGGTTCCGCCTCCGCTGCGTTTCGACGTACTCGAGGAAGTTTCCAAGCGTCTGCCGGGCTTCCCGATCGTACTGCACGGTTCCTCTTCCGTACCGCGTGAGTTTGTTGACAAGATCAACAAGTTCGGCGGCAAGATGCCGGATGCAATCGGCATTCCGGAGGAAGAGCTGCGTCACGCTGCACAGCTGTCCGTCTGCAAGATCAATATCGACTCCGATATTCGTCTGGCTATCACCGCTTCTATCCGCGAGCACTTCGCTGAGCATCCGGATCACTTCGACCCGCGCCAGTACCTGAAGCCGGCTCGTCAGGCTGTCAAGGACATGGTTACCCACAAGCTGATCAATGTTCTGGGCTGCAACGGCAAGGCATAAGATCATTTTCTGATCGAAACCAAAGAACCTCGGAATCCTGTTCCGGGGTTCTTTTTTCGTCTTGCGATAGGGAATAGAACGGATACCATATATAGTGTATCTGCTTTTTTGCGGGAGAAATTACCACAGAGAAAATAAAAGAGAAACTTTGTGGAATTTGTCGCGCTTTTCTGATAATTTTTTCGAGTCAAGAGGAAAAGTTTAGAGAATGCTCCAATAAAAATAGTGCTTTTCTTGCAAATGTGCCAAAAAGAATTTAGCGCCTTGACAGGGCGGTGTTTCGGCGGTAGAATATATAAGCAAGAGATAAGCAGACACAAGATGTTGTGCGATATTGAATGCACCACTACATAATTTAGTAAATAATCAAGAAATCGCCGTTAGGCGGTTTTTGTATGAGAGAGGGATTTTTCTTTATGATTCAGCAGATCGTCAAGCGGGACGGGCGCATGGCTCCCTTTGAGATCGACAAGATCACAAATGCAATTTTCGGCGCAGCACAGGCCTCCGGCGGCCAGGATCACGATATGGCGCAGGAGCTGGCAGAGCAGGTCGAAAAAACGCTGGAGGAGACTGCTGGAACCGAAACTCCCACCGTTGAACAGGTGCAGGACACTGTTGAGAAGGTTCTGATTGAAAGCGGACATGCCCGCACGGCCAAGAAGTACATCCTGTACCGCAACGAGCGCACCCGCGTGCGTGAGATGAACACACGCCTGATGAAGGTGTACGAGGATCTGACGTTCAAGTCCTCGCTCGAGAACGACGTCAAGCGCGAGAACGCCAATATCGACGGTGATACCGCGATGGGCACCATGCTCAAGTACGGCTCCGAGGGTGCCAAGCAGTTCTACGAGATGTTCATCCTCGATCCGGCGCACGCCAAGGCACACCGCGAGGGTGATATCCACATCCACGATCTGGATTTTCTGACGCTGACCACCACCTGCTGTCAGATTGACCTGCTGAAGCTGTTCCGCGACGGTTTTTCCACCGGCCACGGCTTCCTGCGTGAGCCGAACGACATCCGTTCGTACTCCGCGCTGGCGTGCATCGCCATCCAGTCCAACCAGAACGACCAGCACGGCGGTCAGAGCGTGCCGAACTTCGATTATTCGATGGCGCCGGGTGTGCGCAAGACCTTCCGCAAGCTGTTCCGCGACAATCTCGCCAAGGCCCTCGAGGTGTTCGGTGAGGACGACAACAACGAGGTCGATGCGCGTGCGTTGACCGAGCGTGTCGAGCAGGAGACCGGCAAGTGGGCTTGTCTGGCAGGCGGCAACGGCTACGACGAAGCGATGGCTAAGGCACTTTCCGAGACGCTTGACGAAAAGACGGTTGCAAAGTGCATGAAGTTTGCTCGCAAGTACGCGGATAAGGAGACACGCAAGGGCACCTATCAGGCGATGGAAGCGCTGGTTCACAATCTGAACACTATGCACTCGCGTGCAGGTGCGCAGATTCCGTTCTCGTCGCTCAACTACGGCACGGATACCTCTCCGGAGGGCCGTCTGGTCATGGAGCAGCTGCTGCTTGCGACCGAGGCCGGTCTGGGCAACGGTGAGACCCCGATTTTCCCGATTCATATTTTCAAGGTCAAGGAAGGCGTCAACTACAACGAGGGCGACCCGAACTACGACCTGTTCAAGCTGGCATGCCGCGTTTCCGCGAAGCGTATGTTCCCGAATTTCTCGTTCCTCGATGCGCCGTTTAACCTGCAGTATTACAAGCCGGGTCATCCGGAGACCGAGGTCGGCTACATGGGCTGCCGCACGCGTGTTATGTCCAATGTGTGCGATCCGACCCGTGAGATTACCTACGGCCGCGGCAACCTGTCGTTCACGTCGGTCAACCTGCCGCGCATCGCAATCCGCAGCCACGGCGATCTGGACTGGTTCTTCGAGGATCTCGACCGCAAGATCGACCTCGTAATCGACCAGCTGCTCGACCGTTTCCGCATCCAGTGCGGCAAGCGCGTGCGCAACTACCCGTTCCTGATGGGCGAGGGCGTATGGATGGATTCCGAAAAGCTGGGTCCGGATGACGAGGTTGGCGAGGTGCTTAAGCACGGCACACTGACGCTCGGCTTTATCGGTCTGGCGGAGTGCCTCAAGGCGCTCATCGGCGTACACCACGGCGAGAGCGACGAGGCACAGAACCTTGGTCTTGAAATCGTTGGTCACATGCGTCAGCGCATGGACGAGGCAACCGAGAAATACCACCTCAACTTCTCGCTGATCGCTACCCCGGCAGAGGGTCTGTCCGGCCGGTTTGTCAAGATCGACCGTGAGAAATACGGTACGATTACCGGCGTTACCGACCGCGATTACTACACCAACTCCTTCCATGTGCCGGTTTACTATCCGATTTCGGCATTTGAGAAGATCGCCCGCGAGGCGCCGTATCACGAGCTGACCAACGGCGGCCATATCAGCTACATTGAGCTGGACGGCGACCCGACGCAGAACCTCGAAGCGTTTGAGGCTGTCGTTCGCGCGATGAAGGAAGCCGGCATCGGCTACGGCGCGATCAACCACCCGATCGACCGCGATCCGGTCTGCGGCTATACCGGCATTATCGGTGAAGTATGTCCGCGCTGCGGCCGCCGAGAGGGCGAAGGCGTTCCGCTGTCCAAGCTGCAGAAGCTGGGACTGTATAAAAATTACAACAGCACCACGATCGGCTATCACGGCGACCCTGCCGAAGAAGCCGACCGTCAGCCGAATACATTGAAAATCGTCAAAAAGTAACAGGAAAGGGAGAATTCTATCATGGAAACTAAGAATATCGCTGCACAGGAGCCGATGATTGGTGAAGGTGTAGGATTTGAACGTATCCGCCGCATTACGGGTTATCTGGTAGGTACGCTCGACCGCTTCAACAACGGCAAGCGCGCGGAGGAGCACGACCGCGTAAAGCACAGCGTTCCGAGCTGCTGCTCCATGCGTCAGGAGCACACCGCCTGATGGAAGGTAAAATTCGCATTGCAGGTACAGTCGGGGAGTCCATTGTGGACGGCCCCGGCTTCCGCTATACGCTGTTTGTGCAGGGCTGTCCGCATGGCTGTCCGGGCTGCCACAATCCGCAGACGCACGACTTTGATGGCGGGCAGGATATTGAGCTGGACACGCTGCTGAAGGATATGTGCCGCAATCCGTTCATCAAGGGTGTGACGTTCTCGGGTGGCGAGCCGTTTTGTAAGGCGGAGCCGCTGTATTATCTTGCGGTGGAACTGAAGCGCAAGGGCAAGCACCTGATGGCGTACTCGGGCTACACGTTTGAGCAGCTGTTGGAGCTGAGCGATCCATTTGTGAAAAAGTTGCTCGGGCAGCTGGATTTACTGGTAGACGGGCCGTTTCTCATGGCGGAGAAGAACATCGAGCTGCGGTTTCGCGGCAGCACGAACCAGCGGGTGTTGGATGTACCGAAGTCGCTGGAGGCGAATGAGGCTGTCTGGGCGGAGCAGTATCGGTGAGGCTGGTCGCTTGCGAAGCGAGCGGAATTTGCGCTGACGCCGGGCGGGCGCACCGTGTAAACCGCATGCATCATTGCTAAACAATGCGTATCGCACAAAATGATAACAAAAGAGCACCGAAACTCACGTTTCGGTGCTATTTTTATCTTCCGACGGTTCATTTTCCGCTTCTGCCTTCTCTGTGAGGTGCGGATTCCGAACCACACATCGTACACACGGTGCGGTCTTGCCGAAGGCGGTATGGCTGACCTTTTCGGTCGGCTGCATACGGCAGGCAACGGCAGTATGCAGTCCTGCGAGATCATCCTTCTGCACGAAGGCGCTGACCTCGTCGGCGTGCATGGATTCGAACGCGTACAGCAGGCACGCGGCGATGCACTCGCGGCCGACGCCGATGCCGCGCAGCTCATGCCGGACGATGCAGTTCGCGGTCAGCACGCGTTCCGCGCCGACCTGCTCGTAAGTCAGGCCGCACAGAGCCGCGGGAACGCCGGTCGGCTTATCAAGTGCGAGCAGCCAGCCGCAGCCTTCGGTCTGATAGCGGCGCAGCGTATCCACCAGCCAGTCCAGTGTCTGCTCGTAGGAGAGTGCGCCGCCGAGCGTCTGCATGGTTTCCTCACTGCGCAGGAGCGGCGTCAGCAGGTCGAGGTCGTCCGCACTCAGCTCGCGGTAGTCCATGCGGCTGGAGTTTAGTTCGTAAAATTGCATAGGTTCAATTTTCTCCCAACAAAACGGTGCGGCTTTTATAGCAATCCAAACAAATACTGCAACAAGTGCGCGCATACAGCACGCGCATAGCAGCGTCGCTTTCACTTGCTATGCGTCAGCATAGCTGCGTAAAATCTCCTTGCTATTCACGCGCTGTATGCGCTACTTTTGTCGCATTATCTATTCGGATTGCTATAAGCCGCACCGCAAAAGTGTCCTTAAAAGTGTCTCTATCTGTTTTGATACCAGAATACAAATTTGCGCACCAGTACGCCCAACGTTAAGCCGACCAGCGAGGGAACAAGCCCGTAAAACAGGCTTTGCATCTCGGTCGAGCGGAACGTGGCAAACGGCAGAACAATCGCCCACAGGCCGACGAACACGGGCATCAGACCGTACCACGGCAGAGCGCGGTATGCCGCACGAAACGTGCACAGCAACGCCGAAAACGGCAGGATCAGCCAGAAGCCGAGCAGCCAGTACCCCATTTCGTTGCCGTACAGCAGACCGGGAATCAGCCCGACCGCCGTCACAAGACCATAGCAAAGGACAAAATTCCAGTATGGAGAAAAGCGTTTGATGCCATCAAATGTCATACGGTTCACCCTCCTCTGCAGGAACGGTCGGTGTGAAATTGTACTGCAGATACCGAAAATTCAGCGGTATATTGCTTACTTGGTGCCGAAGATACGGTCGCCGGCGTCACCCAGACCCGGAACGATATAGCCGTGGTCGTTCAGCTTCTCGTCGATACCGGCAACGAAGATCTCAACGTCCGGATGTGCCTTCTGAACAGCGGCAACGCCTTCCGGAGCAGCGATGAGGTTCATCAGCTTAATGTGCTTTACGCCGCGGCGCTTGAGGCCGTCGATCGCAGCGATAGCGGAACCGCCGGTAGCCAGCATCGGGTCGAGCAGCAGTACGTCGCGATCCTCGATGTCATTCGGCAGCTTGCAGTAATACTCGATCGGCTGCAGGGTTTCCGGGTTGCGGTACAGACCGATGTGGCCGACCTTAGCTGCCGGAATCATCTCCAGAATGCCTTCAACCATGCCCAGACCTGCACGCAGGATCGGCACGAGCGCAATCTTCTTGCCGGAAATAACCTGTACGCGTGCATCAGAGACCGGAGTCTCGATGGTGATCTCCTTGAGCGGCAGATCGCGGGTAGCCTCGTAGCACATCAGCATTGCAATCTCAGCAGCAGCCTCGCGGAACTCCTTAACGCCGGTGGTCTTGTCGCGCATCAGCGCCAGCTTGTGCTTGATCAGCGGGTGGTCCATTTCATGTACGGTTGCCATAATAAAAATCTCCTTTATCCTAAAACTTTTTGCTTCAGGCAATATCGCATAATTGAATAAGAGCGACTTGCGAGTGGGTTTTGCGCACTGACAAGGCGCGGTTTTGCGGTAATACTTTGTGTATTACAGTGAAATCGGAACGAAGTCAGGGCACAAAATTTCCGCAAAGCGCCGCGGCAGCGCGACCGGAGCCTGCGCAAGAAGCCGCAGCTTTCATTGTGCGGTGATGTCTGCTATTTGGTCTGTGCCAGACGCGCCATGCGCTCGCGCTCTGCCTGCGGACGACGCAGATAGAAGGCGTCCAGCTCCTGAGGGGAGCAGGCTTTGCCCTCGCGGAACAGGGGGAGTGCGGCGGCGGCAACACCAAATCCGGTCGCAAACCGCAGCTCGGCAGGTGCGAGCCGCAGACCGGTGCAGTTCTCTTTGATAGTATTATAACACAGATCCGCGCCATCTCCAACCAGAAAATACGGCGCTTCTCCGATTTCTTCGGCAAGCTCGGTCAGCTTGATCGCACGGTCATCGCACAAACGGCGTACCCTGCCGTCCTCTACGGTGAAAAGCGCGTTGTAAACCTGACCCGCACGCGCATCCATCACGCAGCACAGGTCGCCGCCGAGTGCGCGGGCGCCCCATGCCATTGCCTCGAGCGTGGAGACACCGAGGCACGGCTTGTCCGCGCCGAGCGCCAGCCCCTTGACCGTGGCTACACCGATGCGCACACCGGTAAACGAGCCGGGGCCGTGCGCGACAGCGATCGCGTCCACGTCAGCGAGCGATACGCCGCAGTTTGCCAGCAGGTTTTCCGCCATCGGCAGCAGCGTGCGCGAGTGCGTCAGGCCGCAGTTCTGAAAGGACTGCGCCACCAGTTTTTCGTCCTCGGTGAGCGCGACAGACGCGCTGACCGCCGAGGATTCCAGTGCAAGAATTTTCATACAGTCACTTCTCCAATCGTAATGCGGCGGTCATTGTCCGCATCGCCGTAGGCAATATGGACGGTTTTGTAGGCTTCCGGCAGAACGTCCGCGGCGTTCTCGCTCCATTCGATGAGCACAATGCGGCTGCCGTCGAGATATTCGTCAAAGCCGATCTCGAACAGCGCTTCGCTGTCGAGAATGCGGTACAGGTCGAAGTGCGCGACCTTGACCGTCGGCGTTTCGTATTCGTTTGCAATGGCAAAGGTCGGGCTGGTGACGCGGCCCCTGTAGCCGAGTCCGTGCAGCACGCCGCGCGTGAATGCGGTCTTGCCGGCACCGAGGTCGCCGGAGAACGCAACAACATCGCCTGCCTTGAGGCTTTTTGCGTATTCTGCGCCGAGTGCTTCGGTCTCCTCGGGTGAGTGGGTGATATATTCCATGAAAACACCTTTCTGTCAATCATAACTATACATTTATAATATACCACGGTACACGCGGAATGGCAAGTCAGCCTGCTGCAAAGTATAACTTTTTTATGACATTTCCGCTTGTTTGCTTGCGGGATGGCATAAGTTGTGGTAAGGTATAAAATAACATAAGAAAAACTGAACAAAAATTTTAAGGAGGAAAACCCTGTGATAGAATTGCTCAAAGCATTTCTGTTTGGCATTGTAGAGGGTATCACCGAGTGGCTGCCGATCAGCAGTACCGGACACATGATTCTGCTCAATGAGTTTGTAAAGCTGGATGTGTCGGAAGCGTTTTACAGCATGTTCGAGGTGGTTATTCAGCTCGGTGCGATACTCGCGGTCGTTGTCCTGTTCTGGGGACAGATTTTCCCGTTTGAACGGCGAAAGGGCCGTCACGGCGGCGCATCCATCGTGCTGAATATGGACACCGTCAAGCTGTGGATCAAAATTCTGGTAGCTTGTGTTCCGGCGGCAATCGTCGGCCTCAAGTGGAATGACCTGTTTGAAGAACTGTTCTACAATTACCAGACGGTTTCCATCGCGCTGATCGTGTTCGGCGCAGCGTTCATTCTGGTGGAGAACGCGCACAAGGGCAAGCCGGCGCGCATCAATGCACTTACTGAGCTTACTTATCCGACCGTATTTATGATCGGTATGTTCCAGCTGATTGCGGCTGTGTTCCCGGGCACCTCGCGCTCCGGCGCGACCATCGTCGGCGCACTGCTGCTCGGCGTGTCGCGTACCGTGGCTGCGGAGTTTACGTTCTTTCTGGCCATTCCGGTCATGTTCGGCGCAAGCCTGCTCAAGATTCTCAAGTTCGGCTTTGCGTTTACATCCACCGAGCTGATGATCCTCGGCATCGGTACAATCACCGCGTTCGTGTCCTCACTGCTCATCATCCGTTTCCTGATGGGCTTCGTCAAGAAGCACGATTTCAAGGTGTTCGGCTGGTATCGGATTATCCTCGGTATCGCCGTGCTGGCACATTTTATGCTGGCGAAGTAAATAGGAAAAGAGGTCTGCGGGGCAGACCTCTTTTTGAGGCTGTCGAAAAACTTCGCTTTTCGAGCAGCCTCTCGCTCGAAACCACGCTTTCGAGTGAATACTGAAGAAAAAGTCAGGTACACGCCCCGACTTTTCATGAATTTGCTTCGCAAATTCTATTTTATGCGTGCTGCCGCACGAAGCGTAAAAATTAAAAATAATACTTTTTTGACAAACTGAAAAGAGGTCTGCATTGCAGACCTCTTTTGTTGTATGGTTTTCTATTAGGTACGCTGTTCCAATCCACGCCGAATCCTTCGCCAAACCACGCACGACAGGATGATGGTAATATAATCCGTGATGGATTGTCCGTAAATAACGCCATTCAGACCTGCAATGACATTCAGCAGATACAGCAGGGGAATGAGCAGCAGACCCTGTCGGAGCACGGACAGCACGGTAGCAGGAAGGGCGCGTCCGACCGACTGCATGCAGTTCATATTGACGAACAGAGAGCCGATGAACGGGCCGGACAGCATGTAGGCGATCAGCATCTGCACGCCGTATGTAATAACGTCGCTGTCGCCCACGAACAGGCCGATGATCGGCTCGCGCAGGAAGAAATAGAGCGCGGTTGCCGCCAATCCGACAACAAAGCAGCACAGCTTGGTAAAACGTTCGGTATCGGCAAAACGCTTGATATCACCCGCACCGTAGCTGTAACCGAAAATCGGCTGTACACCGTTTGCAAGGCCCATTTGCAGGAAGGTGATGAACATATTCGCTTTGAATACGATGCCGATCGCCGCAACGGGCGCGTTGCCGTAGACGACCAGAATCAGGTTGAGCACAATGGTTGAAACACACATCAGCGCGGAGAAAATGGCGGTCGGGAAACCGGCAGAGCACACGCGCACGGCAATGTGCGTGCCGCAGAGCGCGTCCTTCGGCGCAAGCGAAAACCGCCGCGACTTTTTGAGAAAATACCACAGGTAGTACAGCGCTGCAAGCATATTGCCGATGGTGGTTGCAATGGCTGCGCCTGCCGCGCCCTGTCCCAGACCGGAGACGAAAACCGGGTCGAGTACGATGTTTGCAATCGTGCCGATCATGCTGCCGATCATAGCCTCCTTGCTCGCGCCTTCCGCGCGCACAACGAAGCTGGCTGCCGCCGACCAGATTACGAACGGTGCGCCGAACGCGATGTAAACCGTGTAGCCGCGGGCAAACTCAAATGTGCTTGCGTCCGCGCCGAACAGATGCAGGATGGGCGCGGTGAAGCACAGCAGCACGGCGGCAAACGCTGCGCCGACGACCAAGCTCGCCCATGAAATGAACGAGGAGATTTTCTTCACGCTTTGGTGATTGTTCTCGCCGAGCGCGACCGAGATCATCGCACTGCCGCCCATGCCGAACATGTTGGCGAACGCCATCAGCAGGATGAAGATCGGGTTGGTCAGGCTGACGGCGGCTACCTGCAGGGCGTCGCCGGTCTGTCCGACGAAAAAGGTGTCCGCCATGTTGTACACCACGGTGACAAGGCTGCTGATGACGCTCGGAATCGCCATTGCGGCTACTGCACGAGGTATCGGCGCTTTGCCGAGGAGAGTATCATTATCCAAATTTTTCACGTTCCCTCCTTTGGAAATTTAACGATTGTTTTCATCGAAGCGGCAGGGCAGCCCGCCCTGCGGTAATGGTTAATCGTTTTTTTCAAAATTTGAAAGCATTTTCAGCCCGATCCGCATAAATGTGTCCCGCTCCTCGGGCGAGATGCCGCGGAGCAGCATGGCTTCGGTCTCCGTAATCTCCTGCAGGCAGGCGGGACGGAAGGCTTCGGCTTTTTCAGTGCAGACAATGCATTTGCGCCGTGCGTCCGCGGGATCGGGTTCGCGGCGGATGAGATCGGCAGCCTGCAGGGCCTGCAGCATTTCGGTTGCGGTGGAAGGCCGCAGGCCGAATTCCTGCTCGACGTCGCGCTGTACGAGCGGGTGCTTTTGGCTTTCTATCAAAATATAGTTGAGAATCTGACCTTTGGTGCCGCTGATATGAATGCGTTTTTGCGTTTCCGCTGATCGGCGGCGCAGGCAGTTAGATAGCTTGTTGATAAGCCGCCCGGTATCCATGAAATCACCTCGTTTAATTACTTCGTTTCCTAAGTAATATTGTAGTCGGTGATTGCGGAATGTCAAGAGGGAATTTTACTGCTTGTCCGGGGAGATGGGAGCCGTCCGGACGGCTCCTTTTTTCTGCACCGGATGACTGGGGAACACGAACTGCCGCAGTGGGTTCGCTCTGACGGGGCGGCTCTTTTTCCTGCATCGGCTGACCGGGGCGCGCGAACTGCGTGAGCGTGTTCGCCCCTAACGGGCGGAGAGTTTTCCGCTGAACCTCAGCGGGGGATTCGCCGTCTGCGGACGGCGGGAGCGTTGCCGCGCCCGCGGCGGGGGCAAAAAGGAAGGACAACCTGCGGTTTTCCTTCCTCTTTGAACTCCTACCTTTCCCTTGGATAGTCTGGCGCAGATTGCCTACATGTGACCGCTTCGAAAAAGGGAACGGCAGAGGATTTTTTCTTCCGTGTCTTTCGCAAACTGTTCGCAGGGTCAGATACATTACTGCTACACATGCGATTTCATCTAAGCAGGCGCAACATACCCGTGTTGCGCAACTCTTTAACATGTTATAACGGATGACACCTGCGAATTTAGGCGTTCGGTACAATCTATCCTCGCAGGCCCTGTCTATCATAACGCGCTTACGAATCGTGCGGCACTGTTATGCCGCACCCAGCGTAGAGTTGCCCGCCTGTGTAGCAGAATAATGGTATCTGACGCTGCGAATACGCGGATACATGAGCGCACGCAGTGCGTCTCTGCGGAAGAAAAAATCCTCTGCCGTTCCCCTATTTCGCAGCGGTCACATGACGGCAATCTGCGCCAGACCCTCTAAGGGAAAAGGGGTGAAAATCAGAGGGTGGAAAACCACAGGTTGTCTACCCTCTTGCGCGCATCGCCGCGTAGGTGAGTTCGTTTCGCTTCGCAAGTGCTAATCTCCGGAATTTCCCTATTGACACAGGCTGACTCTGCTTTGTACAATAAAACAAAACAACGAAACGAGGTGCCTGCTATGCACATCCACCATTTAGCGCTCCGCGTGCGCGATTTCGAGAAGTCGCTGCATTTTTACCAGACGCTCACCGAGCTCAAGATCCACACGCAGTTCTCCGCGAACGGCGGCAGCATTGCCTACCTGCAGAACGCCTCCGGCGAAACCCAGCTGGAGCTGATCGGCATGCCGGAGGGCGAGACCGTCAAGGCATCCGGTATGTTCCTCTGCTTCGGTACGGAGGACATCGCCAGCGCGCATGAGCGTGCTGTCCTGCACAGCATGAATCCGTCCGATATCCGTCAGCCGGAGCCGGACGCGCGCTACTTCTATGTTTACGATCCGGACGGTCTGTCCGTGCAGGTGCGTGAATACCGTTAAGGGAATACCGCATAATTGAACAAGAGCGATTTGCGAGCAAATTTTGCGTACTGACGAGGCGCAGTTTTGCGGTAATACTTGATGTATTACCGTGAAACTGCAACAAAGTCAGGACACAAAATTTCCGCAAAGCGCCGCAGCTTTAATTGTGCGGTGTTGCCTTAAAACAGATTTTTAAGCGTCGGACGCTGCACATCCGGCAAATGTCTCAGCTGAGCGAGCAGCTCCGCACGGTCGAGCGCCAATTCGTCCGTCAAGCCGTTTTGCTGCGCGGCAAGCATGCGGTCAAACAGCCGATCAGCCTGATCAATCTCGCTGTGCAGCAGCAGAGCGCCGAGCAGGGTCTGTGCTGCGTCCCATGTCTCCCGCGCTTCGTTTAGGCGGTCGTTCTCCACGTCGAGGGCGACCGCCTGTGCCGTGTTATCCACGGCTCTTATGCTCCGCACACTGCCGAGGATGAGCACGGCACACAGCACGGCAGCCGTCAGCAATCGCTTCATGCGCGACCCTCCTTTTTCTGCAGGAACGTGTTGCCGCAGTCGTCAAGCGTCATCAGGAACACGTCCTCGACCGCGATACTCTGGTTTTTCAGCCGCCGCTCGATATCCGCAGGGGAGAGGTGCAGCAGCTCGAGCGAGCGCGGAACCACCTTGCCGTCCGACACGACAACGAGCGGCAGACCGGTATCCTTGGGCGTAATGCCGAGCATTTCCGCCGTGACCGGCTGCTGCGGCTGCTTGAGAATAACCGTCAGCGTGCCGTCCGGCTCGATGACGCCGTATTTCACATCGGACACGGCTGCAACATTCTGCTTGCGGAGTGTCTCTATCACCTCGTCGGTCGTCAGCCGCATTTGCCGCAGCTTGTCAATATCGAGCTGACCCTTGCGGATGATGATGGCCGGCTGACCGTTCAGCAGCCGCCGGAATCTGCGGCTTTTGAGTGCGGCGAAGCTGAGAAAAATCTCGAGCACCACGAGCGTGGCGATCGGCACCAGACCGGAGAGCAGCGGAATCCCTAAATCCTGCATGGGCACAGCCGCCAGATCGGATACCAGAATGGTAACGACCAGCTCGGACGGGTCCAGCTCGCCAATCTGCCGTTTCCCCATCAGCCGCACGGCGCAGATGACCGCGCAGTATAAAATCAGCGTGCGCAGCAGCGGCACTGCCATACGCCCGCACCTCCTTCGCTTGTGAAAATCGCACAGTTTACCCGAGTAAAAACTGTACATGTTTGGTATTGTGTAGTATGGCGAAAAAACAAAGAAATATGCACGACAGTTTTCGCATATTTGCAGTCGGAAAGACGTTGACATTCTGAGAAAACGCCTTTATAATATAAACAACATTCAAAAAGATACAGGCTGCGAACGGAAAAGTAGCGTCCCGAACCCATGATAGAGAGCTGTCGGCTGGTGTAAGACAGTGGGAAACGGAAAGTGCGAAAGTCCTCCGGGAGCCGGATTGCTGAAATGAAATGAAACAGGGTTCAGTGTAAGCTATCCCGCATGATCTGCGTTAAACGATCGGGTGAGTGGTCATGCCGCCGAATAGGGCAGTGTGGCAAAAAGAGTGGTACCGCAGAGTTTTTGGTCTTTGTCTCTTTGTGAGACAAGGGCTTTTTGTTTATACGGTATCTTGCGGCAATCGTTATCCGGCTGCTGCATAAGTATGTATGCTATGTTGAAATGAGAGAAAGGAGGCGGATTCGCAATGGTAAAGAACGGCGCAGAGATTCTGATCGACGCACTTGTAGAGCAGGGAGTTGATACCATTTTCGGTTATCCCGGCGGTGCGGTTTTGAACATCTATGACGCACTTTACAAAAACAGCGACCGCATTCGACATATCCTGACCGCGCACGAACAGGGCGCGGCACACGCAGCGGACGGCTACGCCCGCGTGACCGGCAAGGTAGGTGTCTGCCTGGCAACGAGCGGACCGGGTGCGACCAACCTCGTAACCGGTATTGCTACCGCGTATATGGATTCCATCCCGATGGTTGCCATCACCGGCAACGTCGGCACCAGCCTCATCGGCCGCGACTCCTTTCAGGAGGTTTACATTGCCGGTATCACCATGCCAATCACCAAGCACAATTTCGTTGTGCGTGATGTGGAGGATCTGGCGGACACCGTGCGCGATGCGTTCCGCATTGCCGCTTCCGGACGTCCGGGTCCGGTGCTGATCGACATCCCGAAGGATATTACCGCCGCTAAGTGTGAGTTTATCCCGAAGGGCAAGGTTGAGATCAACGAGACCTACGAGATTTCGGACGAAGAGCTGCAGACCGTAGCGGATATGATTGCCGCCTCCGAGCGTCCGATGATCTATTACGGCGGCGGTGTTGAAACCTCTGACGCAGGCGACATGCTGCTGCAGCTGCAGCGCAAGGCGGATATTCCGTCGGCGCACACCATGATGGCCATCGGCTGCATCCCGGATACCGAGCCGCTCAGCCTCGGCATGATCGGCATGCACGGTACGGTTTCTGCCGCATGGGCGGTTGAGCGCTGTGACCTGCTGGTCTGCATCGGCGCCCGCTTCTCCGACCGCGTTGCGACCAACACCAAGCGTTTTGCACCGTCGGCGAAGGTTATCCACGTTGACATTGACAACGCGGAGATCAATAAGAACATCGGCGTTGACTATGCCATTGTTTCCGATGCGGAGACCTTCCTCGAAAAGGTTATGCCGTATATCAAGGAGGCAAAGCACGACGCATGGCGCGCGCAGATTGCTGAGTGGCAGACAAAGCTCGACTATGTGCCGAAGGACGACGAGAGCGTTATCCATCCGCACCAGCTGCTCCGCACGGTTGCGGAGGAGACCCCGGAGGACACCATTATCGCAACCGACGTTGGTCAGCACCAGCTTTGGAGTGCACAGTACAACGGCCGCAAGCACGTTCGTCAGTTCCTGACGTCCGGCGGTCTGGGTACGATGGGCTTCGGCTACGGCGCGGCAATCGGCGCGCAGGTGGCCTTCCCGGACAGAACGGTTGTCCACATCACGGGCGACGGCTCGTTCCACATGAATCTTAACGAGATCTGCACCGCGGTTTCCTATAACCTGCCGGTGATCACGATCATTATGAATAACCGCGTGCTCGGCAACGTGCGTCAGTGGCAGACCATGTTCTATGGCAGCCGTTACTCGCAGACCGATCCGCACCGCAAGACAGATTACGTCAAACTGGCCGATGCCTTCGGCGCACGCGGCGTCCGTGTTACCAATATCGCCGAGCTGCGCGACGCGCTGCGGGAAGCGGTGAAGCGAACCGGTCCTGTGCTGATCGACGCACAGATCGACAAGGACGAGCGCGTCCTGCCGATGATCCCGGCAGGCGGCACGGTTGACGATCTTGTAACGGAATAAGGAAGGAGAAATCATGGAAAAGTATATCCTTTCTGTCACCGTACAGAACAACGCCGGTGTTCTGGCACGCGTATCCAGCCTGTTTGGCCGCCGCGGCTACAACATCGACTCGCTGACTGTTTCGGCCACGACTAATCCGAAGGTTTCCTGCATGTCTATCATCGTGCAGGGCGACCATATGGTGCTTGAGCAGATCATGAAGCAGCTGGCAAAGCTGGAAGAGGTCATGCACGTTGTACACCTCGAAGAATACAGCTCCTGCTGCAGCGAGCTGGTATTCGTCAAGCTGCATACGCCGGACGTAAGTGTCCGCAGCGATATTCGCCAGCTGTGCGAGCTGTACGGCGCGCGCGTGGTCGATACGCAGGAGAGCGAGATCATCATCGAGCTGTCCGAAGTGCCGAGCCGCATCGATGCCTTCCTCGACGTCATCTCGAACTTTAAGATTCTCGAGATGAGCCGTTCGGGCGTTACGGCAATCGAAAAATAATGTTGGTTAATTAGGAGTTAGAAATTGGGAATGAAAAGCGCTGCCGCGCCGGAGAAATGTTTCATAACCGGGGAGGAAGCCCCTTGCAATCACTGATTACTGACTGCTGATTCATATAATTGACTCTTTATAAATTTTTAGGAGGAAATAAAAATGGTAAAGATGTTTTATGACGCAGACTGCAACCTGTCTCTGCTCGACGGCAAGACCGTTGCAATCATCGGCTTTGGCTCCCAGGGTCATGCTCATGCAATGAACCTGAAGGATTCCGGTGTACATGTTGTAGTTGGTCTGCGCCCGGGCTCCAAGCACGAGAAGAAGGCGAAGGACTACGGTCTGGAGGTTATGACTCCGGCTGAGGCAGCAGCAGCAGGCGATATCATCATGATGCTGACCCCGGATGAGAAGCAGGCTGACATCTACAAGGACGTTATCGCTCCGAACCTGAAGCCGGGCAACGTACTGGCTTTCGCGCACGGCTTCAACATCCACTTCAAGCAGATCGTTCCGCCGGCTGACGTTGACGTTATCATGGTTGCTCCGAAGGGCCCGGGTCACATCGTTCGTCGTGCATACGAAGAGGGTCAGGGTGTTCCGGATCTGGCTTGCGTATATCAGGACGCTTCCGGCAAGGCTATGGACATCGCTCTGGCATACGCCTGCGGTATCGGCGGCGGCCGTGCCGGCATCCTCGAGTCCACCTTCAAGACCGAGACCGAGACCGACCTGTTCGGTGAGCAGGCTGTCCTCTGCGGCGGCGTTTGCGAGCTGATGAAGGCTGGCTTTGAGACTCTGGTTGAGGCTGGCTACGCTCCGGAGAACGCTTACTTCGAGTGCGTTCACGAGATGAAACTGATCGTTGACCTGATCAACGAGGGCGGCTTCGCTAAGATGCGTTACTCCATCTCCGACACCGCTGAGTACGGTGATTACCGCACCGGCAAGCGCATCATCACCGAGGAGACCCGCAAGGAGATGAAGAAGATCCTGCGCGAGATCCAGGACGGTACCTTCGCATCCGAGTGGATTCAGGAGAACCGTGCAGGCGGTCGTGCCAAGTTCCTCGCTACCCGTGCTCTGGAAGCAGACACCGAGCTTGAGGAGACCGGCAAGAAGCTGCGCGGCATGATGAGCTGGCTGAAGAAGTAATCTTCTTCGTTTGAAATCACGATTTCAAACGAGGGGATATGCCGAGCTACGCTCGGACATATCCTGTGAGCAAATCAGCGCGTCGCTGCGCGGCACACTGATTTACTCCCTTGTGTAAAAACCGAGATACATGCTCCCGGTTTTTACGGATTGCGATGCAATCCGATTGAATGCGCGCCGCAGGCGCGTATAAAAAGCTACCCCGAACGGGCGGACGGATTTTCCCGTCCGCCCGTTTTTTCTATCAGGCAGTCTGCTGGACTGCTTTCAAAGGAGGAAAATCCCCGTGAGAAGAAGTGACAACATCACTGCAGGACCCGAGCGCATGCCGAACCGTTCGCTGCTGCGCGCCTGCGGTATGACCGACGAGGAAATGAATCAGCCGATCATCGGTGTGGTTTCGGCATATTCCGAGATCATCCCGGGCCATATCAACCTCGATAAGATCGCGGATGCGGTTAAGGCAGGCGTTCGCATGGCAGGCGGTACGCCGGTGCTCGTTCCGGCCATCGGCGTATGCGACGGCATCGCGATGGGCCACATCGGCATGAAATATTCGCTGGCAAGCCGTGAGCTGATCGCGGACAGCGTAGAGACGCTGGCGCAGGCGCACCAGCTGGACGGTCTGGTGCTCATCCCGAACTGCGACAAGATCGTGCCCGGCATGCTGATGGCTGCCGCTCGTCTGAACATTCCGTCCATCCTGGTTTCCGGCGGCCCGATGCTTGCAGGCCATTTCGGCGGTGAGGAGGTATCCCTGTCCAAGACCTTCGAGGCGGTCGGTGCCTACAAGGCCGGCATGATGGACGAGGAGACCTTCTACGAAGCCGAGTGCAATTCCTGCCCGGGCTGCGGCTCATGCGCAGGCATGTACACAGCAAACTCGATGAACTGCCTGTCTGAAGCCATCGGCATGGCGCTGCCGGGCAACGGCACGACCCCGGCGGTTTCGGCGGCCCGTATTCATCTGGCAAAGCACGCCGGCATGAAGATCATGGAGCTGATCGAGAAGGACATCAAGCCGCGCGACATCCTCACGCCGGCAGCATTCCGCAACGCGCTGACCTGTGAGATGGCGATCGGCTGCTCGACCAACTCGGTTCTGCACCTGCTGGCAATCGCAAATGAAGCAGGCGTTCCGCTGCAGCTTGAGACCCTGAACGAACTGTCCGGCAAGGTGCCGAACATCTGCCATCTGGCTCCGGCAGGCCCGCACCACATTGAGCAGCTTTACATGGCAGGCGGTGTTCCGGCCATCATGAAGGAGCTGACCAAGCGCGATTTCCTCGACCTGTCGCTCATCACCTGTACCGGCAAGACGGTCGGCGAGAACCTTGAGGGCGTTGTCAACAAGAATCCGGAGGTCGTTCGTCCGCTCGAGAATCCGTATTCGCAGACCGGCGGCATCGCTGTTCTGTGGGGCAACATCGCAAAGAACGGCTGCGTTGTCAAGCGTTCGGCAGTTGCGCCGGAAATGATGGTGCACGAAGGTCCGGCACGCGTGTTCGACTGTGAGGAGGACGCAATTTCCGCCATCTACAACGGCAAGATCGTGCCGGGTGACGTTGTTGTCATCCGCTACGAAGGCCCGAAGGGCGGTCCGGGTATGCGCGAGATGCTCAACCCGACCTCTGCGCTGGCCGGCATGAAGCTGGATACCACGGTTGCGCTCATCACCGACGGCCGTTTCTCCGGTGCGTCCCGCGGCGCATCCATCGGCCACGTTTCGCCGGAGGCTGCTTCCGGCGGCGAGATCGGTCTGGTGCAGGAAGGCGATATCATCTCCATCGATATTCCGAACAGTAAGGTAAATGTCAATGTTTCCGACGAGGAGCTGGAGGCACGCCGTGCCAAGTACGTTCCGCGTGAGCCGAATGTCAAGTCCGGCTGGCTGTACCGCTATTCGCGTCTGGTCACCTCTGCAGATCAGGGCGCTGTGGTTCGTTGATTTTTGCGTAATGAAAGAAGTCCGAAAATTTTTCGGACTTCTTTTAATTCTTCATTCCGCAATCGCAAAATTTCTACTCCAAGCGTAGACAGAACTGCACCGCAGTGCTATAATAAAGTAATTCTTGAAAAACGAAAAAGGGAGGTCATTTATTATGAAAAACCCTGAAAAGCTGCTTGATCTGCTGGCGCAGGACGCGCGTCTGACTCCGGCACAGCTGGCCGCGATGCTCGGTGAGACCGAGGAGGACGTGGCTGCTGCGATCAACGCGTATGAGAAGAATTCGACGATCCTCGGCTACAAGACCGTGGTCGATTGGGATAAAACATCCAAGGAGAGCGTAACCGCACTCATCGAGGTCAAGATCACCCCGCAGAAGGGTATGGGCTTTGATGAGATCGCCCGTCAGATCTATTCGCACCATCAGGTGGAGAGCGTGTATCTGATGAGCGGCGGCTTCGATCTGACCGTTATCATCAAGGGACGCACCATGCGCGAGGTTGCCCGCTTTGTCTCCGAGCAGCTGGCGCCGATGGAGAACGTGCTGTCCACCGGTACGCATTTCATCCTCAAAAAATACAAGGACAACAGTGTGGAATTCGACCCGGCAGACAGCGATAAGAGAGAGGTCATGGCATGGTGAACTACGAGCAGATTCTCTCTGCGCGTGTAAAAGAGGTACAGCCTTCCGGCATTCGCCGCTTTTTTGAACTGGCGGCTAAAATGCCGCACGCGATCTCGCTCGGTGTGGGCGAGCCGGATTTTGAAACGCCGTGGCAGATTCGCCGCGCCGGCATTCAGTCTCTGGAAAAAGGACAGACCTTCTATACCTCCAACTGGGGTCTCGCCGAGCTGCGCAATCAGATTGCTGCGCTCGTGCGCCGCAAGTACCGCCTGTGCTACGATGCGGACAAGGAGATCCTTGTGACGGTCGGCGGCTCTGAGGCGATCGACAACACCATCCGTGCGATTGTCAACGTGGGTGACGAGGTGCTCATTCCGGAGCCGAGTTTTGTATGCTACAAGCCGCTGACGCAGATGGCAGGCGGTGTTCCGGTGCCGCTGCCGACCCGCGCGGAGGACCAGTTCAAGCTGACGGCGGACAGTCTGCGCGCTGCTATTACACCGCGCACCAAGCTGCTCATTCTGCCGTACCCGAACAACCCGACCGGCGCGATTATGACGCGCGATGAGCTGCAGGCGATTGCGACGGTCATCAAGGACACGAACATCATCGTGCTGTCGGATGAGATTTACAACAGCCTGACCTACGGCCCGGATCGCCACGTCTGCTTTGCGGAGCTGGACGGCATGAAGGAGCGCACCATTGTTGTGGACGGTTTCTCCAAGTCCTATGCGATGACCGGCTGGCGTCTCGGCTGGGCAATGGGCCCGAAGGAGCTGATGCGCCACATCTGCAAGATTCATCAGTTCGGTATTATGTCCGCGCCGACGACCGCGCAGTTCGCGGGCATTGAGGCTATCCGCACCGGCGAGGACGATATCGAGCGCATGCGCGAGCAGTATGACCTGCGCCGCCGCTACCTGCTCGGCGAGCTGCGGAGCATGGGCCTCGAGTGCTTTGAGCCGCAGGGCGCGTTCTATATGTTCCCGTCGATCGAGTCTACCGGCCTGTCGAGTGACGAATTCTGCGAGAGACTGCTGCATGAGCAGGAGGTCGCGGTCATTCCGGGCAGCGCCTTTGGTGAGAGCGGTGAGGGTCATGTGCGTATTTCGTATTCGTACTCGATGAACCATCTGCGCGAGGCTTGCCACAGGATGCGTAAGTTTTTGCAGACTTTGCAGACGGAAAAGTGAGATAAAATGAAAGCACCGCCCGAAGTGGGCGATGCTTAATCGTTATGCAGGATTTCATGCGCTTCACGGATAGAAATGTTATGCAGACGGGTGTATTCCATTGTGGTTCTAATATAGCACAGCAGTGGGAAAAGGCAAACAAAAAGAACGCTCCATCGAGCGTTCTTTTTGTTTTCTTATGCAATTATGCCGGAACTTAGAACACGCAATACTGCTTCATATAAGCATCCATCAGCGGCAGCAGATGAGCATACTCCTCCTTATCCGCAAGATACTCGCGGATATCCTGCACGGTAACGAGTGCGTGCACCTTGATGCCGAACTCCTCGCCGACCTCCATAACAGCGGTCTTGCCCGGGTTCTGGCCGACCTCACAGCGGTTTACCGAAATGAACATATCGGTAACCTTCACATCTGCGCAGGCCTGCAGCACCGGCATGGTCTCGCGGATAGCGGTGCCTGCGGTGATTACATCCTCGATGATGATCACGCGGTCGCCGTCCTGCGGCTTGTAGCCGACGATATTGCCGCCTTCGCCGTGGTCCTTCGCCTCCTTGCGGTTGAAGAAGAACGGCTTGTCGATGCCGTAATTGCGGGCCAGCGCACCGGAAACCGAGGTAGCAAGCGGGATGCCCTTGTACGCCGGACCGAACATTGCGTCGAACTGATCGCCGACGGTCTCCTTGACCAGAGCTGCATAAAACTCACCCAGACGGGAGTTCTGAAGGCCGGTCTTGTAGTTGCCGGTGTTGACGAAATACGGGGTCTTTCGGCCGGATTTGGTTGTAAAATCGCCGAAACGCAGTACGTCGGCACTCATCATAAATTCGATAAATTCTTTTTTGGCAGCAGTAAGCATGATCGTTCCACCTTTTTCTATCAATATACTTATCCTCAGTATACCAGAATTTTCGGCAGGGAACAACCCTTTCTGTCAAGCGACGGTCAACAAATTGCACAAATACACAGGGAGATTAACGTGTTATGAACGGAAAACTGTCAAACTCCTGTTGCAGAAAATGAAAAAACGCGCTAAAATATAATAAGGCAACACCACACAATTAAAGCTGCGGCTTCTTGCGCAGGCTCCGGTCGCGCTGCCGCGGCGCTTTACGGAAATTTTGTGCCCTGACTTCGTTGTGATTTCACGGTAATACACAAAGTATTGCCGCAAAACCACGCCTCGCCGGTCCGCAAAAATTACTCGTAAATCGCTCTTGTTCAATTATGTGGTATTGCCTTAGGTATTCTATACCTTCAAGGACGATTCACAATCGTCAAAAACAAAAAGGTGGCTAACAACACAAATGGCATTTCACGGTTTTTCCGCAGAAGGCGTGGATCTTCTGCAACTGAATCGTCTGCAAAACAGCAAAGAATTTTACGATGCACACAAGGACGAGATCAAGCGGTTATCCATCCGGCCCTTTCACGAACTGATCGCAGAAATGACGCCGGAGATGGTCAAGATCGACCCGCAGTTCGTCACCGTGCCGTCCCGCATGGTATCCCGCGTGCGGCGCGATACCCGATATACCAAGGATAAGACGCTCTACCGGGCGAACATGTGGCTGTTCTTCCGCAGAGCACGACGGGAACGCGAATCTGTTCCCGCATACTACTTTGAACTGCATCCCGAATACTGGGCCTTCGGCTGCTGGGGCGCGTGGGGCAGAGGCGAAATGGAAGCGCTGCGCGAAATGATCCTCGCAGAAGACAGGCTGTTTCTTGACGCCTTTCGTGCGGTGAACAGCTGTCCGCAGGTGCACCTTGCGGGCGAGATGTACAAGCGCCCGAAATTCCCGGACGCAAAGCCGGAATATCAGGACTGGCTGAACCGCAAGGAGATCGGCGTGGATTACACAAACGGTGAGGACTTTGCTCCGGTGCTGGACGGCACGTTTGTTCCGTTCATGATGAAGACCATGCGGCAGCTTGCGCCGCTGTACAGACTGCTGCTCGCGGCGAAGGAACGCGCGGACGCGGCCGGACGGGAGGCGCTGCAATGAGATATCTTGCACTGGATTTCGAGACCGGAAACGCCTCGCCGCTGAGCGCGTGCGCACTCGGCGCAAGCGTGTTTGAGGATAATCAGCTGGTAGACGAGAAAATCTCGCTCATCCGTCCGCCGGAATGCGTGGGCAAGTTCCACTGGGGCAATGTTCGCGTCAACCACATCAAGGAGAAGATGGTCGCGGACGCACCGTCGTTCGCTGAGGTGTGGGAGCCGCTCGCCGACATCGCGGAGGGCAGCGTCATCGTGTGCCACAACGCTATGTTCGATACGAATGTGCTTTGCAGCTGTCTGGCGCATTACGGACTGAAAATGCCCGAATGCCGGTACTTATGCACGGTAAAGGTGTCCAAGCGGGTATGGCCTGAGCTGGAAAATCATAAACTGGATACGGTATCCGCCGCGCTGCACATCGACCTGAACCACCACGAGGCCGGGTCGGATGCGCGGGCTGCGGGACTGATCCTGCAGGCGGCTCTGCGCAGGACGGGCAGCGCGGACGCCGACGCACTGGCAGAAAAAATCGGCATGCGGCTCGGCCGGATTTCCTCGATGGGGAAAACGCCGTGCAGCATCGCCGGGGACCCCAAACCCCGGGAGCACAGACGGACAGCACGTCCGCGTAATACGGTGAAACGAAAAGGAGAGAACAAGCTATGAAAACCTATCTGGATAGTATTGACCGCGATGCACTGCGCAGCCGTGCCGAGCAGATGCTGCACACCGCAGGAAACGCTTGCGATCAGGCAGGACGCTTTATGAGCACCACGACCGAAAAGATCCGCGGCTTCTCGCTCATCGAGTTCTTCATCTACGAGACCTGCCTGCTGTCGTTCGGTCTGTGGCTGGGCACCTGCTTCTCTAAATTCTTCAAGAAGTTCCGCGCGATCATCTTCGCAGCGTTTGCCGCAACGTGGCTGTACCTGCTGTGGCGCGTGTTCTTTGATGAGGATGAGGACTAAGCGTATTCAATCTTCGTTTTCATCCTCTGACAGCTGACAGGAAGGAGTTTATTGTTGGAAGATCCCAATCAGGAAAAAAAGTCCCGGTTTGACCTGCAGCCGCACTATATCGAGTGGGGGCTGACTGCGTTAGGTGTCATTGTAGCCTGCGTGCTGGTCGTGTTCGTGCTGTTCCGCATGACAACAATCTGGGGCATAATCAAGAAGTTTTTCAGCATCCTCAGCCCGTTCATCTACGGCTTTGTAATGGCGTACCTGCTCATGCCGGTGTTCAACATGCTGTACCGCAATCTGCAGCCGCCGATGTCGCGTAAATTCAAAAACGGCACACGGCTTGCCAAAGGCTTGTGCAGCGCGCTGACGCTGGCCTTCGGTCTGGCGGTTGTAGGCGTGCTGCTGTGGATGGTGCTGCCGCAGCTGGTCACGAGTATCACCTCGCTGGTAGACTCGATGGACCTGTATATGAACGAGATATCCGGCTGGGTGGCGTCGCTGCTGCACAACAACCCGGAAATTGAGCACAGCTTCATGCGCCTGTACGATCAGTTCTCCGCACAGATAATGAACTGGGCGCAGAATGACCTGCTGCCGCAGCTCGGCAACATGATGAGCGGCGTTGTTACAACCGTAAACGTGCTGATGAACCTGCTGATCGGTGTCATTATCGCGCTGTACATTCTCAACAGCAAGGACACCTTCTGTGCACAGGCGAAAAAGATGACGTACAGCCTTTTCACGGTTGAAAAGGCGAATGCCATCATGGCCCGTGTGGCGCATATCCACCGCGTGTTCGGCGGCTTCATCACCGGCAAGCTGATGGACTCGTCGATCATCGGCGTGCTGTGCTTTATCGGTATGCGTCTTATGATCTCGTTCGGCTGGATGACCATGCCGACGTCGTACGCGCTCCTGATTGCGGTTATCATCGGCGTGACCAATATCATCCCGTTTTTCGGGCCGTTCATCGGTGCGGTTCCGAGCACCATTCTGATCATGGTCATCAGTCCGGTGCAGGCGCTGTATTTCGTCATTTTTGTGCTGCTGCTGCAGCAGTTTGACGGCAATATCCTCGGACCGAAAATCCTCGGCAACGCCACCGGACTGTCGAGCTTCTGGGTCATGTTCGCCATTCTGCTGTTCGGCGGCGTGATGGGCTTCGCGGGCATGGTGATCGGCGTGCCGCTGTTTGCTGTGCTGTACAGCATGTTGACCGAGAAGATCAATCATCTGCTGAAAAAGCGCGGTCTGTCCGTGGATACGAACGACTATCGCGGGCATAAGCGCATCGACCCGGAGACACACGCGTTCGTTGAAGCGCAGGAGACAACGCCTCCTGTGAGCGCAAAAGAGCGCCGCCGTGCGGCACAGCAGAAAGATCAGGAAAACAAAAACCAGTAATATGTGCAAAGAGGGACACTGCGAGGCAGCAGTGTTCCTCTTTTTTTGCGTTCTGATGCAGAACGGCAGAGTGTCGCTTGTGAAGCGAACGGAACTGCGCTGACGCCGCGCGGGCGCACAAGAGGGTA
>NZ_QUDG01000013.1:0-62804 GCF_003474415.1 Butyricicoccus sp. AM05-1 | reverse complement strand
GAACTTTTTTCAAATTCTTTTTCAGAACCTCAATCGGTTCTAAACCAAACTTCTCGGTTTTGCGCTCGTCTCTGAGAGACAGCTTTAATAGAATACCAAATTCGACAGCGAATGTCAAGAGTTTTTTCGTCTCTGTTCGACATTTATTTCTCGTTTCTCCGCACAAGGCTGATTACAAAAGCCGCAATCGACAGCCCTGCGCTGACCGCTGACAACGCGCACGCAATAATATCCAGTGTCAGTTTGGCTTTTTTCTGTTTTTTATTCATTTTTGAGCATTTCTCCTTGTACAACTACAGCATGTATCGCTTTGGATGCTTTTACATAAAAGACCCGCCTGAAAGTACGGCGGGTCTTCCTCTATGCAGCTTTGCATCATTACTTCATTAACTCTGCCAACAGCATAACCTTATCCACATTGCCTTCAACCTTGATTTTCCCCTCAGCGATAGCAACCTGTGGAACCAGCTTGCCGGTAAGCACCTTCTCCAGATTCGTCATCGACCCGGAAACGATTGCATCGTGGTCAATATACTCATACGGCATAACGGACACATTGCCGTTCAAGATTTCGATGTAGAATACACCTGTAATCTTACCCGTAAGATTAAACTGCACCGCAACCTTGCCTTCCGTGCCGGCAATATCGGCTTTCTTTAATCTGTTGTAAAACTTTCCAATCAGCTGATCAATATCCATTGGACTCACCCCTGCTCTATTTTCTATCTTTATTATACAACACATGCAAGAAAAAGCAAGGATAATTTTGGTGATTTAGCCGTGAAACCGTAACAAAACGACCGTGCAATTTTTAATGCACAGTCGTTTTGTAAATTGAACAGTAATCAACAGTTAATTTCAGGTCTTTCGATCGAATTTAGTGTGGCAATGCGGGCAGGTAATCATAATCTTTCCCTTTCCCTTGGGCACGCGCAGGCGCTGACCGCACTCCGGACACTTGAAATAGCAGTGTGTCTTACGGTCGGCAAAACGGCCCTGTGCACCGCGAATCCTGTTCGATACCGGACGCCACCATCTCATGAACTTTTCATTCTCCGCATACCGCGCCTGAATATTGCGCGAGAACATGCGGAAGTAGCACAGGCACAGCAACGCGAGAATGAATACGTTCATCCACGCCCAGCCGAGAATGCGCGCCACGATAATGAGTGCAATGCCGAGAATGAGCAGTGCGTTATTGAGCGGGTCGCTGCCGTAGCGGCCTGCCATAAAACGGCGGAAAAAATCCATTTATGCCTCTTCCTTTCCGCAAACGTGCTCGAAAATCAGGTCGAGCACCTCATCACGACCGAATCCCTTCTCTGCCGAGAACGGAATGACCGGCACTTCCTCCGGCAGCAGCAATGTCTGACGAATCTCCGCAATATTGCCCTCAAGCTGGCTCTTCTTAATTTTATCCAGCTTGTTGGCGATAATCACCCACGGTTTTCCGGATGCGCGGAACCACTCTGCCATCGTCATATCATCGCGCGTCGGCTTGTGACGAATGTCCACGATCTGGATGCCCAGCGTCAGCAGATCCATTGCAAAGTAGGTCTCCATCAGAGCACCCCACCGCTGCTGCTCGGCCTTGGAAACGCGCGCATAGCCGTAGCCCGGAAGATCGACCAGATACATTGCCTTGTCGATCGTGAAATAGTTGATGTGAATGGTCTTGCCCGGCTGTGCGCTGACACGCGCAAAGTTCTTGCGGTTCAGCAGCTTGTTGATGACCGAGCTTTTGCCCACGTTGGATTTGCCCGCAAACACGATCTGCGGCAGCGGGTCGTGCGGAAAATCACTTTCCTTCACCGCCGAGCGCAGGAATTCCGCGTTATGCAAATTCGGTTTCTTCATTTCCATATTATTGTACCACCGTTGTCGATGCCGAGTCCGCTGCACGCTTTACCGGTGCGGACTTGCGTTTTTTCTGCTTGGGACGGCGCGAAAAGTCGATCGCGGTCTCCACCACCGTGTCCATATGCTCCGCAATGACAAAGTTGATGTTTTCCCGAACGACCGGCACGATGTCCTTCAAATCGCTCTCGTTGTCCTTCGGAATGCACACGGTCTTGATACCCGCGCGATACGCCGCCATGGTTTTCTCGCGCAGACCGCCGATCGGCAGCACGCGGCCGCGCAGCGTTACCTCGCCGGTCATGGCAACCTCGTGACGAACCGGCGCGCCGGTCAATGCCGAAATCAGCGCCGTGGTGATCGTCACGCCTGCGGACGGGCCGTCCTTCGGAATCGCTGCCTCCGGGAAGTGAATGTGCAGATCGTTGTCCTTGTAGAACATCGGGTCGATGTTCAGCGACTCTGCCTTGGAGCGCACGAACGTCACAGCCGCCTTTGCGCTCTCCTGCATGACCGTGCCGAGATTGCCGGTGATTTCGATCTTACCGGTGCCCGGCACGACCGCCACCTCAACCTCAAGCATTTCACCGCCGACACTCGTCCACGCGAGACCGTTTACAATGCCGACCTCGTCCTTCTTGCTGACCAGATCGTCCTTGAAGGTCGCCGTGCCGAGCAGCTCCTCGAGATTCTCCCTGGTAGCCGTCAGGCTTTCGTCGCCATCCGCGATATGCTTGGCCGCCTTGCGGCACAGCTTCGCCAGCACCTGCTCAAGACGGCGCACGCCTGCTTCGCGGGTGTAGCCGCTGATGATTGCATCAAGCGTTTCATCGTCCACGATCAGCTGATCTTCGCTCAGGCCGTGCTTCTTCATCTGCTTGGACAGCAGGTGACGGCGTGCGATCAGGCGCTTTTCCTCCGCCGTGTAGGACGGCAGCTCGATAACCTCCATACGGTCGAGCAGCGGACGCGGAACGGTCGAAAGATCGTTCGCAGTCGTCAGGAACACCACGTCGGACAGATCAAACGGCAGTTCGATGTAGTGGTCGCGGAAGGCAACATTCTGCTCGGTGTCCAGCACTTCGAGCATCGCCGATGCCGGATCGCCGCGGAAGTCATTGCCCATCTTGTCGATCTCGTCGAGCAGGATGAGCGGGTTGGACGTACCGGCACGGCGCAGCGCATCCATAATACGGCCCGGCATTGCGCCGATGTAGGTCTTGCGGTGACCGCGGATATCCGCCTCGTCACGCACACCGCCGAGGCTCATGCGCGTGTAGTTGCGGCCCATCGCCTCGGCAATGGACTTCGCAATCGAGGTCTTGCCGACACCCGGAGGGCCGACCAGACACAACACCTGTCCCTTGAGGTCGGGCGCAAGGCTCTTGACAGCAAGGAACTCCATAATGCGTTCCTTGACCTTCTCCATGCCATAGTGGTCGCGGTCGAGGATCGCCTGCGCTTCCGCGAGATCATGACGTTCCTCGCTCTTCTTATTCCACGGCAGGTCGAGCACGGTATCCAGATAAGTACGCACGACACCCTGCTCGGCCGTCGAGCCGCTCAGCTTGGCAAAGCGGTCCACCTCACGGATGAGCTTGTCCTCGCACTCCTTCGACAGCTTGAGGTCGAGCACACGCGCGCGGTAGCTTTCCGCTTCTGCGGCTACGTCCTGCTCGCCGAGTTCGGTCTGAATGACCTTGATCTGCTCGCGCAGGTAGTATTCCTTCTGGTTTTTGTCGATCTGGGTCTTGAGTTCGTCCTGAATCTCGTTTTCGATCTTGAGGACCTCGGTCTCCTCACCGAGCATGCGGATCACCATCACCAGACGGCGGGTAATGCCCAGCTCTTCGAGGATCTCCTGCTTGGCTGCCACATCGACCGGAATATTCTGGGCAATATAGTCTGCCAGATAGCCCGGATCGCCGCCCTCGGCTACGGTCAGCTCCACATCGGGGGACAGGCGGGACGCATACTGCGCGTACTCACCGAAGCGCTCCTGCGCGGTGCGCACGAGTGCCTGCGCGCGGCGTTCGGTCACGCCGTAAACGTAGTCCTCGAGTTCCTCAACCTCGGCATACATGCAGTCCTCGTCCTTCTCGGCGGCGATAAAGTTGTGCGCGAGTGCGCGGGTCTTGCCCTCGACCAGCACGCGGATATTGTCGCCCGGCAGACGCAGGATCTGGCGAATCTGGCAGATTGTGCCGATCTGGTACAGGTCGCTCGGCGTCGGCGTATCGGTTTTCAGTTCGCGCTGCGCGGTCAGGAAGATGGTCTGGCCGTTCTTCATCGCCGCTTCCAATGCGCGAATCGACATCATTCTGCCCACATCAAAGTGGACAATCATATTAGGGAACGCCGTCAGTCCGCGCAGCGGCAGCACCGGCAGGCGGCTGAGGACGATTCCGTTAAGCTCTGTCATATGTTCGTTTCTCCTTGCACGGAAAATTGTCTATTAGTTTCAGTATAGTATATCTTCCGGGGTTTGTAAAGGCGTTGAACGTTAAAAATACGGGCGGGAATCTTGTTCCCCGCCCGTATTGGTTTTGATTGATTATGCGCTCTTGGTCGGCTTTCTGCGCGAAGCCTTTTTCGGCGGCTTCTTTTCCGCCGGAACAGCCGTGCGTTCACCGTGCTCGACAACCGGCTCACCGGTACCGTCCACAACGCCCGGCGTGATCTCCACGCGGCAGACGGTCTCGTCAGACGGAATACGGAACATGATGTCGGTCATCACGTTCTCCAGCACACCGCGCAGACCGCGGGCACCCGTTTTGCGCTCGAGTGCAACCTCAGCCACACGCTCCAGTGCCTCCGGCTGGAACTTCAGCTCTACGCCGTCCATTGCGAACAGCGTTTCGTACTGCTTGACCAGTGCGTTCTTCGGCTCCTGCAGGATGCGGACGAGTGCGTCCTTATCCAGCGTATCGAGCGAAACGATGGCCGGCAGACGGCCGATCAGCTCGGGAATCAGGCCGAACTTCATCAGGTCATGCGGCTCGATCTTGGCCAGCAGACGGTCGGTCTGCTCGTCCTCCTTGCCCTTTACCTCAGAACCGAAGCCCATCCCCTGCTTACCGGTGCGCTTCTGGATGATACCCTCGATACCATCGAATGCACCGCCGCAGATAAACAGAATATTGGTCGTGTCGATCTGAATGAACTCCTGATGCGGATGCTTGCGGCCGCCCTGCGGCGGTACGTTGGCAACCGTGCCCTCGAGCATTTTCAGCAGTGCCTGCTGTACGCCCTCACCCGAAACATCGCGGGTGATGGACGGGTTTTCGCTCTTGCGGGCAATCTTGTCGATCTCATCGACGTAGATAATGCCGTGCTCTGCCAGCTCCACATCAAAGTCCGCCGCCTGAATCAGTCGCAGCAGGATGTTCTCGACATCCTCACCGACGTAACCGGCCTCGGTCAGCGTGGTCGCGTCCGCGATTGCGAACGGAACCTGCAGTGTCTTGGCCAGCGTCTGCGCCAGCAGCGTCTTGCCCGAGCCGGACGGACCCAGCATCAGGATGTTGGACTTCTGCAGCTCTACCTCGGTCTCCGGATGGTAGATGCGCTTGTAGTGGTTGTAAACCGCAACCGAAAGGGCAATCTTCGCACGATCCTGACCGATAACGTACTCATCGAGCACCTTTTTCAGCTCCTGCGGCGTCGGCAGGTGCTCGGGCTTTTCGAGTGCATGGCTCTGCGGCTCGTACTCCGGCATGAGGTCCAGCTCGTCATCCAGAATGCTGGTGCATACGCCGATACACTCATCGCAGATATACACGTTCGGTCCTGCGATCAGCTTGCGCACGCGGCTCTGCGGCTTGCCGCAGAACGAGCATTTCAGTTCTTTTCCATCATCATAATTCGGCATATGCCACCTCTATACTACGAAAAAATTACAATTACGACAATGCAGAATTGCCTTAGTGCTTATCGAACACCTTGTCGATCAAGCCGTATGCAACAGCCTCGTCCGCGGTCATGAAGTTATCGCGCTCGCAGTCAGCCGTCACGGTCTCAACCGGCTTGCCGGTATTTTCGGACAGGATCTTGTTCATGCGCTTCTTGATGATCTCAAGGCGCTTCAGGTGGATCGCCATATCAGTGATCTGACCCTGCGTGCCGGCGGACGGCTGATGGATCATGATCTCGGCATTCGGCAGCGCGTAGCGCTTGCCCTTGGCGCCCGAGGACAGCAGGAACGCGCCCATGGAAGCCGCCATGCCGATGCAGATGGTCGAAACATCGCACTTGATATAGTTCATGGTGTCGTAAATCGCCATGCCTGCGGTTACGGAGCCGCCGGGGCTGTTGATATACAGCGAAATATCCTTATCCGGATCCTGTGCTTCCAGATAAAGCAGCTGAGCCACGACCAGAGAAGCGGTCGTGTCGTTTACTTCATCGCACAGCATGATAATGCGGTCATTCAGCAGACGAGAGTAAATATCAAACGAACGCTCGCCGCGGCCGGTCTGCTCTACGACCATAGGGACTAAACTCACTTGGGAAAACTCCTTTCAGCAAGGCGGATAAGCTGCGAAAAAGCGCAGATTTTGTCCTCCTTGAATATAGGTGAAAAAGCGCGAGCGTCGCTCGCGCTTTTCTTATGAACCAACGCTAAGCGTTTGGTTTGCTGTTGTTTGCGCGCTTTGGTGAATCAGCAGAAATTACTCTGCGGTCTCCTCGGTGGTCTCCTCAGCAGCCTTCTTCTTTGCTGCCTTCTTAACCTTGGCGTTCTTCTTGATGAACTCGAGCGCGTTCGAGATCTTCAGATCGCCCTCCAGAGCTTCCTTGGAAACGATGGCCTTAACCTTCTCAACTTCCATCTTGTACTGCTCTGCCATCTTAGCATACTCTTCCTCAAGCTCCTTATCGGAAACAGTAATGCCTTCCAGTTCAACAACCTTCTGCAGTGCCAGACGGGTCTTAACCTGACGCTCTGCCTGATCCTTGAACATTGCGCGGAATGCGCCCATCTCAGTGCCGGTCATCTTGAGGTACTGCTCGAGGCCCATGCCCTGCATCTGCAGACGGTAGCCGAAGTCCTGTACAATGGTGTCAACCTGGGAGTCGATCATAGCAGCCGGAATGTCAGCCTTCATGCCGTCGATTACAGCGTCCAGAACCTTCTCCTCGAAAGCGTTGTCAGCAGCTTCCTGACGCTCTGCCTTCAGGCGCTCGGTGATCTCCTTCTTCAGATCGTCAAGGGTCTCGCAGGTGTCGGAAACGTCCTTAGCGAACTCGTCGTCGATCTCCGGCAGGATGGTCTCCTCAACCTTGTGTACCTTGCACTTGAAGGTAGCTTCCTTGCCTGCCAGCTCCTTAGCGTGGTACTCCTCCGGGAAGGTAACAACTACGTCCTTCTCGTCGCCGGCCTTGCAGCCGATCAGCTGATCCTCGAAGCCCGGGATGAATGCGCCGGAGCCCAGAGTCAGCTCGTGATGCTCTGCCTTGCCGCCCTCGAACGGAACGCCGTCTACAAAACCCTCGAAGTCGATGTCAACGGTATCATTCTTCTTAGCCTTGCGCTCTACGGTCTCGGTGCGGGCGTTGCGCTGAGCCATGCGATTCAGCTCTGCCTTAACGTCAGCCTGCAGAACCTTAACGGTCTCCTTCTCAACCTCAATGCCCTTGTACTCGCCGAGCTCAACTTCCGGCTCAACCGGTACCTTGGCGATGATGGTCAGGCCGCCCTCTTCTGCCGGGTCGCCCAGGTCAACGTCTGCACGGCCGACCGGCTTGATGCCAGACTTCTCAACAGCCATTTCCATAGCGTCCGGGTAAATGATATTGAAAGCTTCTTCAAAGAACACGCCTTCGCCGTACAGCTTCTCGATCATCTTGCGCGGTGCCTTGCCCTTGCGGAAGCCCGGAACGGTGATGTTCTTGCCGGTCTTCTTGAATGCCTTGTCCTTAGCTGCTTCAAACTCAGCCTTGGTGATCTCGATAGTCAGAGCAACGACGCTGTGCTCCTGCTTTTCAGTGTTTTTCAGTTCCATGTTGCCAATCTCCTTACTTACTTTCGATTGTATCTAAATCATTCTACCAGATTATTTTGAGAATTTCCATAGTTTTTTCTATTTTTTCAGAAAAATCGGGATAAAATCCACAAAATCTCCGGAGACGAGCTTCCATTCAATTCCTTCCTGCTCACCTATTACGGCATGACTCAGGCTTTTTCCATGCAAATGTCCGTAAATACAGCGCTTTACACCGTACTTATGCAGCAGTTCGATGATCTCACCGCAGCGGTAGGACGCATAAAGCGGCGGATAATGCAGGAAACAAAGAATCTCCTCCGGGTCTGCGGCAGCGCCGAGCTTCAGCGATGCCTCGAGCCGCAGCAGCTCGCGCTTGAAGATCTTCTCGTTGTGCGGGTCGGCGAAGTCCTCCTCAAAGGGCCAGCCGCGTGTGCCGCACAGTGCGGTCTTTTCATAGAAAAAACAGTTATTATGCAGAAAATCAATGGTAGTAAATCCGTTTTCATCTAAGAAACGGTGCATTTTGGAGGCGGTTTCCCACCACAGATCGTGGTTGCCCTTCAAAATGATCTTTTTGCCCGGCAGCGAGTCGATCAGCGCAAAATCGCCTTTCGCTTCCGCAAGGTTGATGCCCCACGAAATATCCCCGCCCAAAACAATGGTGTCCTCCGGCGCAACAAGCGCACGCCAGTTTTTGATGATCTTTTCCGTGTGCCCCTGCCACCGGCCGCCGAAAATATCCATCGGCTTGGCTACATCGGCGGCAAGGTGCAGATCGGCAAGCGTATAAAGCGCCATTACAGATCCTTGAGCAGACCGACGGTGGACAGAATGTCGGCCTTGTCTACCACGCGGTCAAAGCGCGGCGTTTTGCCTGCCAGAGCGGCAAGCGGAGCGGGTGCCGGTACACCCGTCAGCTGAGAGAGCACCTCCAGCTGGGTAACGTCGTCGTTCTCGAGCGTGCCGCCGAGCGCCTCGATAACCGAGCGGCAGAACTTGAACGGAGACGCGGTGGACGCGATCACGGTCGGCGTTTCGTCGCCGGTGCGGGCGCGGTAGTCCTCGTATACCCGAACGGCAACTGCGGTGTGCGTATCGCACAGGTAGTTCTCGTCCTTCCACAGCTTGTTGATGGTATCAGCCGCGTGGCTGTCGTCGCAGCAGCCTGCGTCGAACTCAGCCTCGATCTTGGCAAATACATCCTCGGCTACCTTGTAGCTGCCCTCGGTATTCAGCTTGCCCATCAACTCTGCGACCAGCTTGTCGTTGAAGTCGGAAGCGAAGAACAGCAGACGCTCGAGGTTGGACGAAATCAGGATGTCCATCGACGGCGACGTGGTGGTGAAGAAATCGCGGTTGCGGTTGTACTCGCCGCCCTTCTTGAAGAAGTCGGTCAGCACGTTGTTGCGGTTGGACGCGCAGATGAACTTGTTGACCGGCAGACCCATCTTCTTGGCGATGTACGCCGCAAGGATGTTGCCGAAGTTGCCCGTCGGTACGCAGACGTTGATCTTGTCGCCCTGTGCAATGGTGCCTGCGGCAACCATATCGCAGTACGCAGAAACGTAGTACGCGATCTGCGGCGCCAGACGGCCCCAGTTGATGGAGTTTGCCGAGGACAGCATCATGCCGTCCTTGTCGAGCGCTGCGCGGGTATTCTCATCGGTGAAGATGCGCTTTACCGCGCTCTGTGCATCGTCAAAGTTGCCGTGGATGGCTACAACCTCGACGTTCCTGCCTTCCTGCGTTACCATCTGCAGCTTCTGCATGGGCGATACGCCGTCCACCGGATAGTACACCATGATCTTGGTGCCCGGTACATCGTGGAAGCCGTCGAGCGCTGCCTTGCCGGTGTCACCCGAGGTAGCGACCAGAATGCAGGCGGTACGGGTCTCGCCGGTCTTGCGCAGGGACGCGGTGAGCAGGTGCGGCAGCATCTGCAGCGCCATATCCTTGAACGCGCAGGTCGGACCGTGCCACAGCTCGAGCAGGTTCTTGCCCTCGCCCAGCTTTACCACCGGTGCGGTATCTGCACCGCCGAACTTCTCATCGGCGTAGGCCTTGGACGCAAAGTCCGCCAGCTCCTCCGCCGTGAAGTCGGTCAGGAACTTGCCGAGAATGAGCGCCGAGCGGCCCTTGTAATCGCTCTCCGCAAGCGTTTTCCAATCCGCGTCGGTAAGCGCGGGAAACGCGGTCGGGCAGTACAGGCCGCCGTCCGGTGCGATACCGTTGGCGATGGCATATGCCGCGGAAACCTTGCGCTCCTTATTTCTTGTGCTTACATAATCCATATTTTTACAACCTCCGCAGTGGTTTTGATTGCTCCTTCTATTGTATAGCAAATATGTATGTTTGGGCAATAGGCAATTCCGTGGAAATTCCGCCGTCCTGTCACAACATTTTCTGCATAAAGTTGAATGCGTTGTCATAAAACAGCCCATCGACCGTTTCCTGCTTGTAGCCAAGCGTCAACATGCGGTCTGCCAGACGGTACATATCCGCCAGACCGTCAATGCCGATCGGCAGGGTATCGCAGCCGTCAAAGTCACAGCCGAGCGCGACCACCTTCTCGCCGTACATGCCGATGAAGCGCTCGATGTGGTCGATAGCGTCATCAATCACCGAATCGCTCTGCCGCACGAGGAACGGCGTGTACAGGTTGACGCCGACCAGTCCCCTGCGGTTTGCAATCTCGGCGAACTGCTCATCGGTCAGGTTGCGCGAGTTGCGGCATAGCGCCCGCGAATCGCTGTGCGTTGCGACAAACGGACGGTCGGTTGCCTCGCACACGTCCCGGAACCCGCGGTCGGACAGATGAGATACATCAACGATTATCCCCTTCTCGCCGCAGTCGCGGACCAGCTGCTTGCCCAACTCGGTCAGACCCTCGTTCTGATCTACGGCGGATGAGCAGCCGTAGCGGCTGCGGTAATTCCACGTCAGCGTGATAAGACGCACACCGGCATCGTAAACATAATCGAGCGCGTCCGGCCGGTCGGGCAGCAGCTCCGCGCCCTCGATGGACAGCAGCGCCGCCGCCTTTCCGGCCTCCACCGCCGCCCGAATATCCGCCGCCGAGCGGCAGAACGTCAGCCAGTCGGCGTTGGCGGCAAACTCGCGCCTGGCAGTCGTCAGCATGCGGTCGAACCGCTCATCAGCGGGCGTATCGAGCAGACAGTCGCGTGTTTCCGGCGAATACGGCTGTCTTGCGCCGCAGAACAGCGCAAAAAACTGCACATACGGTTGATACCTGCGCGCTGCTGCATAATTGATATGTAAATCGTTCTCCCGCAGGTGCTTGCCGGTCTCGCAGCACTCGTAAATGGTGTCACAGTGCAGATCAAACAGCTTCATACTCACCCTCCAAAGGCGTTTTCCAGATGGTTGATGCGCGGCGGAACCGGTGCGCTTTCCTCGCCGTAAACCTCGATCACGTCAAACCGCGGCTGCTTTTCAGTCGGATGCTCCTGCAGCCACGCCTGTGCAGCGGCGATGATCTTCGCCTGCTTGGCAGGTGTGACGGCTTCGCACGCCGGACCGTAGCGGGCGTTTTTGCGCGTCTTGACCTCCGCAAAGATAACATACTGCGCGTTCTCCGCGATAATGTCAATCTCACCGAACCGGGTGCGGAAATTCGTCGCTGCCGTGTGCCAGCCGCGCTTTTCGAGGTACAGCCGCGCCGCTTTTTCTCCCCACGCGCCCTTCATCGCGGTGCATCCGGATGCTTTTCGTAAAATTTCTTGAGGAAGGTCATCCGGTGGATCGGGCACGGGCCGTGTTCGAGCAGTGCCTCATCGTGCGCCTTGGTCTCGTAGCCCTTGTGCTTTTCAAAGCCGTACTGCGGGTACCGCTCGGCGAACTGGCGCATCAGGCGGTCTCGCGTTACCTTGGCGATGATGGACGCTGCCGCCACAGACGGAATTTTTGCATCGCCGGAGACCACGCACTCGTGCGGCTGCTCAAGTCCCTGTGAGCGGTTGCCGTCCACATAGACGAAATCCGCCGGGCGTGTCAGACCGTCCACCGCCTGCTTCATCGCGCGGTAAGTCGCCTGCAGGATGTTGATCTCGTCAATCACCCGCTCGTCCACGAGCGAAACCGACCACGCAAGCGCGTTTTCCGTGATTTCGTCGAACAGCTTCTCTCGCTTCTTTTCGCTGAGCTTTTTCGAGTCGTTCAGCCCCTCGATGACGATTCCGGCGGGCAGGATAACTGCGGCAGCGCACACCGGTCCGGCGACCGGACCGCGTCCGGCCTCATCCACGCCGCACACCGAGCCGTAGCCGTTCGCCCATGCTTTTTCTTCGTATTCCCAAGTCATGTTTGTCTCTCCTAAAACCAAGGGCGAACACAGTGGTTCGCCCTCGAAATTGTTGGTTTATTCCGGCTTCTCGAGCGTAATGCGGCCGAGAACACCGCCGCGGAACTCATCGAGCAGGATGCGCGCCATGCGCTCGGTGTCGATCTCACCGCCGCGCAGCAGGAAACCGCGGCGCCTGCCCGCCTGCTGCAGCAGCTCATAACCGAGGAAATCGCACTCCTCCTCCGGGATGGCGATGCTGTAGCGGTCGATGATGGTCTGCGGCGCCTGTTCGGCGAGCAGCTCCATCAGCTTGCAGCCGAGCGTCTCAACATCCAGAATATCGTCCTTGATCGCACCCGTGCACGCCAGAAGAATACCGACGCGCTCATCGTCGAACTTCGGCCACAGGATGCCCGGGGTGTCGAGCAGGTCAATGCCGCTCTCCACGCGGAACCACTGGCTGCCGCGCGTTACGCCCGGACGATCCGCCGCCTTGGCAGATTTTCTGCCGAGAATGCGGTTGATGAACGTGGATTTGCCCACATTCGGGATGCCGACAACCATCACGCGGACGGACTTGCCGACCAGCCCCTTCTCGTTCCACTGGGCGATCTTGTCCGCCAGCAGCGTGCGAACCGCACCGGAGAACGCCTGCGTGCCATTGCCGCTGCGGCTGTCGGTCTGGATGACCGCCATGCTCTGCTCACGGAAATGCTTCGCCCAGACAGCCGTCATGTTCGGGTCGGCCAAGTCGATGCGGTTGAGAATCATCATACGCGGCTTGCCTGCTGCAATCTCATCCATATCCGGGTTGCGGGACACCTGCGGAATGCGTGCGTCCACGACCTCGCAGACCGCGTCCACCTGCTTGATATACTCCGCCATCTGCCTGCGGGTTTTTGTCATATGTCCGGGATACCATTGAATATTCATATTACTTCACCGTTCCAAAATCGCTGATTGGGAAAACCACGCTCTGCACATGACCGAGGATGTAGCGCTCATCCACCATGCCGAGACGGCTGTCGCGGCTGTCGGTAGAGGCATTGCGGTTGTCTCCCATGACGAACACGCAGCCCTCCGGCACGGTCTGCGGATAGGTCAGATCGCCCATATGCTCGAGTACGTCGATCGTTTCGTTGATATACGGCTCATCGAGAACCTCGCCGTTGACGCTCACGTCGCCGGTTACGGGATCAATGTCCACCGTATCGCCGCCGGTCGCAATGATGCGCTTGACGATCGGCTGATTGTTGTAAAAACCCTCCTTGCGCAGCACGACAACGTCTCCGCGCTCGGGCGTATAGTTCAGGTTGCTTACCAGCATGATGCTGTGATCCTCGAGGGTCGGGTACATGCTCATGCCGTCCACGCCGATCAGGCGCACGAAAAACGTGAATACGACCACGAAGAACACCAGAACCGCCATCAGGGATTCGCCCCAGCCGAACAGCTCGCTCGAGAAGCGTCCCTCACTCTTTTTATTTTCGGTTTGCTGCATTATGATTTCCTCCATCAAAAAGATAGCATACAATATTATTATAGCGATAATACAGCGTATGCGCAAGTGAAAACAAAAAACGGAGAGCAAAAGCTCCCCGTTTCATGTGTTTGGTTTTTACTAAGGTGATACTGTAAGCAGTATTGCCTTGAAATTAAACCTTCTCTGCGATCTTGGCAGCCTTGCCTACGCGGCCGCGCAGGTAGTACAGCTTAGCACGGCGAACCTTACCGCTGCGAACAACCTCGAACTTAGCAACGTTCGGAGAATGTACCGGGAAGGTCTTCTCTACGCCTACGCCGTAAGAAATGCGGCGAACGGTTACGGTCTGGTTTACGCCAGCGTGCTTCTTAGCAATGATAATGCCTTCGAATACCTGAATACGCTCGCGGTTGCCCTCCTTGATCTTTGCGTGTACCTTAACGGTGTCGCCGATCTTCAGAGTGGGCAGATCGCTCTTGAGCTGCTGCTCGGACAGGACTTTAACGAGATCCATTTTTTAGTCTTCCTTTCGTCTTAGACATTCTTGCCGCATCGTAAACCCATAAATGAGCAGAGGAATGCCCGTGTTCATTGTTACTCGATTATAATATCATATCATGTGGCGGATTGCAAGTGTTTTTTCAATCCTGCGCAGATTTTTGTCTCATTCGCTCGACAGACTCGGCGCGAACGGTCTCGGTCTGCGCCTGCGCCTTCTCGTTGTCATAAAAGCCAACGACCACATAGTCTCCCACCTGCAGGTCCTCAAAGCCGATTTCCTGCGTTTTGCCGGAGTCGGAATTGTAAGCAGAAAGCGCTGCTTTCGAGCAGTCTGCCGTGCCATGCTCGCCGAATACGGTCGTCTCTCCCGCATCCCGCACAGTGATTGTTTGATTTTGGCTGTCTGTGGACACAATTTCTGCGTCGGCAAGCAATCTGATCGGCTTTTGCTGACTGCAAGCGCATAAAAGCAGACAAATCCCCAATCCCGCAGCATAAGAAATTTTTCGCATTTTATCGCCACCTTGCATAATTTTTATCACAAACCGCTTGCATTTCTTATTCACTTTTATTATACTGAAAATGCTACCCGATGTAAAGGAGTGTTTTTTCATGTGGGCATACGAAAGCGTATTTTATCAGATCTATCCCATCGGCTTCTGCGGTGCGCCGCGCGTAAACGACGGCGTGACCGTTCCGCGCATCCGCAAGGTCAGCGACTGGGCGGAGCATATTGCATCTCTCGGCTGCAATGCCGTGTACTTCTCCCCGATTTTTGAGTCCGACAGCCACGGCTACGACACCCGCGATTTTCGCCGCGTGGACTGCCGTCTCGGCACCAACGAGGACTTCGCCGCCGTCTGCAAAACGCTGCACGAGCACGGCATCAGAGTTGTGCTGGACGGCGTATTCAATCACGTCGGACGAGGTTTCTGGGCGTTCAAGGATGTGCAGGAGAAAAAGTGGGATTCCCCCTACAAGGACTGGTTCCACATCTCCTTTGACGGCAACTCAAACTACAATGACGGCTTCTGGTACGAGGGCTGGGAAGGTCATTTCGAGCTGGTAAAGCTCAATCTGCGCCACCCCGATGTGCAGCACCACATTTTCGAGTGTATCCGCCAGTGGAAGGACGAATTCGGCATTGACGGTCTGCGGCTGGATGTTGCCTACTGTCTCGACAAGGATTTCATCCGTGCGCTGCGCGGCTTCTGCGACTCGCTCTCGCCCGACTTTTTCCTCGTCGGCGAACTGCTCCACGGCGATTACAACCAGTTTGTCGGAGACGGCATGCTGCACTCCTGCACGAATTACGAGTGCTACAAGGGTCTGTATTCCTCGATGAACAGCTGCAACCTGTTCGAGATCACGCATTCGCTGCTGCGCCAGTTCGGTCCGGAAAACTGGACGCTGTATAAAGGCAAGCACCTGCTTTCGTTTGTGGATAACCACGATGTGACGCGCGTTGCGTCCATCCTGCAGAATCCGGCGCATCTGCCGCTGATCTATGCGCTGCTGTTCGGCATGCCCGGCATTCCGTGCATCTACTACGGCAGCGAATGGGGCGCCGAGGGCAAAAAGCAGGACGGCGATGACGCTCTGCGCCCCTCGTTCGAGCAGCCGATCGAGAACGACCTGACCGCCCGTATCACCGCAATGGCGAAGGCGCACCGTGAAAGCCGCGCGCTTTGCTACGGCGGCTTCAAGCAGCTTGTGCTCACCAACAAGCAGTGCATCTGGGAGCGCGAGACAGACGGCGAACGCGTGCTCGTTGCGGTCAACATTGACGAGCAGCCGTACCACGCACACTTTGACGCACGCTGCGGCCGTGCTGTGGACCTCATTACCGGGGAAATGCACGACTTCGGCGGCGGAAGTGAATTGCCGCCGTACTCGGCTTACTTCTGGAAGTGTGAGTGCTGAGCGTACCCGTAAGATAGAGAAAACCCTCCGTATGGTTTCATACGGAGGGTTTTTATGCCTTTATGCCGGATCATATACCAGCAGTTCGCTCTGATCGGCAGGTTCTGCCACAAGTTCTTGATTCAAGCCATTCCAGCAGGCGCCGATATCCGCTCGTGTGAAATATCGAAATCCGCCTGTCTGCGAAGCCAGATAGCCGTTTTTCACGCCGCTGCAGACGTAAATCAGTTCATAGTTCGTCCCGTCCGAAAGCTGAAACCGAAAACTGGTCACATCTCCTCCGGAGCCGCTATCATCTATCGTCTTATCTTTGAGCGGCAGACCTTTCAGCCGTTCGTACAGCGCTTTGATATCATCTTTTTCTGTAACGATTTTCTTCTCTGCCGCTATAGGAACGCCCTCGAAATGATACATTACAGCACTTTCCACATCATCGGCTGTAAACGGCAAGTCCAGCTTGACCGTTTTTCCACTGCAGCCGATCAATCCCGTCATGAAAATCAGTAAAACGATAAAGCCTGCTGCCTTTTTCATTTCATCACGCTCCTTTACAAGAAGTTACTTTCGCTTTACATAGTCGATAACGAGGGCATAAGTCGTGCCGTCTGCCAGATCGGCGCTGAATACGACAGTCGTACCGTCCTTGCGGTAACGCTCGAGCGCGGACTTTTTCAGCGTCAGCGTCTGACCGCTGACCGTGTAGTCCTTGTTTGAGGTCAGCGTATCGCCGCTCACGGTCACGCTTTTCAGGCTTGTGCGCGTCAGCGGCAGCGTGAACTTCGGTTCGCTCGGCGAGAACGTGTTGTACTCCTCGACCGCCCAGCTTTCACCGGTCGGTGCGGAATCGCTCACGGTCAGGGTGAATGCCTCGGTCTTGCCGTTCTTCAGCTCAACGCTGATGGTGTAGCTGCCCGCTCGAAGCTGCGCCAGCACACCGCGCGGCAGGATGAGCGAACGCGTCGAGGAATCGAACGTGTAGTCGATGCTCGACAGACCGAGCACCACATCCCGGATATCCTCCGAGGTGTTGGCGCCGCCCAGACGCGTGCGTACATCTGCGTAGTTCTCCGACTTGTAATAGCGGTCAAAAGACGCATTCTGCACATTTTCGCTCACCGAAGAATCGGTAACAGCAATGGCGATTGCCGCCGTTTTGCCGTCCGAGAGCGTCAGCGTCAGCTTGTAGTTACCGCGCGGCAGCCTGCCCAGCCAGTCCGCGCTGACGGCGGCTCCGGTCGAGGTCTGCGTATAGTCCGTGCCTGCGGCGAGGACTGCACCGTTACTCTCGATTTTCTCAATTTTCAGACCGTTCGGCACGGTGACCGCAACATTTTTGCCCAGTGCAGAGAGGTTATTCAAATCGACCGCTATGCTTTCCGGCGAAACAGCCGCCGTCACGCTGCCCGTGAGCGTCTGTCCGCCTGCGGTGGCGGTCACGCCGTTTGCGATCGTGTAGCCGGAGACCCGCACGCTGCTGGCAAAACTCACGCCGCTGCTCTTGATCTCCGCCTGATAAATCGTGCCGTAGCCGGTGACAGACGCAGGCTTGCTGGCGGTCATGCGGTAGACCGACGCATTCGCGGTGGTGGAAACCGTGGATTCGGTATCCAGCTCCAGATGATTGATATCCGCATCCAGCGTCAGCGAAACCTTCTTATCGCCGTTTATTTTTACATCCGCGAAGCCTTCATAGCCTGGGGTGGTCAGCTTTTTCTCGTAGAGCACCGTTGTGCTGCGGACCTCCGTGCTCGGAAAACGAGCGGCGCCTGCCGCAGTAACCTGCAGCAGGCGACCCATAGGCGAGGACACAACGATGTGGTCGCTCATTGTATTCGTCATTGTTACCGTGCCGCCGGCTACAATGATCGTACCCTTGACGTACACGTCATTCAGCTGTACCGCATCCGAGGCCAGACCTTCGGTCAGGTACAGATCGCCGTCGATCGTCGCGTCGGACAGCGTGCAGCTTTCCGAGATGGTGACGTTCGCGGTATCGCTCTTGAGGTCGAAGCCGGTATAGGCTTTGCCGGCCGTTGAAAGCGAGGTTCCAAGGTAATAGTACAGGATCTTCGCCAGCTCTGCGCGGGTGATGACCTTGGTCGGCTTGAAGGTGTTATCCTTGTAGCCGGTGATGATGCCCTTGTCCACAGCCGCCTTGACGTAGCCTGCCGACCACGTCGCAACCTGCGCCTTATCCTTAAACGACAGGTTTGCCGGTTTTACATTGCCCGGATTGGCCTTGTACAGCCGTCCGAGGATAACCGCCGCCTGCTCACGGGTGACATAAACCTCCGGATTCATCCTGCCCTTGCCGGTGCCGTTAATGTAGCCGTACTTCTCGGCAATGCGCACCGTGTCGTAGTACCATGAGTTGGACTGCACATCGCTGTACGAAATGCTTGCCTTCTCCGTGAAGTGAAACGCACGGTTGACATAGCGCATGAACTCCGCACGAGTGACCTTGCGCTCCGGCTCGTACTTGCCGGTGGTCGCACTCGGATTGATGATGCCCTCATCATCCAGATATTCGATAAAGTTTTTGCTCCAGTGTCCGTCCAGATCGGAGGCAAACGCTGCCGGTATCATCGTTGCCAGCATCGCTGCACACAGGAAAGCAGATAGTAAGCGTTTTTTCATAAGATACACCTCGTATGTGGGTTACAGGCAATACCAAATGATTGAACAAGAGCGATTTACGAGCAAATTTTGCGTACTGATTAGGCGTGGTTTTGCAGCAATACGAGGTATTGCAAAAAATCACAACGACATCAGGACACAAAATTTCCGTAAAGCGCCGCAGCTTTAATCGTTTGGTATTGCCTAAAGTATAACATAGACAAACCCGCTTGACAACAGGCTTTGCCGGACACATTCTGCCAATATTTACGCATTGCGGACATATTCGAGGAAAATTCGTCCTTTACGGCTCGTACCGCCGAACGCTTCCACGCGCGCACGGCCGACGCCGCGCACGGTCAGGCGGTCGCCTTCCGTAATCTGGTGCTCCGGCTTCATGCAGGGTGTGTTGTTGACGAACACCAGTCCCTTCTCGATCCGCGCCTGTGCGTCCTTGCGCGGCAGGCCAAAAATCAGAGCGGCTACACTGTCCAGACGCGGCGACGCCACCGAACCGGTCCCCCGTTTTTCCTCGACTGCCGCGTGCTTCAGGTCGCTGAGGTCCTCACGCGTCAGCGAAAGCTGCTTGCGGCCCGCTTTGGCGAAGTGCATGAGGATGAACTCCGCCATATCCTCGAGCACGATGATGTCTGCGCCTTCCTCGTGCACGAGAATGTCACCGACCACCGAACGGTCGATCTGCAGGCCCATCAGCGAACCGAGGTAGTCGCGGTGCGTGAGCGTGTCCTCCCTGCGCTTGCGGGCGCGCAGCAGCGCCAGCGGAGCGGACAGCTTTGCGCTCTCGGCATCCATGTAATCCGGATAAAACAGATAGATCCCGCGTTCCGCGTCCTCATAGCCGCCCCAGAACAGCGCATGACCGGTCGCTCCGGCAAGGCGCACCGCATCCGTGCACAGCGCCCGCTGCTTGAGGTCGAGGAACTTGGTATGGGTCAGATAACCGCGCTGCTCACACGTCTGCTCCTTGTCAAGCAGTCCTGCCAGCAGCAGCTTATCGTCGCCGCTGTGTGCAAGCGCGGTCAGGATCTCTTGCTTGGTCTTCAAGATATTTTCCTCCATTGCGGCATAGGCATAGATTTTCCGTTATGCCGCCTATTGTTTTGCATGATAGTATTGTACTATCTTCTTTTTTCGTTTACAATAGAGATTAGCATTTTAATGATGGAGATGATCGAATTGACCGTGAAGGACGCCGTTTTGCAGGCACTCGAACAGGCACGGGGCACCCGCCTTTCCGGCGGACGGCTGGCCGAGCAGCTTGGCGTATCCCGTGCGGCGGTGCACAAGGCGATCGCCGCACTGCGCGAGAGCGGCCTTGCCATTGACGCCGTGACCGGAGAAGGCTATCGCCTGGCCTCGGATGATGACAGCCTGACCGCCGCAGGCATTGACGCACTGCTCGATACCGCGGTCATCGGACGCGAAATCCTGGTCGAGCCGTCGCTTACCTCGTCCAACACAACGATGAAGGAGCAGTATCTCAGCAGAAAGCACGGCTTCACGCTGTTTGCCGAGGAGCAGACCGGCGGACGCGGACGGCTCGGCCGCACATTCGTCTCCCCTGCCGACACCGGCGTGTACATGACCATTCTGCTGCATCCGACACTGCCGCTGTCGCACCTGTCGTTCGTCACCATTTCGGCGGCGATCGCGGTCGTGCGCGCCATTGAGCAGACTGCAGGCTTCACGCCGCAAATCAAATGGGTGAACGACGTGCTGATGAACGGACGCAAGCTGTGCGGCATCCTCACGGAAGCGACGATCGAGGGTGAAACCGGCACGGTAAGCTCGCTTGTGGTCGGCATCGGCATCAATCTGCAGCCCAATCCGGCGTGGCCCGAGGAAGTACAGGCGGTCGCGGGTGCCATCAGTGACTTCGGCAAGCCGCCCCGCAGAGCCGAACTGGCCGCCGCTGTCCTCAACCACTTCGAGGATGTGTACCTGCTGCTCGAGCAGGGCAAGGAACCCGAGCTGCTCGAGCAGTACCGCGAACGGCTGTGCTGCATTAACCGTCCGGTAACGGTCAGCAGTCCGGCAGGCCGCTACGAAGCCGAGTGCGTCGGACTGGACGAGGATGCACATCTGCTGGTGAAAACCGCAGACGGACAGGTGAATGCCCTGTCCTCGGGCGAGATCAGCATTCGACTGTAAACCGCATTTTTATACATTATATATAAGGAGATATTTCTATGTTTCAAACCGCTGCAGGCGTGACCGTTCCGTTCCCCGAAAAGCTGTCCGAGCAGTACGAGCTGGACGGCAACACCATCACCGCAAACCTCAGCTTCGAGAAGCTGAGCGACTTTGTGCATTCGTTCTACGCCGAGCTGGACGAGCCGCTGTTCCTCGCCATCCATCCGGATGCGGAAAGCGATGAGGTCTGGTATCTGGACGGCATGACAAAAAAGCAGCTGACCATGATTTTAGACGGCTACGGCGAGCTGCTGTATCAGGACGGTCTTTCGGCATTCGCCATTGGCTCTCTGACCACCGAGGAGGAGCTTTTCGTACAGAAGTACAAGGTTCTGTCCATTTACAGCGAGACCGCAAAGCGTTTCGTTCCCCTGCTGAAAAAGTACGGCATGGAGCCGACCGGACATCTTGTCACCGCATGGGATACGTTCTCCGAGGAGAAACCCGGCGCCGCAGAGCGGCTCGAGATTGCCGGTCAGACCGTGCCGGATATGATTAAAGAGCTGTGCAAGATCGGCATGTATAAAGGTTAATGATAGGGCTTATATGAAAAAAGACACCGAAAAAATCGGTGTCTTTTCTTATCTGGCTTACATTTAGATTTCCATGATGATCGGCAGGACCATCGGGCTGCGCTTGGTCTTCTTGAACAGGTAATCACTTACATCGCCCTTGATGGCGGATTTCAGGCTGTTCCAGTCACGCAGATTCTCTACCGAGCAGCGGTCGAGCGCCATCTGCGAAATGGTACGCAGCTCCTCCATGAGCGCCTCGGCTTCCTTGACGTAAACGAAGCCGCGCGATACGATATCCGGACCCGCAATGACAACGCCGGTCGTTGCGTCAACCGTGACAACGATAACCAGCAGACCGTCCTCGGACAGATGCTTACGGTCACGCAGAACGGCAGTGCCGACATCACCAATGCCCAGACCGTCTACCAGCAGACGGCCTGCCGGCACGGAATTGCCCAGACGAGCCGAATTTTCGCTGATCTCGATCGGACGGCCGATCTCACTGACGAGAATGTTCTTCGGGTTGACACCCATCTCGCGTGCCAGACCGGCATGCTGCACGAGCATGCGGTACTCGCCGTGTACGGGAATGAAGTACTTCGGCTTGCACAGACCGAGCATCAGCTTAAGATCCTCCTGGCAGGCATGGCCGGAAACATGGATGGCTGCCGAACGGTCGTAAATGACCTCAGCGCCCTGCTTGTACAGCTCGTTGACCATGTTGTTAATCGACTTCTCGTTGCCCGGGATAGCAGACGCTGCGATCAGGATACGGTCGCCGGAATTGACCTCCACCTGCTTGTGGCTGCCGTACGCCATACGGTACAGCGCGGACATGGTCTCACCCTGAGAGCCGGTGGATACGATGATCAGCTGGCTGCGCGCGTAGCGCTTGATCTCGGAAATGTCGATCATGACCTTGCCGGAATCCTTCAGATAACCCAGCTCCATCGAAACCTTAGAGATCTTCTCCATGCTTCGGCCGCAGACGGCTACCTTGCGTCCTGCCTTGGCGGCAATGTCGAGAATCTGCTGCAGACGCGATACATTGGACGCGAACGTTGCAATGATGATGCGCTGGTCGCTCTCCATGATAAATTTCTCGAGCGATTTGCCGACGATTTTCTCACTCGGCGTGTAGCCCGGACGCTCGACGTTGGTCGAGTCGCTCATCAGCGCAAGCAGTCCCTTCTTGCCCAACTCACCGATGCGGACAAGGTCGATCATCTCACCGGAAACCGGCGTCAGGTCGATCTTGAAGTCGCCCGTGTGCAGGATGGTGCCCAGCGGCGTGGTGATCGCCAGCGCAACCGAATCCGCAATAGAGTGGTTGGTGTGGATAAACTCGATCTTGAAGCAGCCGAGCTTAATCGTATCACCGGCGCGCACGCGGTTCATCTTGACCTTCTGGGGCATCTTATGCTCGGACAGCTTAGTCTCGATGATGCCGCAGGTCAGTCGGGTCGCGTAAATCGGTGCATTGCACTCACGCAGAACATACGGAATAGCGCCGATATGGTCCTCATGTCCGTGGGTGATCACATAGCCGCGCAGCTTGTTCAGGTTGCGCTTGAGGTACGTTGTATCCGGAATGACCAGGTCAACACCCAGCATATCGTCATCCGGAAAGGCAACGCCGCAGTCGATAACTACGATGTCATTGCCGTACTCGATCACCGTCATGTTCTTACCGATCTCGTTCAGGCCGCCGAGCGGTATGATCTTCAATTTTTCCTTCATAATAGTATTATCACTTTCCTTTATCTGATTGTTGTTTATTATATGTACGCGGATGTCGTTTCCGCTTTTCTGAAAAGGCAGACCATGCGATCCCGTCTGTCTTTATCCACATGTGAAGGATGCGGTCCGTTTTCGCTGTAAATGGCACAGCGCATTCCCACACGGACTGCAAACACTTATTTTTAATATACCACAGCTCAGCAGAATTGTAAAGAGCCAGTCACCAAAGCGCTCTGCGCGGCTTCGTCGAAACAGCTAATCTTCCTATATACTATTTATGCACAGTGTCCTGCCGTTTTACCCATTCTGCGTGTCCTGCATAATGACCGGTCAAACCGGGCAGACTTCCCTTTCGGTCCCTGCGGTTTGTAACAAAGCCGCCGATGTGCGTTTTACACGGCTAACCGTAAAAAACCGTTTTTTCGCCCAATTATGCCATACAGATTAACGAAATCCAACGACAAACTCTGTTAAATGTGCACAAAATTCTATGAAACCGTTTGACAAATCGGAGAGGATGCAGTATGATTGGTTACAGTTCGGAAACAGAACGTAAACAAAACAGTAACAACCCAGAAAACAACATCGGTTTTTCCGGTGGCGCGGGAAGTGTTCCCGCTGCGTTTTCACCTGACTTTTAGGAGCGTAACACAAATGTCTATTTCTCTGCGTAAGCATGCTGCCATGTTCCTCGCGGCAACCTTCACGGTAGGCTCGATGGCAACCTTCGGCGCTGCTGCACTGGAGCAGCCGACTGCGGTACTCTCTTCCACTCTGAACCATTCTGTCGGCACGGTGCTCACCTCTGCCGAAATCTCCAATGCACAGCAGGCTATGGTGAAGGCAAAGGCTTCCGCACTCAAGGCACAGCAGGATGCTGCCAAGAAGGCGCAGGAGGAAGCTGCTAAGAAGGCTAAGGCTGAGGCTGCCAAAAAGGCCGCTGAAGAAGCAGCTAAGAAGGAAGCCGAGATCAAGGCCGCTGCAACCCAGGCCGCTTACAACCAGCTGGTCGCAAGTGCAGCCACCGCCCGTCCGGTAGCTTACTCCACAACGTATCTGGCAAGCGATGCCATCAAGGCAAATGCCACTGCGCTTGGCAATTATAAACTGACCTTCTACGATCCGTGCGTTGAATGCAACGGCAACAATCTGGCACTGACCGCTACCGGCACCACCCTGACCGAAGGCCGCACGATCGCAGTTGACCCGTCCGTCATTCCGCTCGGCAGCCGCGTATTCATCGAGGGCTACGGCGTGTTCATCGCTGAGGACACCGGCGGAGCGATCAAGGGCAACAAAATCGACATTGCAGTAAGCACCCACGAGCGTGCAAACGAGCTTGGCGTGCAGTACGCAAATGTATATCTGCTGAAGTAAATTTTTGAAGAGCTGTGCGAAAGCACGGCTCTTTTTTTTTGCCAGTTTGAACAGTTTGGAGACCGAGGACAGGTACGTCCTCGGTTTTCGTTTTGTATTTCGCGTCAGAATCGCGTGTACGATGGTTTGGGCGAGTCTGTTCAAAACTATACGCCGAATTTGCAGGAGCGATTGTGCGGCGTTTGAGCGGGTTTTCATTATCATTCCAGAAATTAGGGTTTTCGCTTGCGAAGCGAGAGAATCCTGCCTCCCCGGCAGGGGCACAAGAAGAAGAGAACCAAGGTTCCCTCCTTCCTATTCAGCACAGCGAAAATCAGAGAACGGTGAATTGCCCGAAGGACAAGAGAGAGTCCTCCAGAGGATACCTGTGCCGCGCAACTCGTTGGTCTGGTGGCACAAGGGAGACCACCGGCCTCCCCTGCGATTACACATCTGCAAATGGTAAAAAAACAGCCACAGACACCCTGCGGCTGTTTTGATTCAATTACGCGCTCTCGCGCTCCTCCTGCACCTTGGCGATGCCATGCTGGATCGGCTTCCACTCGACCTTGCCGACCAGAGCGGCGATCGAGATCGGAACATAGGTGAGCATGAAGAACGGGAAGGTAAAGGTATACAGTACCTTTTTCCACGCCGGACCTGCGATGCGCTTCCACTCGGCGATCATCGTCACCGCGCCGAAGGCAAACAGGCTGAACGTAATGCCGCGCACAGTCAGCATCAGAATACGGCCGAGCATGCGCATAACGCGGTATGTAATGTATGCCGGCTGTGCAAAGCTGGTCACGCACAGGAGTACGGCCAGCAGCAGCGAGCCGATGGTAACAAGGTTGCACGGTGCAACCGTCATCAGCATATCATAGCAGGACATGCCCGCCTTGCCGCCGCGCGTACAGCCGCGCAGCAGTGCGCCGGTATACTTTGCGTCCACCTGATAGAAGCCCTTGCTCCAGCGCAGACGCTGATCCCACGACTGACGGAAATGCTCCGGCTGCTCGTCGTAGATGATGGCATTGCCGCAGTAGCCGATCTTACGGCCGCGGACCGCACTGGCGATGGAGAACTCGATATCCTCAGTCAGCAGATGATAATTCCATCCGCCTTCCTCACGGAGCACATCAGCCGAAATCAGAAAACCAGTGCCGGAAACCGCACAGTTGACGCCCAGACGGGTTCTCGGGCGGTTCAGGAAGCGCGACTCACGCAGGAACCACAGTGCATAGCCTGCGGAGATCCAGTTCGCGCAGAAGTTCTGCGAATTGCGGTAGCTGGTCAGTGCGGAATACTCGCCGGTATCGTACATCTTGTTCATCTCACGGACGAACTGCGGATCTACGATGTTGTCCGCATCGAATACGAAAAACGCGTCGTACGCATCCTCACCCTGCTCCTCAAAAATATGCTTGAACAGATAATCCAGCGCGTAGCCCTTGCCGACCTGCACCTTATTAAATCGCTCGTACACGATCGCACCGGCGCTGCGTGCTACCTCAGCGGTATTGTCCGTGCAGTTATCTGCAACAACAATGACATCGAGCAGCTCTGACGGATAATCCTGCTCCTTCAAGGTGCGGATCAGTCTGCCGATAACGGCGGACTCATTGCGTGCTGAAATGATCGCCGCGTAACGGTGCAGCTCTGCATTTTCTACGCCGCCGCGCTGCTTGCCCCACAAGCCAACCAGAAGGTAAAAGATCTGGTACGCATACGCCGCAGTAAAGAAAATGAACAGCACCCACTGCATGCTCTCCAAAAACCGAAGCATAAAAATTCCTCGTTTCTTCTCCTGATGTATTTCTCTATACTTTAGATATTGTGGCGGTTGTTTCAACCCTTGTACTATAATAGCACTATTAACGCATTATGCAACACATTTTTAACCGGATTTCACAAAATTTTTAATTTTTCACTGTTCGCACAAAATTTTTGTGCTTTCATGCGTTTTTTTCATGCCACTTTGCCCTGTCTTTCCGTGGAAAACAGTAAACCGGGAGATGCATTCGTCCCGCACCGCTGACGCTCTTTCACTTTTCCCTGCTGTTTGCTTGGACAAATCCGGGTTTTCTCTATAACATCATCAATTTCGTATACATTTTATAAAGGAAGGGAGGGCATTTTTCCTCGCCGCTCTCCCCTGCATATACAGCAAAACGGCTGCCGCATTGCGACAGCCGCCGGTATTTGATTATTAAGGCAACACCGCACAATTAAAGCTGCGGCGCTTTGCGGAAATTTTGTGTCCTGACTTTGTTGCGATTTCACAGTAATACATTAAGTATTACTGCAAAACCGCGCCTCGTTAGTACACAAAATTTGCTCGCAAATCGCTCTTGTTCAATTATGCGGTATTGCCTTAACCGTTTACCTGCTTTGCCAGCTCGTCAGCCAGCGCTTCGAGTGCGCCGAGCTGGTTCTCTGCCAGTGCAGACTTGATGGAGATCGGGTTCTCGAGGATGGTCATGTTCTTCATGCCCTCGAGCATGCCGATCATCTGCTTGCCCGCAGTAGCGGCCCAGGTGCCGTTGTCGATGACGGCAACCGTGCGGTTCTGCAGGTTAAGCGCCTTGATGTCGGACAGATATGCTTCCATCTTGGGCTGGATGCCGCTGTTGTAGGTCGGCGCAGCGAGCACCAGATGGCTGCAGCGGAAGCTCTCTGCCACCAGCTCGGAAACGTCGGTCTCAGATACATCGTACATCGCGATATTCTTCACGCCCTTGTCGGCCAGCATGCCTGCGAGCACGTTTGCGGCGTTCTCGGTGTTGCCGTACATGGTCGCGTAGGCGATCATGACCGTCTTGTCCTCCGGCTCGTAGGTGCTCCACTTCTGGTACTTCTCCAGCAGCAGGCCGAGATCCTTGTGCCAGATCGGACCATGCAGCGGGCAGATCATCTCAATATCGAGCGATGCCGCTTTCTTAAGCAGCGTCTGCACCTGTACGCCGTACTTGCCGACAATGTTGGTGTAGTAACGGCGGGCATCGTTCATCCATGTGGTGTCGAACGTGATCTCGTCATCGAAAATGTTGCCCGCCAGTGCGCCGAATGTGCCGAATGCATCAGCAGAGAACAGGATCTTGTCCTTCTCGTCGTAGGTGACCATGACCTCCGGCCAGTGCACCATCGGCGCCATAACAAAGTGCAGCGTATGCTCGCCCGTGGACAGCTTGTCGCCTTCCTTGACGACCAGCGCACGCGCGGCAACGTCCGTTCCGTAGAACTGGGCGAACATGCCGACCGCCTTGGCGCTGCATACCATCTTCGCCTCCGGATAGCGGCGCAGCATATCGTCGATCATCGCACAGTGATCCGGCTCCATGTGCTGAACGACCATGTAGTCCAGCGGACGGCCGTTCAGCGCGTGAACGACGTTTTCGATATACTGACGGCTAATGGACTCGTCCGCCGTGTCAAACAGCACGGTTTTCTCGTCCAACAGCACATAGCTGTTATAGGATACCCCCTTGGGAATCGGGAACAAATTTTCAAAGCGGCTCAGGCGGCGGTCGCTGCCGCCAACATAAATGAGATCATCCTTGACCTTTCTGGTACTGTGCATCGCACGACACCTCCGTGTAAATATCTATATTGAATTGTAGCATATTTTTGTGCATTCGTCCAGTGGTAGGGTTAGTCGCGGCGTACAAAAAAACGACCGATGAAACAGCCGGTTTTTGACGGGATACAGGTTTCGATCGGTTACAGCAGCGTGCAGGTACCGAGCACCATGAACAACAGGGTGATCAGCCGACCGACAATCTCGCCGGGAGTTTGCCGTTCAGCGGTCCGTGCAGTATATCGATCGAGCGTTTTGTCTTTGCCATGTGCATTCTCCGTTTCGTTTTTTTGTCTACTTCTATTGCAGCACGGTTTTATCGATGAGAAAAGCACATGTTTCTCCTGTTTTGCATTGCAATTCTGCATATATTGTTTTGTCGATAAATAAAGAAAAAGTGCAGAAAACTTGCGTTTTCTGCACTTTGAAAGCACAAATATTGATTAGCGCTTGGTGAACTGCGGAGCGCGACGAGCGGCTTTGAGACCGTACTCACCTGACCTTGATCCGAAAAGTCCAGTATTCATGCGGGTTTTCGGGCTTCCCTCTCTCAGTAAACCCATAGGTAAACCCACGAAATCGAGAAATTTTTGGTGCAATTTAACGCAGCCCGAATGCTGCATTCACAACGCTGCTCAATTCCTCGGGTTTATTATACTTGACTTTCGCATAGATGTCCATAGTCGCTTTGCTGTTCTCATGGCCTGCCAGATACTGCACCGTCTTAGGATCAACACCTTTGTAAATCAGATTGGTGATGTAGGTGTGCCGCAGCATGTGCGGAGTCACCTTGAAGTCCATCGTATACACCAGCTTGGGATTATTCGGCTGATGCTCACCAAGCCTTGGCTTTATTCTATGCTTGATGGACTGTCCATTTACATAGGTGTAATAACAGCGTTCTGCGGTAGAACGGACTGTTATGTACTTCCAGACCCTCACAAACTGTGTTTCCGTCAAAACAGTTCCCTTCGAATTCGAGATCACATATTCCGATTCTGATTTTTCCCTTTCTTCTTTGAGACAGGCTACCAGGCATTTGGGAATCGGAACATCTCGTTTCGCTGCTGGTGTCTTCAAGAGTGTATTGACTACCGGCTTACCGCCTTCCGCATGCCATGCACGCCTTACCGAAATGTACGGCGTTTTTTCATCCAGGAATACACAGTCCCATTGAAGTCCAAGAATCTCTTCTCTACGCAGTCTCGCATACAAACCGATCATCACGAATACATACGGTGGAAGCTCACGCATGCTATCCAGCAAAATGGCAGTCTGTTCTGTTCCGTATTCCGGAAGTTCGGCAGGACGCTTTTTCCCTTTAGCCATGTGTTCTCCTCCTCGTCTATCTTCATACATTGCGTGTTGTCACTTTTATTATCAAGGCGTACAGCACTTCCTTCAAGGATGTCGAACGTATGTAAAAAGGGCAGGGATTTTTGTGACCATCCCTGCCCTAAGTTGTTTCTGATTTACTCTTAATCCCACGATGCAAAAGCATCTTCCAGCACTCCTGCGAGCTGCTCTGGGCGATTGTATTTCACCTTGGCGTAAATATCCATGGTGATCTTGCTGCTTTCATGACCGGCAAGATACTGAACTGTCTTCGGATCAACCGAAGCATGAATCAGATTCGTAATATAGGTGTGCCGCAGCTGATGCGGAGTCACCTCAAAGTCCAGACTGTAAACCACATTTCCATTGTGTGCCGCCTTTTGCACCAGAACCGGCTTCACCGCATGCTTTACCCTCTTGCCATCTTCATAGCGGTAATAGCAACGTTCCTTGGTGGTGCGGGTTACGATATACTGCCATAATCTCTTGAACTGCGTATAGGACAAAGGGTCTCCATCCCGATTTGCAACCACATAATCCGATGTCGATGTCTTCTTCGCCTCTTTCAGACATTCCAGAAGATTGTCCGGCAGAGGGACATTCCGATGCGCTGCCTTTGTTTTCAGCTCTGTCAGAATCACCGGACGATTATGCTCCGTATGCCAGGCTCTCCGAACAGTAAGGTACAGAGCCTCGCAATCAAGATACACCGAATCCCATTGCAGTCCGAGGATTTCTTCTCTCCGCCAACAGTGCCAGGCGAATGTCATCCGCTGTTGCATCCCCCATATGCATATCGCCCAAGGGCTTGATGATGTAGTTCTTCACTTTCGATGTATAGTCAATCAGCGTTGTCATCCTAATCTGTGCTGACTGCATCAGCAGCCATTTCTCGCAATACTCTTCCACCGTGGGTGTACTGCGGCGATACGTCTTGTTCTCAATCTGCTGAATTGCTTCCTGTTCCTTCTGGTACAGTTCCTCTCTCGTTCTTGCATATAACGTTTCTCCTTCCGCACAGCCGGTACAGAACCGGACCGACGGAAGGTCAAAAAAAGAGCCGCATGACGGTGAAGAAAAATCCTGTGCCGATAAAACAGAACATGGGTATTCCATAATTCTGTCTCATGCGGCATTCGGAAGACTTCGCCTGTCAGCGGCTCCACAGCACAGCTATGACTTATAAAATTGTGTTAATAGGGTTATTTATTGTCATCTCAACCATTCAAAGACGAATAGTAGAGCTGCAATCTCCGTAATCTTCTCATCTCCAAAACATTGAAGACGGTCTCGCGTCCGCAGGCCTTGCATTTGGTCTGCACATGTCCTCTGGTATCCTCAAAGACGATGATTGAATTGTGTCGGCAATAAGGGCACCTGACAGTCCTGGGCTTTTGCGAGGCGATTGCATCCTTTGCCCGGATGATTTGAATCTGCATTTCCGCAGATGGTTCCGATACTCTGATATTCCTGCTCATGGCCACACCTCCAATGGATCACGATATTCATAATCCTTTTTCCGGTTCAGATAGCCCAGTTGTTCCAAGTGAATAGCAGCTGCCGATCTTGAAACACCAAAGACACCACAGAAAGTATCTATCTTCACCTGATCCATGTCATAAAAACGCCATCCATAACAAGTCAGAGGCTTTCTGTTGTTGATGAACCACATCATTGGTTTTCAGAAAGATGCTCCTCTGACTTCCCTCTACTTCTATCTGATATTCTGTATCACATACGCGGTCAGATCATAGATGCTTCCGTCCGAGGACAGCTTTTGAAATGACACCTTCAGGTTCAGATAATCGGATGCAAACTGGTCAATGGGTGTCGGAAGCGCAAATCTTTCCGGATCATCCGCTTCGCTGCCGAAAAAGGACTTTTGAAAATCTTTTATCACTGCAACAGCGATTTCTTCTATATTTTTCTGTGAAAGAATCATAGGCACTGCTCCTTTGCCTCAACAAACCATTTTTCATCTTCGTTATACAGAAAGCTCTCATGCCCACCGATCATGACCGTGTAACGAATTCCGCAGCCACCTACCTTCGTGGAAGCAGCCCGGCACTTATGCTTCAATCGGTCAATCTCATACACCCGTCCGTCAACCCACCGAATCAGGCGCAGGCGGATATTTCCCTCGGCATCCACATCCAAATTCACAGGTACATATACTTTTCTACATTTCTGTTCCGACATACTTTACGCTCCTCCTCTGTAAACCGGCGAATGTGTTGACTTCTTTTAGCAAAGAACTCACCAGATTCTACCGGTGCTGTATTAACCAATCATTCCTGTCGGCATAACCAAATCTACTTTTCGCTCTGTCGGCATCTTGCTTTTCTGAAAAAGTACCTCATTTTTAATCGCATCTTTCCCGAATCGGAATCGAATCTGCTCAATCGCTGCGTCCAACCGTTCCTGGCGATCCAGTGATTTCACATCGGTGAATAGGTCGTATTGTATCGGACAATCCTCTTCAAACAGGTTGATTGCCCGAACTGTCACTGAACGAATCGGGTGTTCCCACTGATAGTTTTTTGCAAATAAAGCAAATGCAGTTTTCGCCAGATAAGTAGGGCTTGTGTCGGAATACTAATCCGGCACTGCCACTCTTTCGTATAAAGTTCGTTGTTGCGGATGGAAATCGCTATTCCGCCAGCTTTCTTCTTATGTGTTCGCAGCTTGGTTCCGATTTCCTGCACCAATTCCAGCATGATGCACCAGACTTCGGCGTTATTCTCCAAATCCTGCTTGGTCGTTATCCCGTGCCCAATGCTCTTTACTGGGGAGACATAATCGGAACGCATAACCGGCGAATCATCCAGTCCATTGGCATATTTCTTAATTGCCAGTCCATTCTTTCCAAGGCGGCACTTCAAGAAATCATCCGATGTTGCAGCAAGCTCTCCAATGGTATGAATCCCATGACCGGATAGAACCTTCTCGGTCGCTCTGCCGACTCCAAGCAAGTCAGAGGCAGGAAGACACCAAATCTTCTCCCGGAACGAATTTGCTTCGATGCAGGTAATCGCATCCGGCTTTTTCATATCCGACCCAAGCTTGGCAAAAATCTTATTGAAGCTAACTCCTGCGGAAATCGTAAGTCCCTGTTCAAACTTAACAGTTCTGCGAATCTCATCCGCAATTTCAAATCCGGTTCCCATGCAGCCGCTTCCAGTCACGTCCAGCCAACATTCGTCCATCCCATACGGCTCGATCTGGTCAGTGTATCGACCGTATATCTCGAGGCATAGAAATTATTCATATCACAGTGAAGAATCACTCTTTGCATCCCGTATTCCTCCTCTCTGTTCGTGATAGCACGAACAACTTTTCACGAACGCATTAACACACAGCATTTCTTGTGATACTATAATTACACGAATTGTATTTCGTGTTTTCATCGTCATTATAGTAAGCACCGTTTTTCATGTTAATAGTTTTTTTATGAAAAAGTGTTCGTGTTCGTCATCAAAAAAGAAAGAGGTATTCCTACGGTCTTCAAAGAAAGGTTGAAAGAAAAAAGAACAGAAGCCAATTTAACTCAGGTAGAACTTGCAGAGAAGGCCGGTGTAACCGCCCGCACAATTCAGAATTATGAGCTTGGCAGCCGCAAACCATCCAATATGGTTACGATTCAGAAGATTGCGGATGCGCTGAATACTACTACTGAGTACCTGCTGGGAAGCAGCGGCAGCTACGTCGTAGAAGCTCATGAAAAAGGCGGCATAAAAGCAGCGAAAGATATTGAAGAACTGGTCAGTGAAGTGACCGGTATGTTCGCTGGCGGCGAATTAAGCGAAGATGTCATCGAAGGAGCTTATAAAGCTCTGACCGATGCCTACTGGATTGCCAAAGAGAACAATAAAAAATACGCCCCGAAAACGAGGCGTAAAAAATCCGATCAGTGATATTTATCGTACACACTTTTCGCTATACTGTACACTGGAGGTGGTATGATGAATGCGGAACAGCTTTCACGGGTCGGTGAGAAACTGGTAAAACGCTGCGGTTCCAGAGCCCCTTTTGAAATTGCAAGGCAGCTTGGTGTCCATGTCATGCTTTGCGAGAATCTTGGTTCCCTGAAGGGAATGTACCGGGTAATCAAGCGAAATCGCTTTATTTTCCTGAATAACAGTCTGGATGAAAATATGCTGCGCATCGTGTGCGCACATGAATTAGGGCATGATCAGCTTCACCGGAATATGGCGCCCCCCCGATTCATGAGTTCATGCTCTACGACATGAAATCCAAGCCGGAATATGAGGCCAATATCGTAGCAGCAGAAATTCTGATGGACAGCGATGAAGTCCTTCGCTACATCTATGAATATGGATACACCGCCGAGCAGATTGCCAGTGCGATGTCCACCGACATCAACCTGGTTGCGCTGAAGGTAGCACACCTGGCCACCCTTGGTTATAATCTGCACACACTGGAACATAAGAGCAACTTTTTGAAATAACGTACCTTCGAGGAGCCTGGATTGGCTCCTCTTTTTGTTGCAAATTGTGCAGGTGGCGCTTGCATAATTATCAGCCTACTGGACGACGGCTTTTCTCTTGTGCCGTCGTCCGGCAGGTGATTGAAATTATTTGTTTTTCTTCCTACTAACTAACGAATTCTTTAATATGTTCACATCCCTGTGCAATAATGCATCTAACATGATCATCTTTTAGAATATAGTAAATAGTTTTCCGATTCTGCGTCTGCAGACCAAACCATTCATTCGTAAAACATGGAGGTGATGCGAAACGGCAGATTCTGACATATTCAGTTTGCCTGCAACTTCACTGACACATGCTTCCGAGAAACCAATCTGAAATAAAACCTTCATGCGGTAAGGGTCCCCCAGTGCCTTAAACAACTGTATTAAATCTTCCAATTCTTGCCCTTGTGGTTCTCGGGGCCAAGATCGATTCATGGGACTTCTCCATTCCTTGCGCTTTCCCCAACCCCTTAAAGGTTCTTTACAAATAGCGCTCGAATGGCATTGAGAACGGCAATAATCATTACGCCTACATCGGCAAACACCGCCAGCCACATGTTGGCTATGCACAGGGCTACCAAGACAAGGCAGATCAGCTTGATACCAATGGCAAAAACGATGTTCTGGTAGACAATGCCCAGACACTTGCGACTGATCTTAATCGCCTTGGAGATCTGCATGGGATCATCATCCATTAGGACCACATCAGCAGCCTCAATGGCGGCGTCAGAACCCATGGCACTCATGGCGATACCGATGTCTGCCCGGCGGAGTACCGGGGCGTCATTGATGCCATCTCCTACGAAAGCCAGCTTTTCCTTTTCCGATTTGATCTGAATTAGCTTTTCTACTTTCTCTACCTTATCAGCAGGCAGCAGTTCGCTGTAGGCCTCATCCAAGCCAAGAGCGGAGGCTACACTGTCAGCCACCTTTTTGGCATCACCGGTGAGCATCACAGTCTTGCGAACCCCAGCCGACTTTAATGCCTGGATGGCTTCCTTGGAGTGAGGCTTCACAATGTCGGAAATAACAATGTGTCCGGCATATTTCCCGTCAATCGCCATGTGAATGATGGTGCCTACGCTGTGGCACGGAATAGATTGAACGCCCAGACGATTCATGAGCTTGTCGTTACCAGCTGCCACCTGATGACCGTCCACCGTAGCGATGACACCGTTGCCGCTAAGTTCCTGAAGGTCAGTCACCCGGCTACGGTCGATTTCCATACCGTAGGCTTTCTGCAAACTCTTGCTGATAGGGTGGCTAGAGGCACTTTCCGCCAGAGCAGCATATTCCACCAGCTTGCGCTCATCCATCTCATTGTGATGGATCGCATTCACCTCAAATACGCCCTGAGTCAGTGTGCCGGTTTTGTCAAAGACTACAATCTTAACCTGTGACAGAGTCTCAAGGTAGTTGGAACATTTGACCAGCACACCGGCCTTACTAGCTCCGCCAATCCCTGCAAAGAAGGACAGAGGGATAGAGATGACCAGTGCACAGGGGCAGCTAGCAACAAGGAAGGTCAGTGCGCGGTACACCCAGGTTTCCCAGCCAGCAGGAAGACCCAAGGCGAACATCCGCACCAGCGGCGGAAGCACAGCCAACGCCAACGCTGCATAGCAAACAGCCGGGGTATAAATTTTCGCAAAACGGGAGATAAAATCCTCTGACTTCGATTTTCGGGAGGAGGCATTTTCCACCAAGTCCAAGATTTTTGAGACCGTAGACTCACCAAATTCCTTGGTAGTCTGGATATGAAGCAGTCCGGTCATGTTAATGCAGCCAGAGATAATCTCATCACCAGTCTTGCCCTCACGGGGCAAACTTTCGCCGGTGAGGGCGGCAGTGTTCAGAGTGGATTCTCCCTGCACCACGGTACCGTCAATGGGAACTTTCTCGCCAGGCTGAACCACGATGATGGTGCCGATATCCACCTCGTCCGGGTCTACTTGTTCGAGCTTGCCATCCCGTTCAATGTTAGCGTAGTCTGGACGGATGTCCATGAGTTCGCTGATGTTGCGGCGAGATTTTCCAACAGCATAGGACTGGAACCATTCGCCTACCTGATAGAACAGCATAACTGCAATGGACTTCAGATAATCACCGTTTTCGTAGACAGCCAGAGCCAAAGCACCAATGGTGGCAACCGCCATCAAGAAGTTCTCGTCAAAGACCTGACCATTACGGATACCCTTATACGCTTTTCTCAGAATATCATAACCAATAATGAGATAATCCACCAAATACAGTGCCAATCGTACCCAGCGCCCGGCTGCGCCCAGCTGGTCAAATACGGTGGAACCCAAAGTTTGTAACGCCAACAGTAATACCGTGGCAGTCAGAATTCTTCCCAACATGATTTTCTGTTTCTTTATCATGCCGCTGCTGGACCGCTGGCCAATCAAGAGAAGGATAATTGATAATACGGCTACTACGATCAGCAAGCCGCTTTCAATCATTTCTTGCATATCATTCTTTCCTTTCTATAATTGCTTATTTGTTTGTTAAAAAAAGTGCCCCTTCCGCCCGTAGCGTCTGGGACACCTGTGTGGAATGGGACCTTACAGGAAGATCTCGCAGTCAGGCTCCACCTTCTTGCAAGCCTTCTGCACAGCAGCCATCACGCCGGCCGACTCCTGACCTTCAGCAAATTCCACAATCATCTTCTGGGTCATGAAGTTCACAGTAGCGTTCTGCACGCCGCTGGTCTTGCGGGCTGCATCCTCCATCAGGTTGGCGCAGTTAGCGCAGTCTACTTCGATCTTATAAGTTTTTTTCATTTTGGAAAACTCCTCTCTTAATTTGCTCCTGTTACCAGAACAATTAAATCATTGTTTAATTGTATTCTCATCATACTTGGATAAACTGGCTTCGTCAACGCTTTGGAAGCACATCCTGCTATTTGGGTAAAAGGTCCTGCTGCTTGGGAAAAAGTAGCCTTTATCGGCACATTCCAGTGCCTTGATAAGGGTAACCGGAACACTTTCCGCGATTTTCTTTGCGTCGCTTTATAATACGCCGTAGCGACCAGATGCAATACATTGTCAATACGGCAAGCAAAATCAAAGACGCCATACAAATCTCCTATCTATGTTTGGTACACCTTGTAAAACCTGCTGTCTTAAAGCAATACAAGAGAGCCGATCTGATACACTCCAAAAGTAAAAAAACTTCTGAATAGGTAAACAGTGCTGAAAAAAAGGTTCTGACATTGAAGCACAGCTCCATGTCAGAACCCTTTTATTTCACAAATTATTTTTTGGGGTTGCGTCGCCCGGTGTTTTCCGAGCCACGCACTTCCTCATGGTAAAAGTAATCCACAATTACGGGGTGCCCAGGCTCTGCTCGTCCGTAGGGCAGCTCGTTGTCCACGAAGGGACAGCTGTATTCTTTCGCTAGCCGTTCCGCTTGATCCTCCAAACCACGGAAGTAGCTTCTGTCTTTCTTGTTGTAGATAGCGTCGTACAGCGGAACCAAGTCAGGATATTTTTTACAAATATAGTCCAGGATGTCTTTTTTGAATCCGCCTCGCAGATTTAGATTTTCTAGCCATATCAGGTCGCATTGGTTCCTGACCTGATGGAAGATAGCCTCAAAATCCGTGATACCGGGAAAAACCGGAGCGATAAAGCACACGGTGCGGATACCTGCGTCATAAACCTGCTTCATGGCATCCAGCCGCCGCTTGATGCTGACGGCATTGTCCATATCGTTTTTGAAATCCTCGTCCAGCGTATTGATCGACCAGGAAACCGTGACCTTTCCCAGTTCTTTCAGAAGGTCGATATCACGGATTACCAAGTCTGACTTGGTGCAGATAAGAATTTCCGCCTCGCTGCCCCGGAGCTGCTCAAGAAGTTTTCGGGTGTTCTGAAACTGAGCCTCCTGGGGCAGATAGCCATCGGTCACAGAACCGATGACTACGCGCTGCCCTTTGTACTTTTGCGGATTTTTGATTGCCGGCCAATGCTTCACATCCAGGAATGTACCCCACGGTTCGGTGTGCCCGGTAAATCGCTTCATAAACGAGGCGTAGCAGTATTTGCAGCTATGGGTACAGCCCACATAAGGATTGACGGAATAGCCGCCCACTGGCAGGGTGGATCTTGTCATAATATTTTTGGTTTCTACATCCTGAATCAGAATGCTACTATCTTTCACTTCCGCCATGTCTTCTGTTCCTCCAATACCCGGTAAAAAGCCGGGGGAAATTCTTGTACCATATGTGTTTCTCCCATGATAGGAAGTAGATCTTCCTTCATGAATACAGGGATGCCAAGCGCATGGGCCTGATGTGTCAGGTTACACACCCATTCCGGTTTCGATACGGATTTACCCTTCCTATGTCCGGTCTCAGTCCCAATGACGATCCACTCAATTCCGGTAAGGTCCACCATGCCAACATCATCAAACATAGGTTCAAAGGTCACATGATAGTGTCCGCCATGGATATGCTCCCGCAAAGTCCGGATACGGTTTTTCTCTTTACTGGAGGTAACAGTTACACCAAACCAAGCATTTTCTAGGGTAGTGGAAAACACAATATCCTCCGGTCGCTTGGTCAAAAACAGATATTGGTGCTGCGGATTTTCAGTCATTTTGTCAAATATCTGTTCCCGCCACTCTGGCTTCCAGTGGGAAAAATCGCTCATGCCGGTGAGCAGAAAATTCTGTGGGCGCTTTTTCTCCATCAGCCGCAGCTTATTGGGAAAAAACTCCGGCTTTTCAAAGTCGTCGATCATGTGAAACCGGCGGACATTGTTTCTGGCATAGCAGTAGCTGCAACCAATAGTACAGCCGATCACCAGATTCATGTTCTGAATACAGTCTTTAATACAAACAGCCACCGCTAACGCCTCCTTTCCGTTTTAAGATTTAGCCTTCTACCGCAGGCGCAACTTTCCCGAAGCCGTTCCAGGCATACAGCCCCTTCTTGTCCTCATCGCCCAGGAACTTGTCCACCTGACAGATGTGCAGGATATGGTCGCCAACTTCCACCGACTGCTGCAAGGTAGCCACCATCGCCAGCCGGGTGTCCGCCGGAATCTGGATGTCGCTGCCCTCCACAGCCATCATCTCGATGTTGTTAGCGGCCACCTTGTCGGTCTCGGCACCGGTAGATGCTCCACAGGCCATTACTGCGCCTGCCAGACTCTCACCGGGAACAGTGACAATGACTTTGCCGGTCTCACACACACGCTTACCGGTGTGGGACTGTTTGCTAGTGGCGAAACCCACCATAGGCGGATTGAAGGAGAGGTAAGACACAAAGCAAATGGGAGCCAGGTTCGTAGAACCGTCCTCCTTTTTAGAGCAGATCAGTGTCAGCGGATTGGGGGAGGTCAGAACAGTAGCCTCCATAATGTTCAGTTCTTTCATAAAATTCAGACCTTTCCAAGAAAATTCAGTCGTTGACTGCATGGTCAACCAGTGATATATTTATTATATCTAATAGCAATTTTTGTTCAAGTACGCAAATTATTTGTACCTGGTATCAAAAAATATACCGCAAAAGACGAGGAACGATCCAATTATGACTTATGAAGAATTCAAAGAAAAGGTTGGCAGTGTCATTCTAACCGACGAGGGAAACTGCCCGGTCACGCCGGTGGTTCAAATGCTGCAGGGCAAATGGAAGCTCCAAATTCTATATGAGCTGTGCATCAAGTGCCCCATGCGGTTTGGGGAACTGAAAAAAGTTCTCAAACCCATTACCAATACAGCCCTGACCAACGCCCTGAAGGAACTGGAAGCGGATGAATTGATCCAGCGCATCCAATATAATGAAATGCCCCTACGGGTGGAATACTCCCTCACCGAGAAAGGACGGGATCTGTTGCCGGTCTTTTACGCCATTTCCCAATGGGGAATGAAATATATACCATGATTCTAACTATATTAATCTGCAAGATAATAGCCGGGAGACATTGACAACTTGAGTCAACTTCCCGGCGTTTTATTTTCTGCATTTTCTACTGCTGCAAAGGATTCAGGAAGCAACCTGATTCATGAGAGTTGATAACTCCCACCGCCTGCAAATAGGCATAGATGATTACGGTCCCCACAAACTTCATGCCTCGCTTTTTCAAGTCTTTTGAGATAGCATCCGATAATGGTGAGCTGACCTTGTCTACTTCTTGGATGATTTTTTCATCTGTCCAATGCCATAAGTATCGGTCAAAACTGCCCCACTCTTGCTGTATCTTTTGAAACACTTGTGCGTTGACCACTGCAGCTCGTATTTTCAGCCGGTTACGGATGATTCCAGAGTCAGCTTGCAGAGCCGTCAATTTTTCTTCGCTATAAGATGCCACCTTCCGTAAATCAAACCCGTCAAAAGCACGGCGAAATGCTTCTCGTTTATTTAAGACACATTCCCAGGTGAGGCCTGCCTGAAAATTCTCCAAAATCAACATTTCAAACAGCAACTGGTCATCGTGGACCGGTCTGCCCCATTCCTCGTCATGGTATCGCAGATAAGTGGTATTAGTCGAGCTCACCCAATGGCATCGAATCTTTCCATCTGTCCACTGCATTCGTATCGTCATTTTGAACTTGCTCCGAAATCGTTATGCCTCGCACGCCTCCCGGAGAGCAGGCAGCAGCTCGTCCAGCCGCCCGTCCAGACCGAAGGACTTTTCTTTGATATTGTCCGTAATGTAGATCTCACCAAGATTGAGGGTCACATAAGTGGCGTTTGGCTCGCTGGCCACCAAGCGCATCATCGGGGCCTTGATCAGCTGATTGCGCCAGCCAATGCCCAGCTCCAAAACCACCAGTTTCTTCCCGTGGTAGGTTTTCAGAAAGTTTTGGAACCGTGCCTGGGCAGCGGTATCCGGAATCATTCTCTGACCCGCACCCATGTGGATGTCCATGGGACCGCCGCACTTGGGACAGCGCGGCACCAATTCTGTAGGCACATGGCCGCTTTGTTCGGCAGCCGATAATTTTTCTGCCACCTCCAGACTAGGATAGATGGTGTCGTGGCAGGGGCGGGCACACTGCATAGTAAACCAGTTGCCCTCAATCTCATAGATTTTCGACGGATCGAAGTCACACAGTTCAAAGTGACCTTCTCCGTTTGATGTGACGACAAAGTAATCTTTCTCTCCCACAATGGCCTTCAAATCGTTCATCACCGGCGTAGGCTGGTACTGCCCGCAGTAATGATGGATGAGTCGGGCCCAGAAGGCCCATTTTTCCTCCTCGCTGGGCCATCCAGCCATCATGCCCTGCAAAATACACCCAAGGCCGTATTTCCGTTTAAAATCCCCAAACAGTCTTTCAAAGGCCGCATTATCCGCAAACAAATGCAGTCCTTCGGTGATGGACAGTCCGTTACTGGCCCCGATCAAGATAGCGTCCGCTTCTCTGAATTTTTTCGCAATAGGGTTCCAATCAATCATATTCGTTCGCCCCTTTCTATTTTATGTTTGCTGCGATGGAGCGCTCCTGCCGGAGGGCAGCTAGAGTTTCCACCAAATCTCCTTGCAGATACAGGCTGCGTCCCCGCAGATGCTCTGGCCTATGAGATGCCTCTCGATTAAGACATGCATAAAAGACGTTTTCGTTTTTGGCAGTAAGTTCCCAGAAGGGTAGTTTGATGATACTGGGCGTCATCTCACCCACGCCAAGTTCCAACAGCAGGACTTTTTTGTCGGACTGATCCATTATCCAGCGTCGCAGGAATCTATGGTAGCGGTGCAGGCTATCCTGCCAGAAGGTTCCCTCCAGAAAGGTATCATCTCGTACCCAAGGCACCAGCACCCGCCCGCAATCCGGGCAGCGAGGAACAGCTTCCTCCGGCAGGCGCACCCCCACCAAGCGACCGGTCAGTTCCTTTACCAGTTCGCGGTTTTTCCAAATATCATCCCGGCAGGGCTGGCTGCATTGGCAGTAGCTAAAGTCTCCCTGAAAGGCGCAAATTTGTTCCTGGGGAAATACCCGAAAAAACTGCTGATCGACATTAGTGGTCAGCACAAAGACCGGTTTATCTGCAACAAGCGTTTGCAGATCCAGATAGGGCTGCCCCGTAGGGGCTTCCCACATGAAGCGGATATATTGACTGTAATATCCCCACTGCTCTCCATAGCTGGAAAAGCAATGGTAGAATCCAGCCAGCGGAGAGGTAAAGCCATACTGTTCACGAAAGGGAGCCAATGCCTCCGAAAATGCCGGGGACCAATGGTAGTGGTCGTATCCAGCTGCGCTTGACAGGCCGGAGCCGCCTCCGATCACAACGGCATCTGCTTGAGCAATACGCTCGGCAAGTTCCTGAAGCGCCGCTTGGTTTCCAACCCTCATTGATCGTTATCTCCGCTTTCCATGGTGTTCCGTGCATCCCGCAGCACTTGAGCAATGTCGGCCACAATGGTCATGCCCTTATCCTCCAACTGCTTGGGCAGGAAGTCATATTTGTCGTTGACAGCAATATATCGAGCATGGGGAAAGCTGAGGGTCATGTTCCAGAAAGGTTCTTGGATAAACATGGGAGTCATTCGACCAACGCCCAACTCCAGGAACAGAATTTTGCTGTCTTTGTGTTCCAGTACGTAGCGAGAAATTTTTTCGTACTGTTCTTCATATTTCTTTCCTTGCAGGAAATTCCCATATCCTCGCACCCAGGGGAATGCCTCACCGCCGCAGTGGGGGCATTGGGGAATAAGATCCGTGAGAATCTTCGTGCCATCCCCCATAGCGGCTACCATATCAGCCACCGGCTTTACCGCATCCCAGGTGTCATCGGTACAGCAGGCGGCACACTGGAAGAACCGGTGATCTCCCTGGATCTCCGCCACCTTCTCCTCCGGGTAGAGTTTGACAAACTGGGTATCCTGATTGGTGGTGAGGATGAAGAAGTCCTTGCCTTTCAACAAAGCGTCTAAATCCAAATAGGAATGACGCACAGGTGCGGTCTGGGTGGTGTGAAGGAATGTGGCGAGATACCCCCAATACTCTTCCCTTGTCTTCCAGGGGTGCATCATCCCTGCAAAAGCACCTTTGAAGTGGTACTTCTCCGCAAAAGGCCGGAAGTATTTCCGGTAGGAGTCGTTGTCCTCGTAGTAAAAATCTCCGCCACCGGCAGCGGACAGACCGGAGGCCCCGCCCACTACCACACAGTCAGCTTCCTTTACCTCCTGTACCAACCGATTGATCTGTTCGCTATACGACAGCGGCTTTTTGTCAGTCAGCTGATAAGGCGTACTGCCGGAAGCATAGATATGATAGTACTTGGAATAATTCATCTGTGCCTGCATGACCAAATCATCATAGAAGTTCATTGTCATCATTCCTTTCGAGCGGGTGTTATTTTTATTATTACTACAACTCATATTAGCATTTGCTTGCGCCGCTGTCAATATGTTGTTATAATAAAAATAACATCAAAAAGGAGATTTGCCATGAAATACCCCACCCGGCTTAGCGATGCCGTTCATATTTTAGCCTTTATCGCTCTGTACCCAGACTGCGACCTGACCAGCAACAAACTGGCAGAAAGCGTTCAAACCAATCCTGCCTATGTACGCCAGCTCATGTCCGCCTTGCGGAAAGGAGGGCTGCTGGTCAGCGTGAAGGGACATCCTCGGCCTGCCCTGGCTCGTGAGCCGGAGAAAATCACTCTGCTGGATGCCTATCGAGCAGTAGAGGGCAACAAGCCTCTGCTCCATCAGGACATCCACACCAATCCTGCCTGTGGCGTGGGTGTAAATATCCAACTGGTGCTGCGGGATTTTTACTTGGACATTCAAAAAACAGCGGAACAAAGAATGCAAGAAATCACGCTGAAAGATGTGCTGGAACAATATCACATGAAGTTGGAAGGGATGCCCTTGCAGCGTTTATAACGGATCGATTTTCAGAAGCTCTTCCATTTGGGACAAAAATTCTTCTGAACGGGAAATACAAGACCTCCTTGCGATTCTATACTGAGAACCAGAGAGACCTATGCCCCGTATGGGTATTCTGCTTTCCAGAAAAGGAGGTTTCAAATATGCAGGAAAAGTACAATGTCACAGGCATGACTTGTGCGGCCTGCCAAGCTAGGGTACAAAAAGCGTATCCAGCCTGACCGGCGTGCAAGAATGCAATGTCAATCTGTTAAAAAACAGTATGGTGGTGACTTACGACGATAAAAATGTAAACAGTGGGCAGATTATCGCCGCTGTAGAAAAGGCAGGCTATGGCGCATCCCTACAGCAGGTCAAGGGAAACTCGGCTGTACAGGCTGTCTCCTCGGTGGACACGGCAAAAAGGAATATGAGGCGATGCGCCGTCGAGTAATCTGGTCCTTTGTATTCACTATCCCTTTGTTCTATATCTCAATGGGACATATGTTGGGCTGGCCGCTGCCGAGTGTCTTTCTGTGGACGGAAAACTCCATAGTCTACGCCCTGACCCTGTTTTTGCCGCTTCTGTCACTACGGAATCTCCCGTACAGAAGATTTCCGTAAAGCAAACAACAATGAAGCAATCGAATGGAGGAACTACTATGAAAAAAGAACTGATGAGCGAAGGAATGATGTGCCAGAACTGCGTCAAGCATGTCACCCATGCCCTGAAGGGTATCCCTGGTGCGTCCCATATCCAGGTAAGTCTGTAGGACAAAAAGGCCACTGTTGAGGTTCCGGAGTCCGTTACTGACGAAACCCTGAAAGCGGCAGTTACCGAGGCGGGCTACGAAGTCACGGAGATTATCCCCCATGAAAGCTGATAAGGCTCACATAACCCGTTCCATTAAGATTGCCAGAGGACAGCTGGTTACATAATAATAGACAGTGGGCCGGCCAAATCTGAATGGCCGGCCCTAAATAAATTAAGGAGGAAACCAATATGAAACTTGGCATTATTCGTTGTATGCATACAGAGGATTGCTGTCCCGGAAGCCGGGATTTTCGGACAATCCGAGAGAGAAAAGGCGCTTTTATGGGAGAGGACGATATTCAGTTAGTGGGCTTCATCAACTGCGGTGGCTGCCCCGGAAAAAAGCGGTGCTAAGAGCCCGTTCTCTGGTAGAACAGTGTGCAGACACCATTGCCTTTGCTTCCTGTATCAGCAAAGGGACTCCCATTGGTTACCCCTGTCCTTTTGCCAAACGTATGCGGAAGCTGGTGCAGAAAGAGGTAGGCGATGGTGTCCGTATCTTGGATTACACCCATGACGCTGGACCTGAACCAGAAACATCTCAGAAGTAAAGTTTTTCCCTCCGGCCTATGGTAAAATAGACTTCAAGGAGGAGTGCTAAATGGTTCAGAACCACTTACCCCACGACCACGAACAAACTATCGAGCAGGAACTGGAACATATACCCAGCGTAGAAAACTTTCAAACCGTAGCCGATATTTTCAAGCAGCTGGGGGATGGCAGCCGTATTCGCATTTTTGGGTTACTTTGCCACTGTGAGGAATGTGTTATCAATCTTTCGGCCATGGTAGATATGAGCAGTCCTGCAGTTTCTCACCATCTCAAGCAGTTGAAATCAGCAGGTCTGATCGTTAGCCGCCGGGACGGAAAAGAGGTCTATTATAGAGCTGCCGATACCGAACCGGCCCAAAATTTCCACCACATGATTGAGTGGCTTGTAAAAATCGCCTGTCCATCGCAAGTAGAAACACAGAAAGGAACGCCATGAAAAAAGAAAAATCCAAAGTTATCGCTCAAAAACTCCAAAAGATTCCAAACGGCACCCTCGCCTTGAAGCATTGTCGGGCTGGTGGAACAGATAGCACACTCTTTGGAGAACAGTTTCGAGCGGTTACCGCTGGAAAAGGATGTGTGGAGGCATATGAAACTTTTCCTGGAATAGAGGTATCCTTCAATGTTTTTCTTGCTTCAGAGGTCAAGTTTCGGCACGATGCTTCGGATTCTGTTTTGGAAATTTACTATTGCCGCAGTGGTCGCGTGGGTTGGAATATGCAAGGCGGTACTGCCGTCTATTTAGGTGCAGGTGATGTGACTGCGCACAGTATGGCCTGCTGCGCGGATTCCGCCATGATGTTTCCCCTAGGATATTCAGAGGGGATTTCCATTTCCGTGGATCTGAAACAGCTTTCTTCCATTTGCCCGGAAGTTTTAAAGAATGCCGGTGTAGAGGCAGACCAGTTACGGGATCGATTTTGCTCCGGGAAGCCATCCGCAATCCCGTCCTGTTCCGATTTAGAGCATATTTTTGCCCCACTCTTTTCTGCTCCTGTGTCCGTTCGAATTTCCCTCTTGAAATTGAAGGTGCTGGAAATTTTGATTTATTTGAGCAACATGAAATCGGAGCATAAAGAACTGACTCAATACTTCTCCCAGCAAACCGAATTGATAAAAGAAATTCATCAACAGTTGACAGAGCACTTGGATCAGCGATTTACGATTGCTGAACTTTCCAAACAATATTTGATAAATACCTCTACTCTAAAGGAAATATTCAAGGCAGTCTACGGCCAGCCTATCGCCACCTATATGAAGGAATTTCGGGTGCATCAGGCTATGAAATTATTGCGGGAAACAGATGCCTCCATCGCTGATATTGCCAACCAAGTGGGATACAAAACTCAGGGAAAATTCTCGAAAGCATTCAAGGATGTAGTACAGGTGTTACCGACAGAGTATCGAAAAATGCAACATTAAAAATGATTTTGATTAAGAGTGGTTGTTCATAGCAACCACTCTTTTATTATCAATTCGGCCATTTTCATGCTTTGAAATTATAGTATTAGTAGAATAGGAAACGGTTGATAGCAAGCAGGGCTTTCGTGACAGCAGAGATCCTGATGGACAGCGATGAAGTCCTTCGCTACACCTATGAATATGGATACACCGCCGAACAGATTGCCAGTGCGATGTCCACCGACATCAACCTGGTTGCGCTGAAGGTGGCGCACCTGGCCATCCTTGGTTATAATCTGCACGCACTGGAACATAAGAGCAACTTTTTGAAATAACGTATCTTCGAGGAGCCTTGACCGGCTCCTCTTTTTGTTGCAAATTGTGCAGGCGGCGCTTGCATAATTATCAGCCTAACATCTGCATGTGATAGAACTTCACTTTTCCTCGAACGGCAGTCCCGGATCAATGCCGACTTCTTCCCACATCACACCGAATGGTGCGCCGCCATCTGTATAGCCTGCAATAAAGGCAAAGCAATCATCGCAGTCCTCATACAGTTCTGCCAGCCGTTCCCGTTCTTTCGCTTCCCGCTCCATTCTCCGCTGCCGGAGCCGCTGTTCTTCAGCCTGTTTAATCTGGTCGAGCTGCTCCTGTGTATAATTGACCCCCAGCTCCTGCAAATCTTTAGCTGCCGTCACAGCATCCACATGAAAGCGTTCCCGGTAATGCTTGTTCATCTTTTTCGGTGAGCAGGTATAGGTGAGCAGCCACTGCTTGCCTTTCCGGAGGCGTGCTTCCTTTCGCTCAGCCTTCGTCAGTTTCTTTTTCTTTGCCATTTGCGGAATCTCCCGGATTATTTGCTGATGACTTTGAGTTGGAGTTGCGCTTTTTCGGTGCTGTCAGCTCATGGCTCAAAGAAAGCAAATCTTTGATGGCATCATCCAGTTCCGGTTTGCCAAGCTGAATACTGAGCCACTTTTCCTTGTTCATGTGATAGGCCGGAAAATAGCCGTCCTGTCCGCGAAGAGAGCCGATCAACAGCGGATCGCTTTTCACATTAAGGACATCAACGATACCTGCTTCCGGCAATCCCAACTTATCGGCAGATACTTCCAGAACCACACCATACCATTTATCATTGTCGTTGCGCCGCAGCACAGCATTCCAGTCATGCCAGGGGTATTCCGGCTCCGTGCCGTACTGCTGGTGTATCCATGTGAATAATTCTTGTCGTGTCATCTTTCAAGTTAATTTTTTACGATAGAATCTTGTACGCTTGATATATCGTGGAATTCTTATCCTGCACACTCGCATAAATTCAAGAATTTTCGCCAAATCAAACGATTTCTCTTTCGACCAATCAGAATATTTCCTATGCTGAACCAGCCATACCCCCATCATGTAGTAATCCAATGCATCCTCATCATCGTCGCTCTGAATATCGTGACCACAGAGAAAGCGATACTCAATCGGCGATTGTACATAAATCCTATGGAAGCGTGCTTTGGATGCTTCTATATCATTCTTTGTCCATTTTCTATACACTTGGCAACCATCCTCCTTTGATTTAAGATAGAATCGTTCAATCCTCATACCATTCCTTATAGGCCATCATTTCCGGATAAAGACTATAATATCGTCTGCAAACCTTCTTGAACAGATTCAGCATTCTATCATCATGGCATACATCAAGCATGTAATCCAGTAGATGCTGCCTTGCCGAGCGTCTCCTGCATCTGGACAAGTGACAACTCCAACATCCAGAAATTGTAGTCCTAAAATATGCAGTCAAACATATTGGGCAACAGTAAAAGTAGTTTTGATTTTCGCGGTAGCTGCGTTCATTGAAAACTTGCAATTTGCGAACAACTCGCATATTGACTTTCTTGCTTTCTTGGATTATAATATTTGCGAATGAACTGCAAATTGGAGGTGCGGTGACTTGCATAGCTACAGCACGCGGCAGCGAAAGGTTCTGCTTGCCTATTTGAGCCAGCACCCGGACGAGCTGTTGTCCGCACGGCAAATTGCGGACGCTTTGGCAGATAAAAAAATCAGCCTGAGCGCCGTATATCGAAACCTTGCACAGTTAGAGACAGAGGAAAAAGTGCGTCGGAGCAGCAAGAGCGGCACGCGCGAGGTCTACTATCAATACCTTGATGCCGAAAGCTGCAAAGGTGCGCTGCACATGAGCTGTATCAAATGCGGCAAGACCTTTCACATGGCAGATGGTAACGCAGCTTTGCTCGCAAAGCTTTTGGCGCAGAGCGAACAGTTTATGTTGGACACGACTTACACGATCCTCTATGGAACTTGTTCGGACTGCAAGGGAAAATAACGATTGGAAAGGAGGACAGACCATGACAAAGAAATTTCGTTTTATGACGGGCTTGCTGGCCGTAGTGCTGGCCTTTGTTATGCTGTCCTCTCTTGCCTTTATCGCAGTGGAATCCGACCATGACTGTACTGGCGTGGACTGCGCCATCTGCCATCAGATCAACGTCTGCGAAAACCTGCTCAAAAGCATTGGGCTTGCTGGCTCCGCCGCAGCTACTGTAGCGGCGATTCTATATATTCTGTGCCAGATCATTCCCTCCTGTACAGAGGTTGCCCGCACCTTTACGCTGGTTTCTCTCAAGGTCAAACTTTCAAATTAAAAATAAGAACTTTTTACAAGGGTGTAGTCTATCTTTTTTCGGATAGACTTTTGCGGCGTTGCTGTTACCCTTGTATTTTTGCGCCCATTTTTAAGTTCTTATCATAATTTGGAGGTAACAAACCCTATGAAAAAAATAACTGCGCTGCTGCTTGCGCTTTTGATGCTCGTCGGCGCTCTTGCCGGCTGCGGAAAGCAGAACGATACCAACAAAACCGACAAACTGAGCATTGTCACTACCATTTTCCCCGAATATGACTGGGTGCGTGAGATTTTAGGTGACAAAGCCGATAACGCCGAAGTCACGATGCTGCTTGATAACGGCGTTGACCTGCACAGCTATCAGCCCACTGCCGATGACATTGTCAAAATCTCCAACTGCGATCTGTTCATCTATGTGGGCGGCGAGTCCGACGGCTGGGTGGACGATGCTCTGAAAAATGCCACCAACAAGAACATGAAGGTCATCAACCTGCTGGATGTCCTTGGCGACAGCGTCAAGACCGAAGAAGTGGTCGAGGGTATGCAGGAAACAGAGCACGATCACGACCATGACCACAGCAAGGAAGTCTCCACCTTTGAAGATGACGAGGTTCAGGACAGAAGCCTGTCTGATTGGGCGGGCGACTGGCAGTCTGCCTATCCCTTTGTGCTGGACGGAACGCTGGATGATGCGTTTGCAGCGATGGCCGAGAAAGGCGAAATGACCGCCGAAGAATACAAGACCTACTATCAGAACGGCTACAAAACGGACATTACCAACATTGATATTGAGGGTGACCACATCGAGTTCACCTACGAAGATAGCAAGAAGGTCGGCTCTAACTACAAGTATGTCGGCTATTACATTCAGAACTGGTCTGCCGGCACGAAGGCGGCCATGTATCGCTTTGAGGCGGAGGACAAGGATTCCGGCGCGCCGGTCTACATTGAGTTCAATGACCACATGATCGAACCGGCCGCCGCCGAACACTTCCACATCCGGATGAGCAACGAGAGCTTCGACGCGATCGTCGATCCCGAAAACTCCTGGCCTACCTTCTTCCCGGCTGATATGACCGGCGAAGAGATCTGCGAACACATGGAAGGGCATGACCACGACGAGGACGAAGACCACGAGCATGAGGAAGAAAAGGACGAGCACGTTTGGCTTTCTCTGAAAAACGCGGAGGTTCTTGTAAATGCCATTTCCAAGTCTTTACAGGAGCTGGACCCCGACAATAAGGACACCTACGCTACCAACGCCGCTGCCTATATCGAAAAGCTCTCTGCGCTGGACGGCGAATATCAGGCTGCCGTGGACGCTGCGACCTATAAGACCGTTCTGTTCGGCGACCGTTTCCCGTTCCGCTATCTGGTGGACGATTACGGTCTGAGCTACTATGCCGCTTTTGTGGGCTGCTCCGCCGAAACGGAAGCCAGCTTTGAGACCGTTTCGTTCCTTGCTAAGAAGGTGGATGAATCGAAACTGCCCTGCGTTCTGACCATTGAGGGCGCACAGCATAAAATTTCCGAAACCATTGTCCAGAACACCGCTGAGAAAAATCAAAAGGTGCTGACCATGGATTCCATGCAGTCCACCACTTCTAAAGATGTGGCAAACGGTACGACCTACCTCTCCGTGATGGAGAAGAACCTGTCCGTGCTGAAAGAAGCATTGGGTTAAGGAGGTAGGTCTATGGCTCAGCTCACTTGTCAAAATCTCCGCGTCGGCTATGATGGGAAGTCCGTTCTGCAAGATCTCAGCTTTGAGGTCTTTGCAGGCGACTACCTCTGCATCGTAGGAGAAAACGGCTCTGGTAAGAGTACACTTATGAAAACGATCCTTGGCTTGCAGCCGCCCATCAGCGGCAGAATTTTGACAGGCGACGGGCTGAGGAAAAATGAGATCGGCTACCTGCCGCAGCAGACCGTCGTACAAAAGGATTTCCCTGCATCCGTGAGAGAGATCGTTCTCTCCGGGTGTCAGGGGCGCTGCGGCAGCCGCCCCTTTTATAACAAAGAAGAAAAACAGCTTGCCGAAGAAAACATTCGGAAAATGCAGATTGATAAGCTCTCAAAGCGGTGTTATCGAGAGTTGTCCGGCGGGCAGCAACAGCGGGTATTGCTTGCCCGTGCGCTGTGCGCCACACAAAAAATGCTGCTCTTGGACGAGCCTGTTTCCGGGCTTGATCCCAAAGTGACAGCGGAAATGTATCGTCTGATCGACGAACTGCACCATCGGGACGGTATCACCATTATTATGATTTCTCACGATATTGCCGCCGCAGTCAAATACGCCAGCCATATTCTGCATATTGGCAACACCGTTTTCTTCGGAACAAAGGCAGAGTATCTCCAAAGCCCGCAAGGGCGGCTATTTGCCGCAGAGAAAGGCGGTGATGAACAATGACTGCAATCTTGGAAAAACTGACCCTCTATTGGGCGTACCCCTTTGTCCGCTATGCGCTGGTGGTCGGCGTGCTGATTGCGCTCTGTTCCTCTCTGCTGGGCGTAACGCTGGTGCTGAAACGGTTTTCCTTCATCGGTGACGGACTTTCTCATGTGGCGTTCGGAGCCATGGCGGTTGCCGCTGTGCTACAAATCACCAACGAAATGCCGCTGGTCATGGTCATTACAATCATCAGCGCCGTGCTGCTTCTGCGTACCGGGCAGAACACGAAGATCAAGGGCGACGCCGCCATCGCCATGATCTCGGTGGGGGCACTTGCTATCGGCTATCTGCTGATGAATTTGTTCTCCACATCCTCTAACTTGTCCGGCGATGTGTGCAGTACGCTATTCGGCTCGACCTCTATTCTGATGCTGACGAAAAGCGAGGTCTGGCTGTGCGCGGTGCTGTCGGTGGCGGTCGTGGCGGTATTTGTTCTTTGCTACAACAAAATTTTCGCTGTGACCTTTGATGAAAACTTTGCAAAGGCTGTGGGGACAAAGGCCGATTTGTATAACTTACTGATTGCCATAACGGTCGCCGTTGTGATCGTGTTGGCAATGAACCTTGTCGGCTCACTGCTCATATCCGCCCTTGTTATTTTCCCGGCGCTGTCTGCCATGCGGGTCTACAAAAACTTCCGTGCGGTGACGATCTGTGCGGCCGTCCTTTCCGTCTGCTGCGCCGCACTGGGCATTCTGATCTCCATCCTAGCTGGAACGCCGGTCGGCTCGACCATTGTGGCTGTGGATATTTTTGCATTTCTGATTTTCTCAGGAATATCCCGATTGGGAGGTATCCGCACATGAAACAGGCTTTGTTTATTCTCGCCGTCGCGCTTTATCTGGTTTCCCTCTGCGCCTGCGGCGATCAGAAGATCCAGTCCAAATCGAAGCAGGGCAGCGCGACCCAGCAGGTCGTTCAGGAGCAGATGGCGAATGCCATAGGCGAAACAACCGCTCCGCCGACTGCAATTCCGGAGCAGCAGCCTGCTTCGGATAAAACTGCACCGAAAAAATCCGTTCCGGAACCGGAGCAGACGCAGCCCGCCGAAGCGCTTCCGGACTATGAACCGGCACAGGCCTCCGGCGAACCGGATGTCGATCTGACTACGCTCAGCAGCACGATGGTCTACTCCGAGATCTATAACATGATGTACGAGCCGGATCGGTATGTCGGAAAGCGCATCCAAATGAATGGGCAGTTTGCGGCCTATGGGAATCCGAACACCGGCGCGGTGTACACGGTCTGCATCATCATGGACGCGACTGCCTGCTGCTCGCAGGGGCTGGAATTCGTCCTCGCGGGCGAGCATAGCTATCCTGCCGACTATCCCGAACTGGGAACAGAAATCACGGTCGTTGGCACATTCCAGACCTACGAAGAAAACGGATATATGGACTGCCATCTGGTCGATGCAGAGATAACCAAGTAAGAAATCGTATCTTGCAAAAAATAGCAGCTTTCCACCGAAGCCGCATTTCTGCGCAACGGTTGACGAAAGCTGTCTGTTTTGCTATATTATGCCCGTCAGCACAGAATATATCCGATGCGTGGCTTCCTGCATCGAGCGAGCCGGGTGGTATTGAATAGCGCTTTACAATCACCCGGCGGTTATCGCCCTAAAATGCAACTTTTCTGCGAATACAAGCTGATTTTCAGTTTCCACAGTGTCGAACATACTCTGCATCGAAATACCCACCTATCGACTTTGCGGTTTTGTGGGATTTTTTGCACGACCGCAAATATACACACGCCCCAGCGAATGGTGTTCACCCCGCAGCAATTCACTGTTTCACAAAGGAACTGCACAAAAGCGATAACTATTTCACCTTTTTCACTGTCCTTGCTTTACAGAGACGAAAATTGGTGATTTTCGACCCTTAGATGTACAAAAACAGGCGGCACCCAGCTGAGTGCCGCTCAGCCTGTAGAAAAAGTCTGTCTTAGCAATCACGCCAAGGCAGGCTTTTTCGTTTGAAAAGGGAAAAATAGCAGCCAAGAAAAATAATCGGCCGCCAAAATCCTTCTCCACCTCTTCCTATGAGAAGGATTTTTGCGTTTCCATTTCCAAGCGGCCAGTTTTTTCAAATTCATGGCAGCAAATTTAAGCTTCACCCAGTTGGTAACCTGAGCCAAGCCTCTGTACTGCGTATAGCGCATACCGTGCTTTTCTTTTGCATCGGCAAACACACGCTCAATTTTTTGTTGTCTTAGCTTGTAGATATCCCTGTACGAAGGTGTGTGTCGTACATCCTCAGCCATCTCCACAAAGTGCTGCCAGATATGCCTTGTAACGTTTTTTTCGCACTTGGCATTTTGTGTACACATCGCTTTTGTTGGGCAGTCTGCACACAGATAAGAACGGCTTTTGTATTCGCGGTAGCCATCGCGGTTTGTGGTAGAATGAAGTCAGAACTCTGCCACTTTCAAAGATTCTTTTGCAGATCCAAGGGGTTTTGTAGGCGCTGTCGGCTGCAACGATTTTGTGTTCGGGGTAGTGCTGGCAGATATCATCATACAGAAAATCAAATGCTACGCTGTCGTGAATATTTCCTGGCGTAACATGTACACCTAAAATAAAGTTGTGCTTGTCACAAGCGGTATACGCTTCATAGGCAAAGACTTTCTTGTGTTCGCCCGAATACGCCGCATTCCGGGTCTGTAGTCGAAACAGTCTTTTCTACCATTTCCGATTCACCGGAGTTATCTCCACTGCCAGAATCATTCCCGTTGTTGTTTTCGTCGAAGGGCTTCTTTCCGTGCGCTTCTCTGTCCTTGTTTATCTCATCAAACAATTCGTGTGCATAGCGCTTTGCTTCTTTGGGTGCAGCTTTGCGGGCCTGCTTGTTCAGATTTGCACTTGCCTTTATGTGCGTACCGTCTACAAATATGGCTTCTGTGTCCAAATATCCCGCGTCCGCAGCTGCCTTTAATACCCATTCGTTAGCACGTTTATCACTCGTACTTATTATACCATTTTTTTGAACCATTTTACCAGAAAAAGGCCACCCGTAGGTGACCTTTTTCGACAGGCTGTATATCCTTATCGCTCGGCATTTTTAGGCCAATCAGGTTGAAGGTTTTGTTTCCAGATGGCATAAGATCAACATTGAGAGTGCCGGAAAATCCATTCACAGCATATCGGACTGCCCGGCGGCAGTCCGATATGCTGTGATGTGCTGATGGTACTTTGCATAAGAATTGCCAACCGCTTGCATCCTATTTTTCAAACAGATGCAGCAGATATCCGTAGCCCTCGGCCTCCATTTTTTCATAGGGGACGAAGCGCAGAGCCGCGCTGTTGATGCAGTAGCGCACGCCGTTGGGCGACTCCGGATCGCCGGTGAACACATGACCAAGGTGAGAATCTCCGGCGCGGCTTCTGACCTCTGTACGGCGCATGCCGTGGCTCAGGTCCTCTTTTTCCACCACGGCAGGGCCCTCGATGGGCTTTGTAAAGGCAGGCCAGCCGCAGCCGCTTTCGTACTTATCCGTGGAGGAACAGAGCGGCTCGCCGGTGACAACATCCACATAGATGCCCTTTTCAAACTTGTCCCAGAACTCGCCCGTGAAGGCACGCTCCGTGCCGCTCTCCTGCGTAACACGGTACTGCTCCGCCGTCAGCTTGTCCCGGATGGACTCCGCCGCGGGCTTCTGATAGTCGCCCGGGTCGATGCGCAGCTGGGAAAAAAGCTCCATCTCCGCGCGCGGGATATGGCAGTAGCCGTCCGGATTCTTTTCGAGGTAGTTCTGGTGGTATTCCTCGGCGGGATAGTAGTTCTTGAGCGGGCCGATCTCCACAAAGAATTTCTCGCTGCGGCCGCGCTCGATCTCCGCGATGCGCTTCACCGTTTCTCTCGCGCTTTCGTTGGTGAAGTAGACACCGGTCTGGTACTGGCTGCCCCGGTCGTTGCCCTGCCGGTTTTGTACCGTGGGGTCGATGACATAGAAGTACGCCATCAGCAGCGCGTCGAGGCTCACCTGCTCGGGGTCGTATTCCACCCGCACGGTCTCCCGAAAGCCGGTCTCTCCCTTGCAGACGGTCTTGTAATCGGCATCCGCCTCGCAGGTGCCGTTGGCGTAGCCGCTCTCGGCGTCGATGACGCCGGGGATGGACTGCATCAGCTGTTCCATGCCCCAGAAGCAGCCGCCCGCCAGATAGATGACATTGTCTGTGGTATCCATATAGGTGATCTCCTCATCGGACCGGTCAAAAGCCGCTCCGTCCATGTTTGTTTCCTGTCCGCTCTTTTCCTTCGGCACAGTCTGCTTCCCGGCGGCGCAGCCGCCTAGCAGCAGCACTGCGGCGAAAAACAGGGCTAATACACTTCGATACATCACGTTTCCTCCTTTCAGGGGAATCCGGGCTCACTCCGCCCCTTGCCCGCCGAGGGCAATGCAATGGCGCGCAGCAGGCACTTTTTTAAATCTCAGGTCAGCCCATATCGGCGGCAAGAGCCTGGTCGATGAGTTTTTGCAGCGTCTCCGACTGCTTCTTTTCCGTGATGGCGCCTACGATGGGTTCACCCACGATATTGCCGCTGCGGTCGACCACATAGGTGGTGGGATAGGCAAAGATGTTGGTGGTAAACTTTCCCGCCTCACCGTCGGAGTCAAAATACACATTCTGATAGGTGGCGCCCTTCTTGGCAAGCACATCCTTCGCCTCGGCAATGGCCTTCTCGTCGCCGTCCAGCGTGAAGGTGTTGACGCCGATGAGCGCGCCGCCCTTCTCCGCCAGTTCCTTGTTCAGCGCGTCCAGCTCGGAAAGCTCGCCTACGCAGGGGTTGCAGGTGGTGAACCAGAAATTCACCACGGTGACGGCGTTGGCGGAGAACAGCTCGTCGCTCTTCACCGTGTTGCCATCCAGATCCTTGCCATCAAAGACGGGGAATTTCTGCATACTGCCGTCGTCGGGAGGGTCGCTCGTGTCGCTGCCCGCGGGCACGCTCATATCGCCGTCCATGGATTTCTGCATGATATCGGGATACTTCTCTTCCAACTCGGTCAACTTGCTTTCAATATTGCTGATCTCCGTGGCTGACTCCTTCAGCCACTCATACTCCTCATCGCTGAACTCTTCCTTGGCGTCCTCGATGGTCTTGAGCAGGAAGTCGCCGTAGTTTTTGCCGTCCTCCTGCATGGTCATGCCCTTATCGGCCGCCATGAACACCTTCTCCCAGAGCTCGGTTTTTTCCGACAGGAGCGCGTTCTCCTGTGCCATGAGTTCCTTGTGCATGGCGAGCGCTTCCTCGGCGTTTTTCGCTTCGCCAGTCATGGCAGAGCCGTTGCCGCTCATGTCGCCCATCTTGTCATTGTTCTTCGTACCGCAGGCCGCCAAGGCCAGCAACATCAGCACGGCAAAAGCCAGTGTAAAAATTCTCTTTCTGTTCATTTTGATTCCTCCATCGTTATTTTCTTTGTTGTTTCTTTCCCGTTGCCGAAGCCGTAGCGGAAGCTCACGGCGTTCGTCGGGCAGGCGCGGATGCACATTCCGCAGCGGATGCACTCGGTATGGTTGGGCGTTTTCGTCACATCCACATCCATCTTGCAGGCTCTGGCGCATTTCCCGCAGGAGACGCACTTATTCTTATCCACCTTCATCTGGAAGAGGGACACCCGGTTGAACAGCGCGTAGAACGCGCCCAGCGGGCAGAGCCACTTGCAGAACGGTCGGTAGAACAGTACACTCAGCGCAATCACCGACAGCAGGATGCTGAATTTCCATGTAAACAGCTTGCCCAGCGCCGCCCGGATGCCGGAATTGGCAAGGGACAGCGGGATGGCTCCCTCCAGCACGCCTTGGGGGCAGAGGTATTTGCAGAAGAACGGGTCTCCCATGCCAACATCGTTCACAAGAAACGCCGGCAGGAGAATGACCATCACCAGCAGGACAGCGTATTTCAGGTATGTCAGCGGCTTCAGCCTCTTTGTGGAGAGCTTCTTTGTCGGGATTTTATGCAGCAGCTCCTGAAACCAGCCGAAGGGGCATAGAAAGCCGCAGATAAAGCGCCCCAGCAGCACGCCCAGCAGGATGAGAAAGCCTGTGATATAGTAGGAGAAGCTGAACTTGGACGATCCCACCACCGCCTGAAACGCCCCAATGGGGCAGGCCCCGGAGGCCGCCGGACAGGAGTAGCAGTTCAGCCCCGGCACGCAGACGGTCTTCCCTGCCCCCTGATACAGTCTGCCCTTGAGGAAATTCGGCAGATGCAGGTTGGTCAGCAGCGTCGCACCCGCCTGAATCCAGCCCCGGAAGCGGGACATGGTCTGTGAAACGCCTGAAAACTTTTTACCCAATGCCCACACACTCCAGACATAATTGGATTGCTTTGCTCAGCACTGTCGCCGCCTCGCCCCGCCAGACACCGAAGCACAGCATGGTAATTCCGGTTATCAGCAGCGCAATCTGCGCCGCGGCCTTTTTCCCGCAGCTCATTTTTCATCATCCTTTCCGATTTTCTACCCCCATTATAGCGCGGGAGAGTTAAAGTCTCTGTTAAGAACGAAAACTTAAGGCAACTCTTATCTGTTTTTGCTATCATGAAAGCAACACAAAAAACGAAGAAATATAAAGGAGGGCTCTCATGCACCTTTTAGTAATTGAAGATGAACGCGCCCGGGGCGAACGACTATCTGGCAAAGCTCTTCCACTTGGCGGAGCTGGAGGCCCGCATCCGCAGCCTGACATTGCGGCAGTTCACCCAGCAGGATGTGCTGCTAAGCTGCGGAGGCCTGACCTTTGACACCCGCTCCCGTACCGCCGCCGTCAATGGGCAGACGCTGACGCTCACCCGGAAGGAAACGGGAATCCTGGAATACCTGATGGTGCATCAAGGAAGGCCAGTATGTCAGGAGGAGCTGATGGATCACGTTTGGGACAATAGCGTGGACAGCTTCAGCAATTCCATTCGCGTCCACATCTCCGCCCTGCGCAAAAAGCTCCGCGCCGTGCCGGGCTATGACTCCATCCGCAACCGCATCGGCGAGGGCTATCTGATGGGAGGCGAGGAGGAATGAAGCGGCTTTCCTTGCAGTGGCGCATCACGCTGATGACCGTCCTGCTCATCGGCATCACCTGCGTGGCCATGAATTTACTGCTGTGCTCCTCCGGTGTGTACTATATGGACACCATTGCGGACAGCTTACAAGGCGGCAGCACGGTGATCCTGAATGATGGCGGAGCGGCGAGCTTTGACCCGCAGCTCATAGCGCCCAACGAGGATCTGACGATCATTGTCGATGGGGTGCAGGGGCGCTTCCGCACCACCAACTGGTACATCACGGCGGCGGTAACGATGCTCAGCGGCATCCTCGCCTATTTCGTCAGCGGACGCGCTCTCAAGCCCCTGCGCAGCTTTACCTCGCAGGTGGAGCAGGTGCAGTTGGGCTTTTCTCCGCGGAGCATCCTGATGTGCGACCGGAGACTGCGGAGTTTCTCACGCTTTTGCGCGAGCAGACGGAGCGGCTGACGCAGATGACCAGGACGCTGCTGAAGATGAGCAATCTGCGGCAGGTGGCGCGGGACTGGGGCTTTCTCTGGTGTGGGAGATCGCCGATCTCCACGGCGGCTCCGTTTGGGTGGAGGAAAGCTCGGACAAGGGCACGACCATCGCGGTGGAGCTGCCGGCAGAGACAGAAAGCAATCCCTCCGGCGCGGATATCACATAACAGTCCTCGGCTGATTCATGGCGATCGTTTTTCAACCTCCGCAACGTTATCGCAGCAGCTCTCGATCAGCTCCCTGTCGTGGGTGAGCACGAGAATAGTTCTGTCATGCCGCGCTTCGCTTTTCAGCCTTTCCGTGATGAGGCGCATATTCTGCCCGTCGAGGCCGCTGGTGGCTCATCAAGGATCAGTATCCTGCGGCCGGAAAAGATGGCGCAGGCGATGGCAAGGCGCTGCTCCTGTCCGCCGGACAGGGTGGACGGGTGCGCATCCCTGTACTCGTAAAGCCAAAACTCTTTGAGCTGGTTCCTTGCATGGCTCTTGTTTTCTTCCGTCAATCCGGTATTCAGCAGCAGCTCCTCCGCCACGCTTGCCGTAAAAAACTGCGTTGACATGTCGTTGCCGCAGTAATAGATTTCCCTGCACCGGACTGCCGATCTTGCTTTTTCCCGTCTATCAGGATATGTTTTGTCATTTTTTTGCGAGTAACTCTTGACAGCTCAAACTGTGTCTGATATAGTTACAGTATAAACTGTTACCAAAACAGACACAGTTATTTCGGAGGTGAATCTATGCGTCAGATATTGCTTTTTGCGGCACTTACCGCCTCGCTGGCACTGCTGGCTGGCTGCACGCTGTCCAAAACAAAAAAGGATACGGAGGACGTGGCAGAGAAGGCGGCGTATCATAAAATCAGCGCCGAGGAAGCCTATGAGATGATGGCCTCGCAGGAGGTCGTGGTGGTGGATGTTCGCACCCGGGAGGAATACGACGGCGGACATATTGAAAACGCCGTCCTTGTCCCCAACGAGAGCATCGGGAGCGAAATGCCCGAGGCGCTGCCCGACAAGGAAGCCACGCTGCTGATCTACTGCCGCAGCGGCCGCCGCAGCAAGGATGCCGCCCAAAAGCTGATGGCGCTTGGGTATCAGAGTGTCTACGACTTCGGCGGCGTCATCGACTGGCCCTACGAGCTTGTGAAGGAGGGATAATTGTGAACAGCTCCTTTAATCTGGCAGTCCACGCGCTGGTCTGCCTGAGCCACAGCGGACGCTCTCTCAGCAGCGAAGCGCTGGCGGAGAACATCTGCACCAACCCCACCCGCGTCCGCCGGGTGCTGGCGGGGCTGAAAAAGGCAGGAATGGTGGAGACCCGGGAGGGCTTGGATGGCGGCTACCGCCTGACGGCCGATCCTGCGAGCCTGACTCTGCGGCAGGTGGCGGAGGCGGTAAATACCCGCTTTGTGGACTGTGCGTGGCACAGCGGGGACATTGACCGGGACTGCGCCATCTGCTCCGGCATGGCGGGCGTCATGGACGCGCTCTATCGGCAGATGAGTGAACAGTGCGCCGCCTATCTCTCGCACATTACGATCACAGATATTGAAACACAGCTTTTTACACAGAAATAGGAGGATATACGATGCTTACCATTACGACCAACAGCTTTGAAAACGATGTTCTCCGCGCGGACAAGCCCGTGCTGGTGGATTTCTGGGCGCAGTGGTGCCCCTACTGCCGCCGCATTGCCCCGGCCTTTGACAAGGTGGGCGAGCAGTATGCCGACACGCTTATCTCCGGCAAGATCAACTACGACGAGGAGCCGCAGCTCATCGAGCGCTTCGGCATCGACACCATCCCCACGCTGCTGCTCTTTAAGGACGGCAAGGTGCTCGGCTCTGTTGTCGCCCCCGCCTCCAAGGCGGCCATTGAAGCGTTTATCAAGGAAACGCTGGCGCAGTGAGGACACGATTATGAAGCAGATCTATGATATGATCGTCATCGGCGGCGGCCCCGCCGGTTACACCGCCGCCCTGTATGCCGCCCGTGCCGGACTTTCCACGCTGGTGCTGGAAAAGCTCTCCGCCGGCGGGCAGATGGCGCTGACGGAGCAGATCGACAACTATCCCGGCTTTGAGGACGGCATCAACGGCTTTACGCTGGGCGAAAAAATGCAGCAAAGCGCGGAGCGCTTCGGCGCGGTGACGGAGCTGGCAGAGGTGTACAAAGCAAGCCTTTCCGGGGAGATCAAGACGCTGGAAACCAGCGAGGGCGTCTTTCAGGGTCGAACGGTGGTCATCGCCACCGGCGCGTCGCCCCGTCCCCTGGGCGTTCCCGGCGAGGAGGCGCTGGTGGGCAAAGGCGTTCACTACTGTGCCGCCTGTGACGGCGCGCCCTATCGGGGCAAAACCGTGGCGGTGGTGGGCGGCGGCAACTCCGCCGCGGCAGATGCTATGGCACTGTCCCGCATCGCCAAGGAGGTCTATCTCATCCACCGCCGCGACAGCCTGCGGGCGACGAAGGTCTATCATGAGCCGCTGATGAACGCGCCCAACGTGGAATTCCGCTGGAACAGCACCGTTTCCGCGCTGCTGCACGAAAGCCGCCTGACGGGGCTTCGGCTAAAAGACGTCAACACCGGCGCAGAACGTGACCTTGCCTGTGACGGCGTGTTCATCAGCGTGGGACGCGCCCCGGCCACGGAGCTGTTCCGAAGCGAGCTGGTGCTGGACAAGTCCGGCTATATCGTGGCAGACGAATCCACCCGCACGAATCTTCCCGGCGTGTTTGCCGTGGGCGACGTGCGTACCAAGGCGCTGCGGCAGGTGGTCACCGCCGTATCGGACGGCGCGGTAGCCGTCCACTATGCGGAGGAATATCTGGCGGAGAATCGGTAAAGGGCTGCAAACGATCCTCTCAACGGCAGTTCCTGTCCGTAAGTGATACGATTGCGAGCCTTGTCCCAAAAGAGCGCAGGGCATGTTAGATTAAGGAGATCATATATTATGTGGCTGTTTTTCGGAATTTCTGCAATGATTTTTACGGGCTTCAATCTGATTTACTCTTTTAAAAACAAGAATGAAAAATGGTTTAGATTCGCAGCCCTATCGTTCACTGCCTTGACCGTATGTTCGTTTTATTCAGACGGAGCGATGCGTGTGCTAAATGAAGATTGGGGAGGCTTGATGGATATTATGCCAACCATGAGCAAGGCTCTGTGGGTGTGTGTAGGGATATCCATTCTATTAAACTCTGTTTCGCTCTTTCGAGAGAAATAACCACATTACTATCTCAAGGATACCATCCCCGGCTGCACACGGCAGGTCTGTGCCTTTGCCGTAGCCTATGTGGAATTTGAAAAACTGAATGCCAATGCTTTATGATAAAGAAGCAGACTTAAAATGACAGCTTCGCACTGTTCCAACAGAGCAAAGGAGTGCCCCAATGGGCACTCCTTTTTCATAGCTTTACGCCTTATTCAGCAAGATTTGTAATAAAAATATACTGAAATAGTTAAGCAGATTCCAAAAAAGAGAGAAATAAGCGTTCCGGCATGATTCTTCTAAAGACTTCATGCATAGTTTAGCAGAAACAGGGCCGTTGCGGCAAGCAACGCAAATTAACATTCTATGATTTGAAGTCACTTTGCAGCGTTGATGTGCTTTATCTGGTTTTATCCACCGCTTCAGCGGAGGATAATATAAGAACTCCTCGACTCCGGTCGAGGAGTTCTTATATTGGCAGCAACGCGCAGTCCTTAGCCGTGCGCGGAG
>NZ_QUDG01000012.1:0-87078 GCF_003474415.1 Butyricicoccus sp. AM05-1 | reverse complement strand
GGGTATCGTTGTTGATTGCATCAACGAAGGAGATAACCTGGTTGATGAATGCCTGGTTGTAACGCTCGAGGAAGAACCACAGCGGCTTCTCGGAGTGAGCGCCGTCCTTGGTCAGTACGGTGGTGGTGTTCAGCAGGTCGTTGGCATCGGAAGCCATGCCCTTAGAGCCGAACGCCTCAACGCGCTGGTCGTAGCCGTAAACTGCCTGACGGGAGTTGTTGATAACAGCGATGCAGCCGTTAGCCATCTTCATGGTAACAACAGCGGTGTCAACGTCCGGAATACTGGACTCTTCCTGCAGGTTCGGGTTAACGAGGCAGGAACCAACAGCGGAGATCTCAACAGCCTCGGAACCGGTTACGTAGCGAACCATATCGAAGTCGTGGATCATCATATCGTAGAAGATACCGCCGGAAACTGCAACGTAGGAAGCCGGGGGCGGCTCCGGGTCACGGGAGGAAACGATAACGATATGCGGATCGCCGATCGTGCCGTCCTTAACTGCGTCTGCAACTGCCTTGTGGTTGTGGTCGAAGCGGCGGTTGAAGCCTACCTGGAACTTAACGCCCTTCTCCTCAACGAGTGCGAGCAGCTTCTTGATCTTGTCGATATCATAGTCGATCGGCTTCTCGCAGAATACGTGCTTGCCAGCCTGAACTGCTGCCATGGAAACATCGCAGTGCGTATCAGTGGAGGAGCAAACGAATACTACGTCTACCTCAGGATTGTTGATAACGTCCATAAAGTCGGTGGAAACGTTGGTGATCTTGCGCTCTGCCAGCCACTCGCGTGCGCCGGACTTATCAAGCATCGGGTCAGCAGCAGCTACTACCTGAACGCCCGGTACGGAGTTGATCAGGTTGTTAATGTGCAGCTTGCCGATTCGGCCGCAGCCTACAACGCCAATTTTCAAAATGCCCATTGGAATTCTCTCCTTTTATATAAGGTGATTCTATTATAAACCACTTGCGGGTGTGCTTCAAGGGTGCAGCGTATTTTTCAGCGCACCGCCCAATTTTGGGGCTTCGGTTTGGTGAAAAATAGCAAAGCGGAGCGCAAAAAAATCGTGCAAAATATCCGTGCATTGTGCTAAAATAGAAAATGCACAGGAAAATGCAACACATTGCACGTTGGTGTCTAAAATGCGGTGAAACGCTTGTGCGCTTTACTGCACTATGATAAAATATGAACGTATTGTGGCAAAAATGTGTCTTTTAGGGATAAAAGAGGATACATGGATGCCTGAAAAGGAGAATATCTTATGAAGGTAACTGCACAGTGGATCGCAGAGCAGTGCGGCGTATCGCGTGGAACAGTGGACCGAGTTGTAAACGGCCGACCGAATGTAGCGCCGGAGGTGCGGGAGCGCGTGCAGAAAATAATCAGCGAATACGGCTACAAAACGCCGTCGCAGCGGCAGGCCGCCCGTGTGGGACACGGCGCGTTCCGCATCGGCGTGATTCTGCCGAGCTGGGATGCGTTTTTCATCCGCCGGATGCGTGAGGGCATTCGCGTGGCTGTACACAACCGCGGATTAAATGATGTAAATGTGCTGGTGGAGGAGCTGAAAAATCGCTCGCACCGTGCGTATTTCGAGGCCATCGGACGCATGGAGGAGCGCGGCATTGACGGTCTCATTGTCACCGCGCCGGACACGGTAGCGATGAGTGAGGAGATCGACCGACTGGTCGCAATCGGCATTCCGGTCGTTACCTGCGACTCGGATGTGCGGCAGAGCCGCCGCCTGTATCATATCGGACAGAACATGGTCAAATCCGGCCGGATTGCCGCCGGACTGCTTGCACCGTACGTTGAGGGACAGGATGTGCTCGTCGTTACCGGCAACCGTGAATTCACGGCGCACGGACTGCGTGTGCGCGGCTTCCTTGACCGTCTGCACGAGATTTTTGATGATAACGTAAACGTCAACGTCATCGAGAGCGTCGAGCAGTATGAGCTGACCTACGACGGCGTACTGCAGCAGGTGCGGCAGAACCCGCGTCTGCGCGGTATTTATATGGCAAACGAGTCCGTGCGCGGCTGTATGGACGCGCTCGAGCGCGCAAAGCCCAATCGACGCATTCACGTTGTCTGTCACGATCTGACGCCGCATGCGCGCCAGTATTTGGAGGACGGACGGCTGGATTTCATCGTCGATCAGGATTTTTCGGCGCAGACGACGCGCGCGATCGAAGTGCTGGCGCATACACTGCGTACCGGAGAGTCGCCGCGGCAGAGCATCGAATACATTCACACCAGCATTATCACAAGGGAATTGTTGTGAGAAAGGAGCCTATATGAAAGCAAACTGGAAGCGCACACTGCTGTCTCTGGTGTTGTGCGCCGGATTTGTATGGCCTGCAGGTGCGGTAAGCACCGGACAACCGGCGGCATCGCAGACCGGGATGAGCACCACGCAGAGCAAACCGGCGGCTTATACCGTCAAGAAAATGGGTTTGCTGGGCGTCAAGCGCACCGTGGAGAGCGACAATAACACGGTGAAAATGCTGAACAAAACGGCAGCTTCTCTGGACAGCAGCTCGTATATGTCGGGTTCGGCGTCCGGTGCGACCGGCGAGAGCGAGATGGAAATCTACGCTGCGCTGATTGAAAATATGAAAAAGGCCATGGACAGACTGGATACAACCAGTGATCTTTATAAGACCTATGCGGCACAGTTAAAGGTATTAGAGGATTACCAGACCAGCCTGAACCAGAACGCGGTCAGCGGCATGCAGCAGGCGATGGCCATGCTGTCCCAGCTGGATGACGCGGCGTACACGCTGCGCAAGCAGGCGAAAAACGTCTCCGGTCAGCTGGCGCTCGGTGCACAGACCATGCTGATTACCATTAAAAATCTGGGCTACACCAAGGAAAACCTGCAGGTAACGCTCACACAGCTGGACCGCAATCTGGCTGTGCTGAAAACGCAGAGAAAACTCGGCATGATTGGGCAGCTGCAGCTTGACACGGTGCAGAATCAGCGCGACAAGCTGGCGCAGTCCATCGACACGCTGGAGACCACCCGCGAAAACCTCGGTTCGAGCGTTGCGCTCATGTGCGGTCTGGACGCGAACACCATCGTGATGCCGGCCGACTTTGAAACGCTGTACGAGGGCAATCTGGATAAGATGTCCTATAATAAGGATTTGGAGCTGGCACAGAAGAACAGCTTTCTCATCTGGCAGAAGCAGGACGCTGTGCGCAGCGCATACAATTCGTACGACAAGAACATCAGCGGTACCGCCGAGGCGGTCAAGTCCGCTGAGGACGCACTGGCGGCGGCCAGGGAGTCGGTAGTGGCTGCCTTCGACAGCACCTACAAGACCGTCAAGGACTGCCGGACGACTCTGGCAGCCAAGCGAACCGCGCAGTCGCAGGCGGAGCTTGACCTGAAAACCGCGACCGTCAAGTACAGGAAGGGCATCATTTCCAAGCTGGCGTATCAGCAGGCGCAGGATGCCGTAACGACCGCAAAGCTGAATGTGGAAAGCGCGTATCTGTCGCTGTATACCGCATATAACCAGTACGAATGGGCCAAGGAAGGCGTACTTATCACCACCGCAGCCGCATAAGAGAGGAGTATATATTATAATGAAACGAACCATTGCAGCCGGTCTTTCCGCCGCTCTGCTGTGCGGCATGGTCGTACCGGCGTTTGCCGCCGATACCAAGACTGCGACGAACACCACCGGCACCACTCAGACCCAGCCGACGGCGCCGGTCAAGCTGACGTTTGACAAGCTGGAGGAGACCGTCCGCCGGAACAACGTCACCATCAAGGCGAACAACAACACCGTGCTCAGCGCGGAAAAGACCGATGTAAGCGACCGGTACATCGAAAGCTATTTCCAGCTTTCTGAGCAGATTTCATCCTACCGGAAGCAGATCAAGGAACTGCAGAAAACGCTGAAGGAACTGGGAACCGACGAGGCGAACGCCGGTCTGCGCAAGACGCTTGAGAGCCAGATTTCCATCCTGCAGCGCAATCTGGCAGCCGCCGAAGCATCGTATAAGAACCTCGACGACGACGAGGACGACGCCGAGGAGGATCAGGAGAAAACGGTTGATAACACCCGCCGTCAGATGCAGAATGCAGCCGATGAGATCTGCCTGAGTGCGGAAAACACGTACATTTCTCTGCGCGGCATGAAGTATACGCTCAACCAGACAAACCGCAGTATTCAGCAGCTTGACCGCAACATTGCGACTGTGCAGAAGCAGGTAAAGCTGGGGATGACCGGTGTAAATACGCTCAAGAGCCTGCAGGCACAGCGAGAGAGCGCCGTTGCCAGCAAGGCCTCGCTGACCACGCAGGTAGAGGCGCTGACCAACACGCTCGCTATCCAGTGCGGCTATACCACCGGTACGCAGATCGAAACGAGCGATCTTCCGGTCGTAACCGCCGAGCAGGTCACCTCCATTGATTATAACAAGGATCTTGCCGAGGCGCTCAAGAACAGCTACGCGATCTACTCCAAGGAGTACGCAATGCAGACCGCGTCCGACGATTACGAGAACAATAAGACCAACACGCTGTATGCTTATCAGGCAGCCAAGATCGACCGCGACGCACAGAAGGAGAGCACGACCGCTTCTTTCCGCAAGCTGTATACCGACCTGCAGGAGAAGCAGACCGCGCTTGCTGCGGCGGACGCCGATCTCGCACAGGCAAAAAAGACGTTTTCGGTAAGTCAGGTGCAGTACACGCGCGGCATGATCTCCAAGATGGCGTACACGGATGCGCTTGATACCTTCACCACCGCACAGGAGACCGAGGTTGCAGCGCGTATTGATCTGCTGACCGCCTACAACACCTATCAGTGGGCAAAACGCGGTGTAATTACGGCAACAGCTTGATAAGCTGACCGCTTTTGCGAATATAGCAGATATGTATAATGAATTGGAGGACCCCGATGAGCAATAGCAAACGAATCCTTGCGGCGCTGCTGGCCGGTGCGATGGTACTGTGTGCAGGCTGCGGCAAGGAAGAGGAAACCGAGGAGGAAAGCTCAAACAGCACTGCGGTTGAGGTAACCGATGTTACCTCGGGTGCGATGAGCTCGGAGTACACGCTGAATGGCAAGATTGCCGCCGTCAATGAGGTGCAGGTGTTCCCGCTGCTGGCAGGTCAGGTGCAGACGCTGAACGTCAGCGAAGGCGACACGGTTTCCAAGGGTCAGACCCTGTTTACGGTGGATACCTCGACGGTTACTTCGACGATGAGTTCGCTGCAGCAATCCTACAGCGCTACCAAGACCGCGACCGACCGTGCGATCGAATCCGCGAAGATCGGTGTGGAGCAGGCGGAGCTTGCCGTCAGCAACACCGAGGCGCTGCTTGAAGCGGGTGCGGCTGCCGAGCAGGATCTGACCAAGGCTAAGCAGGCACTGACGCAGGCGCAGGCAGGTGTCGCGCAGGCTGAGGCCCAGCAGTCCGCGTCTCTGGCGCAGATTCAGGCGTCTATGGACCAGATCAACAAGCAGGCAAGCCTTGGCACGGTAACCGCTCCGTGCTCGGGTACGGTTACGGCTGTAAACGTAGACCGCGGCGGCATGGCATCCTCGGCGCAGCCGAGCGTGGTTATTGCCGAGAACGGTGCGGTTGAGGTGCAGGTTTCTGTCGCTGAGGACGTATTCACCGGCATCAAGGTCGGCGATACCGCAGGCGTCACGGTTTCCGCTGTCTCCAAGGAGCCGATGAACGGTACGGTCAGCACGCTGCCGGCGGCTGCCAATGCACAGACCAATCTGTATGACGTTTCGGTTTCTCTGCCGTCCGGCACCAAGCCGCCGATCGGCGCGTTTGCTACCGTCACCTTCTATACCGACCGCCGCGCAAGCACGATTTCCGTGCCGACCGAGTCCATCCTGACCGGCAACAACAACGAGCAGTATGTGTTCACCGTAAATGCGGATGGCACTGCCGCAACCCGCGTTACCGTCACTACCGGACTGGTTACCAAGGATTCGACCGAGATCGTTTCCGGCCTCAAGGCGGGCGACCGGGTTGTTACCAAGGGTCAGTCCTATCTGTCGGACGGTGCAGCCGTGCATGTCGTCACCTCGGACGCCGCAGACGGCGGGGAGGGCTAAGCGCGCATGAAATTCGCACAAACCTTTATCAAACACCATGTAATGACCATCCTGCTGTACATACTGGTCGTTGTGTTTGGCTTTTACAGCTTCCAGAACCTTCCGCTGGCGCTCATGCCGTCCATGGAGGTTCCGGCAGCGGTTGTTTACGCTACTTACCCGGGTGCCGGCCCGGAGGATATTGAGCAGCAGGTAACCAAAAAACTCGAGGGTGCGGTAGCGGGTCTGTCCGGTCTGGATACGCTCCAGTCCACCTCGTCCGAGAATATGGCTATGCTGGTCATCCGGTTTACGAATGATACCGATATGGATCAGGCAATGACCGACCTGCGCGACAAGGTTGCACAGGTAAAGAGCCAGCTGCCGGATGACGCATCCGACCCGACCGTTATGTCGATTGATATTGACTCCATGCCGGTCGTGCAGGTCGCGCTGCGCGGCAACGATCTGGCTTCTCTGCAGTCCATCGCCGAGGACGAGATTCAGCCGGCGCTCGAGCGTCTGGACGGCGTAGCGTCTGTTGATATTTCGGGCGGCTACGAGCAGGAGATCGCAGTCCACACGGACGCCTCCCGCCTGAAGGGCTACAACCTGACCATTTCGTCCATCGGTCAGCAGCTCGGCGCGGACAACATCGCCATTCCGGGCGGCGATCTGGATAACGGTTCGCAGACGCTGGCTGTCCGCACGGACGGCGAGTATTCGTCCATTGATGATGTTAAGAACGCTCTGATCTCGCTTCCGGCAGGCGGCACGGTCCGTCTGAGCCAGATTGCGGATGTTTCCATGCAGCCCAAGGATCAGGATGCCATCTCCAAGGTTGACGGCGAGGAGTGTATCATCCTGTCGGTCAACAAGCAGTCCGGCTCGAACACCGTGCAGATCGCCGAGCTGGCAAAGGCTGAGTTTGACTCCCTGCTTAAGAGCAACGATTCCCTGCAGTGGAATATCGTTATGGATCAGTCCGACTATATCAACATGACGGTTGATAACGCTATTCAGAACATCTGGATGGGCGTGCTGTTCGCCGCGATCGTGCTGTTTCTTTTCCTGCGCGACTTCGGCGCGACCATGGCTGTTACCATCGCAATGCCGTGCTGTATCCTGTTTACGTTCCTGATTATGAACGTGCTGGGCATTACGCTGAACATGATGTCGCTCGGCGGTATCACGCTCGGCGTAGGTATGATCGTGGATAACTCCATCGTTGTTCTGGAGAACATCTTTACCTATCGAGCGGACGGCTACGACCGTCTGGAGGCCTGCACCAAGGGCACCGGCGAGGTCATCGGTGCAGTTATCGCCTCCACGCTGACCACGGTCGCCGTATTCCTGCCGATCGCACTTTCCGGCGGCATGGCCGGCATGATGTTCAAGGAATTCTGTATCACCATCGTAGCGCTGCTGCTCAGCTCGCTGATCATTTCCATCACGCTCGTGCCGCTGCTGTGCTATTTCCTGCTCGGCGGCACCAAGCAGCAGAGCATCAAGCCGCAGGGCTCGGGCGCAACGCCGATCACCGAAAAGCCGCTGTCGCGTGCATACCGCAGTTCGCTGAATTTCCTGATCACCCACCGCTGGGCAGGCGTCGCGCTGACCGTTGTCATCTGTATTGTCAGCGTGCTCAGCGTCAGCCAGGCGGGCATGGAGCTCATCCCGGAGATGGATGAGGGTCAGGTGAGTGTTGCGGTTTCCATGCCGAACGGTTCGACTATGGAGGACACTGCCGCTATCGAGGACCGCATTGCGGCCATCGCAGTTGATACCATCCCGGAGCTGGAGCAGATCTACTACTCGACCGGTTCTTCGACCTCGATCATGTCCTCGTCCTCGGGCGCAAGCGTTACCATTTCGCTGGTAGATCTCGATCAGCGTGACCGCTCGTCAGCGGATATCGCCAAGCAGCTGCGCCATGACCTGCAGGATATTGCAGGCTGTGAACTGACGGTTTCGACCAGCAGCACCATGTCGATGTCCACGGATTCGGACATCAGCGTTGAGCTGACCGGCGATGACTACGACCAGCTGGCTGAGACGGCAGACGATCTGGCAAACCAGATCAGCGCCCTGCCGGATGCCATCAATGTTGAGTCCTCGGCAGGCGAGCAGACCCCGCGTGTTGCCGTTAAGATCAACCGCGAGAATGCGTCTCGCTTCGGTCTGAATGCGGCCACCATTGGCGGTCTGGTTCGTGGTGAGCTGACCGGATCGACCGCGACCACGCTCCGCATGAACGGTGAGGAATACGACGTTACCGTCGCCGGCGACGAGGATGTAGCAACCAGTCTGGACGCACTGCGCTCCATGCAGATTCCGACCATGACCGGCGGCACCGTACCGCTGTCCATGGTGGCGGATGTCTACACCGAGCTCAGCCCGCAGTCCATCGTGCGCAAGAACCAGAAGGAGACCGTAACCATCACCGGTGAAAGCGAATCCGGCGACAGCAATGCCATTAAGGCAGCCGTTGACGACATTGTTGCCAAGTACGAGCTGCCGGACGGCGTAGAGGTCGGCGAAGGCGATACCGCTGCTTCGCAGATCGCGGAAACCACCGGTACGCTGATGCTGGCCCTTGCGGTGGCAATTATGCTGGTATACTTCATTCTGGCAACGCAGTTCAACTCGTTCTCGCTGCCGATTGCAATCATGCTGATCCTGCCGATCGGTCTGCTTGGCTCGATGATCCTGCTGTGGCCGACCGGAAATCATGTTTCCATGGTCGCACTGCTCGGTGTTATCATTCTGGCCGGTACAGTCGTCAACTCGTCCATCGTGCTGATCGACTATACCCTGCAGCGCCGTCAGCGCGGTGAGGATAAGAATACGGCTATCCTGAACGCATGTCCGCGTCGTGTCCGTCCGGTGCTGATGACCGCTATGACCACTATCCTCGGCCTTGTGCCGATGGTATGCTCGAGCGGCGAAGGCTCCGAAATGATGAAGCCGATGGGTGTTGTCATGATGACCGGTATGGTTATCTCCACCATTGCAACGCTGTTCATCACTCCGGTTTACTATTCGCTGACCGACAGCGTCGCTGCCCGCCTTTCCGGCCTGTTTAAGAAAATCAAGCTGCCGAAGTTTAACTTCCATAAGAAAAATCCGCAGCAGTAAGCAAAAAGGGAACCGATTTCGGTTCCCTTTTTGAATTGAGAATAGATAATGGAGAATGAATGGCGGGCAAAATGGGTACCGCAGTTGTCCAATGTCTGTACAGTCTACCCCGTAGGGGAGCACAGTGTGCTCCCGCACCCATTTAACGATGGCTTGGGCGATCACGGTTCGCCCCTGCGGGTATGCGCGTGCAAATGAATTTACAAATGACGTATTGATTCAACCGCCGCGATAATCTTCCATTCTTCATTCTCAATTTTCAATTCCGATATTCCCTTGCATATCGCACAAGTGAAGTCTATAATATTTGTATAAATTGCAGATAGGAGCGAACAATATGGCTTCGGATAAAACAAATGTAATGCGTGTGCTCGAGCAGCACAAGATCGCCTATAAGCCGCACGAATACCCGCACGGCAAGGACGCCGTAGACGGTGTTTCGGTTGCGGAACTGCTCGGCCAGAACCCCGATCAGGTATTCAAGACGCTGGTTGCACGAGGCAAATCGGGCGGCTTTCATGTATTCGTTATTCCGGTCGCAAAGGAGCTTGACCTGAAAAAAGCAGCCAAGGCGGCAGGCGAAAAGTCGGTCGAGATGGTGCATGTCAAGGAACTGTTGGGCCTTACAGGATATGTACGCGGCGGCTGCTCGCCGGTGGGCATGAAGAAGGCGTTCCCGACCGTGTTTGACGAGAGCGTGAACAATGTCCCGACCGTGATGGTCTCTGCGGGCAAGATCGGTTTCCAGATCGAATGTGCACCGGCGGATCTCATCAAGCTGGTACGCGCCACAACCGCGCATATCACGACGGATTAAGGCAATACTGCATGATTAAACAAGAGCGATTTGCGAGTGGATTTTGTGCACTGACGAGGCGCGGTTTTGCGGTAATACTTGATGTATTACCGTAGAATCAGCGGCAGCGCGACCAGAGCCTGCGCAAGGGACCGCTATAAAGTCAGGGTGCAAAATTTCCGCAAAGCGCCGCAGTCTTAATTGTGCAGTGTTGCCTTACGTCTGCGGCTTCAGCAGCCCTGCCGCATCCGGAAACAGCGCGAACACATTCTGCACGCCGCAGCCCGCCAGCTGTGCCAGCTTGGCCGCCAGCGTGGAATCATCGTCGTACAGGACAAAGTGTGCCTGTCCGTCTGCATTCATGTAGGTGAAGTATTTCGCGCACAGCTCGCGCGAAAAGAACGGCTGTGCGCCGGTCTGCGCGAGCAGCGCGGCTCTTGCTGCGGCACTGAGCGAAACGCCGTTCGGCGTGGGTGACGGCAGGGTGAAATTCTGCGAAACCGGCTGCAGAAACGCGGCAATCCGCGCAGCGCCGTAAATGCCCTGCAGGGAGGAAATGTACTCGGTCAGACTGCCGCCCGAAATCGCGGTGGAGACCGTGAGTATCGCGTGCGACAGCGTGCGTCCGCACTCGAGCGGCACATACAGCGGAATATCCGCATCGTACAGTGCTTCGTCGAATGCGGCCAGCAGGCGGCGGTTCAGCGGCGTATCGTGTTCAAAATCCGCGAATACGCCGGGCGCTTCCGTACGCCGCGCTTCGAAAACCAGATCGGCGGCAATGCGCTCTGCGCTGCAGAAGTTGATAGCCTGCGGCGGGTCGGTCACGCCGAGCAGGCAGTGCCGCTGCACCGCGGACACCTTGAGCCGCTGCAGCGCTCCGGACGGTGAAATACCAAGGCAAAGCTGCAAAACCGGCATGCCGAGCGAAGCGGCTTTCGTTGTGTCGCGTCCGGTGCATACCAGAATAAGATTTTTCGTGTAGACCATAATCGTCAACTCCTTGATGATAGAAATACGTTGGAACGGCCCGCGGTCCGTTTCTCCTGTCGGCAAAACTGTAGTTTTGCAACAGCTTCTTTTCTGGACTTTTTGAATAAATTCCATTACACTATATGTAGCATTACGCTAAATTAGAATACGGGTATTAACAGGAGTGTATGAATGAGCAAACTGATTCCCGATTATGTATTTGATTCGATTTACGATATTACGCCGGAGGTGCTGACTGCCCACGGCGTACGCGGCGTGCTGGTCGATCTGGACGGCACAATGGCGTCCCACAAGGCTGCTTTGCCGCCCGATACGCTGCACCTCTTTGTCGATCGGCTGAAGGATGCCGGCATTGCTGTGCTGGTGTTCTCCAACAACCATCCCGAGCGGGTAGGGAAGTTCTGCGAGCCGCTCGGTGTGGGCTATATCAGCCATGCCGGAAAGCCGTTTTCCCGCGGCTTCCGCAAGGCGGCAAACCGGCTTGGCCTGTCCATGCGCGAGATTGCCGTCATCGGCGACCAGATTTTCACCGACGTGTTCGGCGGCAACCGCGCGGGCGCGCTGACCTGCTATGTCGAAACGCTCGACCGTCGGTTCTTCTGGATCAATGTGCGCTATCAGCTTGAGCGCGGTTTTATCGCGCGCGGACGGCGCAGAATGGAGGCGAGAGCACATCATGGCTGAGCCGAAATTCGGTCCTGCGGGCAACTCGGAGTCGTTTGCCGCCGCAGGCTTCAAGAAAAGCGAGGATGCGCCTGCATGGCTCGAACAGATGGGACTGACCGCGTTTGAGTATCAGTGCGGACGCGGCGTGCGCTGCGGCGAGGAGACCGCACTCAAAATCGGTGCGGCAGCTGAGCAGCACGGCATTCAGATGAGCATTCATGCGCCGTATTTCATCAATCTCTCGTCCGAGGAGAGCGAGCGCATGGAGAAAAACGTCGGCTATGTGCTGGAGACCGCGCGGCTGGCTGTGCCGCTTGGCGCAACACGCATGGTCGTGCACTGCGGCGGTCAGGGCAAACTGACCCGTGACCGCGCCATGCGCAACTCGCACGAAAACGTAAAAAATATTCTGCGTGCGCTGGAGGAGGCCCACCTGACCGGCTGCACGGTCTGTCTGGAAACCATGGGAAAAAAGAGCGTGCTCGGCACCGCCGAGGAGGTCTGCGAGCTGGTGGCTGCCGATGACCGCCTGCTGCCGTGCATCGACTTCGGTCATCTCAACTGCCGCACGGGCGGCCATATGAACACCCGCGAGGAAGTGAGAGCGCTGTTCGATCTGATGGAAAATACCATCGGTCATGAGCGCACGGCTAAACTGCACGCCCACTTCTCTCATATCGAGTATAACGATAAGGGCGAGGTGCGCCATTTGACGTTTGCGGATACGGTATACGGTCCGGATTTCACGCCGGTCGCGGAGGAAACCGCTGTGCGCGGCTACGCACCGACATTCATCTGCGAATCCGCCGGCACGCAGGCGGAGGACGCACTCGCCATGAAGCAGTGCTTTATGGCTCAGGCGGAAAAGTAAAAAGTAGGACATTTGCCCTACGGAGACGCTTTGTAGAACTATGCAAAGGGGTATAAACGTATGAAAAAGGTATTATTGATCCACGGTCCTAACCTGAACCTGACCGGTCAGCGCGAACCGGGCATTTATGGTTCGAACACGCTGGCATCCATCAATGCGGAGGTTGTACAGAAGTGCGAACGGCTGGGGATGGAATGCGCGGTGTTTCAGTCCAACTCCGAGGGTGCGCTGATCGACCGCATTCACGCGGCTCGTGAGGACTGCGATGCGATCATCATGAACGCCGGTGCGTACACGCACTACAGCTACGCCATCCGCGATGCGATTGCGGCTGTGCGCCTGCCCTGCGTGGAGGTACATATGTCCAACGTGCACGCGCGCGAGGAATTCCGCCACAAGTCGGTCATCGGACCGGTGTGTGCGGGTGTCATTGCAGGCTTCGGCAAGCACAGCTATCTGCTCGCCGTAGATGCGGTAAAATCCATCATCGGCTAATATTTAAGAGGCGATTACCATGAAAAGAAACGAACTGCGTGCCATGCTGCTCGAGCAGCCGTATGACGCGCTGGTACTGACCAGTGAGATCAGCCGCCGCTACGCGACCGGATTTCACTCGACGGCAGGCGCGGTGTACCTGTCGGCCAAACAGGCGGTATTCTTCACGGATTTCCGTTATGTCGAAGCGGCACACGCGGCCGTCAAGGATTTTGAGGTGCGCGAGATCAAGGCGGGGCAGAGTTATTCTGCGCTCATCAATGAGCTGCTCGACGAGGACGGCGCAAAAAAGGTCGCTCTCGAGGACAAAACGCTTACCTATGCGGAGTTCATGTCCTGGGGCACGGCGCTGCACGCGACAGCTGTCCGTCTCGAGGATGGTGTGGAGCAGCTGCGCATGTGCAAGGAAGAGGACGAGGTTGAGAAGATCGTTGCGGCACAGCGAATCGCCGAGCAGGCGCTTGAGGAGGTATTGAACGACATCAAGGTCGGCGTGACCGAGAAGGAGATCGCGGCACGGCTGACCTACCTCATGCTGCACTACGGTGCGGAGAACATGTCGTTTGATCCGATCGTCGTTTCGGGCGCGAACAGCTCCAAGCCGCATGGCGTACCGGGTGAAAAGACCATCGAAGCGGGCGATTTCGTGACGATGGACTTCGGCTGCATCTATGACGGCTACTGCTCGGATATGACGCGCACGGTCGCGGTCGGCCATGTCACCGACGAGATGCAGACCGTGTACGACACGGTGCTGAACGCACAGCTTGCAGGTATTGCCGCCTGCAAGGCCGGTGTGACCGGTCGGGACGTTGACGCGGCAGGCCGTAAGATTATCGAGGCGGCAGGCTACGGTGATGCCTTCGGTCACGGCTTTGGCCATGGTGTAGGACTGGAGATCCACGAGGCTCCGGTTGCCTCTCCGCGCGGAGAAGCGCCGCTGCCGGCAGGCAGTATCGTCACCGCAGAGCCGGGCATTTATTTGCCGGGCAGGTTCGGCGTGCGTATTGAGGATATGCTGTACGTCATCGAGGACGGCTGCATTGATCTGACCGATGCACCCAAGCAGCTTATCGTTCTGTAAATTGTAAAAAAAGGAGAAAACGCTGTTTTCTCCCTTTTTTATATTCCGTGAATGTTGAAAATCGGTTGCCGCCTCGCTTGACGGCGGCTTGATGAAAAAGAATCAATTTAACAATTTATCCATAAGCTATACACAAAAAATCCACACAAGTTCGGCACAATGGTTACACCGATAGGAGGAGATGTTCTCATGCGTATTTTGTTAATCAATGCAGAGCAGGACGAGCGCCTGTTCGCCACTTTCAAGCATGAACATATTCTGTATGATCAGCAGCCGGAGAGCGACACGCTTGATATTTCGGAGAATATATATGATGTAATCGTGTACAATGCCACTAAGCTGGATGAGAAGACTATCGACGCGGTGTACTCTCTGCGAGAAAGCGGTGATATGACACCGTTGCTCGTCATGGCAGGTCACACGACTGCGCGTGCGCGTATCCGTATTCTGAATGCGGGTGCGGACAATGTGCTCATGCGTCCGTGCCAGAGCGATGAGATTCTGGCGCATGTCAATGCACTGGCCCGTCGGCCGAGAATGATGCAGAGTGAAATCCTGACCGCCGGCGATCTGACGCTCGACCGCGGCCGTTGTGTGCTGTCGAGCAATGACGGCGAAGTCCGTCTGTCCGGCAAGGAGCTGCAGCTTGTAGAGATGTTCCTGCGGGAACCGGGACAGGTGCTGCCGCGTGAAATGCTGCACCAGAAGGTCTGGGGAGCAGACAGGGACGCGACCTACAATAACATCGAGGTTTATTTGACACTTGTGCGCCGCAAGCTGCGTGCGGTCGGCTCGAAGGCCGAGCTGATCTCCGAGCGAGGCATCGGATATTATCTGCAGGAAGCAGAATAAGGGAAGGGACGTACTTTTATGGTACGTCCTTTTATTTTTCTTTCCTTTTTGAACTTCTGCCGTTCCCTTACTTCCTGATCTGGTGCAGACCAGAGACCGGCGACAGCTCCGAAAAGGGGAACGGCTGAGGTCAAAACGTCTTCGGATGGAGGATGGGATGTTTCTGCTGAGATATTTGGTACAGGCATTGAAATGTGGATCCGTAGTCAAGGTATATTTGAAGAATATGGAAAAATTCGACAGGGTTACGAGATCGACAACCGCAAAATCTTCGGTGAGTACGCCGAAGATGTGATTGGTGTCAAAGAATGTGCAGGTGTCAAGCACAACACGATATACGAGAAGTTACATAAAGAAAAAGAGATGATGGAAGTAAAAATGCTTCTGCCATCTCTTTTTTTAGGTTTGTAAAGAAGAAACGATTCATTTGGATAAATTACAGTGTTCAAAAATCATCTGCCATACCGGTCATGATATTAGGGCAACGCCGCACAATTAAAGCGCTGCTGCTTTAATTGTGCGGCGTTGCCTTAAATGTATCAGAAAATAAGAAAAACCGGTTATTTCAAACGAAATAACCGGTTGATCTGGTACGCCAGAAGGGATTCGAACCCCCGACCTTTTGGTTCGTAGCGTTTGTGAAACTGTTTCAACTAACAAAATATCGTGTAAAACCGTCCCGTTTGGGTTGGTTTCTGCCTTTTGGGACGCTAGGAATTGGGAAAATTCAATGGTGAAAAAAGCGTTCGGACGGTTAATGGACGGTAAAAATGGACGATTTGCTTTTGCATTTCATGAGGTCTGTAGCTAACATTTTTGGGGATAGAAATCAGAGAGATACTTGATTTTATAAGCCATATTGTTCGAGAAGCATCTCACATATACTATTATGATTGGATCACTGCGTATGGGGATCGACGGCTTTTGGGGGTTCTGCAAGTTTCTCAGAAATATACAAGATGGTACAGAAACGTTTCGTATTCTGCGTATTTATCAATGTTGATGAGTATAGATTCATTACGGTCATGATTGGTGATGATAACGTAATAGTGGTTTTTAAGCATGTCTGAGAGTTCTGCATATATGATTGTACTTGTGCATACTAATATGTAATATGCTTATAGACAAATTGTTAAAGGCGTGCATCGAATATTAGAGATATCAATGACGATGCACTTCGTCATGGCACACATTACACAATGTAATTAAGTTTTCAGCTGTATTAGATCCACCATCTTTGTGTTGATGTATATGGTGCAATTCAAGCATTTTTCTAGGATCATCGGGGCTAAGCATATCTCTCGACCAACCACATTTTGTACATCTGAAATGATCTCGAGTCAAAACATTGACTCGTACAGGATCAGGAATTTTTCTATCATGTGCGTGTGCTTGTCGATCGCTCTCAAGAAGATATACCCCTACAGGTAGATCCTCCCGTCCAGCATTTTTAGTAACAATAGGCCAACCTTCTTCGGTACGTAATTCGCGGACTCTTCTAGCCCATTCCTTTGTTTTGGTTAAAGCGCTAAGCTCTTCTCCTGTTACTTGTTTACCGATATTTTTCTTTAGATACTCTAGAATCTTTGATTTTGTCGAAATCTTTTGCTTGCGAATATCATCGAGTACATTCCAACGGTATGCAGCTTCTAAATCTTGAGTGGTACTCATTAAAACATATTGATCTGGTTTAATAAGTAGCGGATCAATTCCAATAGCTCTGAATTCTTGTACATCATCACTGTTTTGGGCCATTTGTTTAAATGTAACTCCAGAATAAATCCACCATCCATATTGTACTCGTAGTTCTCGCACTCGCCGCGCCCACTCACCAATACCGGATACAACCATTAGCTCATCGCCATCAATAATTATTTTTGGATACTGCTTAAGATATGCGATGATGCGATCTCGGGCTCCTATACTGTCATCTGTAGCAATAAGTGAACTTCCTAAATCCCTTAATGTATGAAATGCAGGCACTAAAGTTACAACTTTCCGTCTAAGGTTGTCATGTTTAAGCTCTTCTGCAAAATTAGTCAGAAGAGATACTAATTCCCTGCGGAGTTGTTCTGGTACATTTGTGGGTTGTGAGCGTCGAGACATAATTGCACCTACTTTTTATAATACGGTTTATTCTTGTATCGGTTGCATAGTTAAAAGTTGCTCTACACATTCTGCGATTTGTGCAGCAAGAAGCGGAGGAACCGCATTACCAATTTGCTTGGCAATTTCTATTTTGCTCCCGGTAAAATGAAATGAATCAGGAAAGGATTGAATACGAGCGGCTTCACGATGTGTTATGGGTCGATGTTGGCAGGGGTGTAGATATCGTCCTTTTTCAGGTTTAAAAAATTCTGTGCGTATAGTAACAGAAGGCTTATCCCACCATAATCGGCCAAACAAATCTGTACCACCAGACTTTTTATTAATCCAACATTTTGGGGTTAGTTCAGGCAATACACGTTGCAAATCAAAACGATTCATCCCTTCATCAGGAATAGCTCGATATCGCTTTAGACTAATTTCTGTAGGGGTGCGTCCAAAATGCAAGTCTAAGGGAGCAGGCGCATCGGTTCTAATCTGTACTCCTTGAGGTACAGGTAAATCACCGATGGCATCTCGTACAGTTTTCCAAGGTTTGGCGTTTTTGATATAACCTTTGGAGACAAGTTCTTTTACTGAAACCGCATCTGGATTATAATGAGTTTTAAGTGGAGGAAAGACTAGCGTAGGATCTGCAAATTTGCAACCGATAATAAAAGCACGATATCGCACTTGTGGCACACCATAATCAGCAGCACAAAGTTTAGCTTTGGCTAAATGCAAAAATCCTAATTTCGTAGCGCATTTTTCAATTTCATTAAATTCCTCGGAAGCTAGCAACTGAGGAACATTTTCCATTACAAAAATATTTGCATTAGATCGAGCTACTACTTCCATATAGGGACGCCAAAGGCTTCTTCGAACATCACCAGTACGTTTTCTATTTAACAAACTAAATCCTTGACACGGTGGACCGCCAATAACAACATCAGCTGCAGGAATCTGCGTGTGTGGATCGTTTAAAATATCTACAATATCACCTACAACACAATGATTTCCATAGTTTTTGTTATAGGTGGTAGCAGCGTATTGGTTAAAATCGTTAGCCCATACTGGTTCAAAATGATGGCCAAATAGATTTGAAAATCCCAATGACAATCCACCAGCGCCGCAAAACAAATCAATCAGTTTATAATTTTTATTCATTTTATATCCCATCTGAGAAAAATCAAAATATTTGCAGCAAAATAACTTTAATATATATTAATATTATCGGATTTCAATAACATATTTGTATTCTGCAGTAAATATAGTTTATCATAAAACATATGCAGTTTCAACTTCACAGTAGATTATCCATGAGTGGATCGAATATATTCGGAATGTGGGGAAATTCAGTGTATATTTACATTAAACAAAATTCTTTACTTAGTAAATTGGGAATTTCATTTCGCTTTTTCAGACTATATTCTTCGATTGCAACCTTTATAATATTTTCAGAGGGATGACTTGCTGCTACTGTACTATCTTTCTGACAGGTCGCGATAAATTGTGCGTTGCTTAAAACATCTTCACTAATATTCTTTGAAAGGTAAACATTTTCTGAATAGCTAAAGATGATGTAGTTAATTGCAGATAATTGATCTTCTAGGGATAGCTGGTTTAGTTGTTTATAAAATTTCCGATAACGTTTATCTCTAGAGTCTATGAACAACATAACTATACTTCCTTGCTCCAAGGGGAAGACTGCAATATGAATTTCTTTAGTGTGATAATCTGGAGACATGTTATAAATATCGTTAATTATATTATCTTCAAAATCCGAAATCATCACTATACCGCCCTGGAAAGCAATAGGAACAGTATAGTCTAATTTTTTATAATAACAAAGATAATACCAATCGTTATGCTTTCCTAGAGATCCTATTTGCGCACGCTTAAATTCGGAAGTATATTCTGCTAAATCCAGTGAGATAAGTTGATGTTTGTGCTGAACCCAGTCTTTTGATGCACCCAGTTCAGTACCCGCTAATCTATAAAGTGCATCTTCATAGAGTCGTTTGTAGATCATTTGCAAATAGTCTTTCATAGCAATCTGAGCAAGTATTTGTTCGCTTGGCCTAGCATAATAGGCATCGGGATTTTCGTAATCCTGAAATATTTTACTGTCACAATCTCTACAGATAATTTGAAATGTGCCAGCTTTATTTACACCCTGTTCAGTACCTAGAGAGGGAAGGTTAATTAACTTATTTGCATAATATACTTTTCCATTAACAGCAATTCGCCGAAGACAAAACTGAGGGACGGAATGAGAGTTGCAAAAACTAGATACGTCGTTTTTACAATAATAGCAATAGTTGAGTTTGGATTCTTGACGTGCAAGGGCTTCGATTTTGCTGATTCTCTTATTATAGGTAATTTTATTTTGATTATAGGCTTGATAATCGTTTTTGTCGAATCCTAGAGAAAGTAGGATTGGTTTATCATCGAACATCATATATGCATTCCCTCCTGACATATTGTTCGCATAGATACCGTATAATACTTAAAGTTTTTTAAGATAACAGGTTATTCTTTGTCTCTTATTCCATTCAATAATCGAAAAGTTTCTGCAAATTTTTTTAACTCGTCACAGCTTTCACTAAGCATAAATGTATAAATACCATTGCGTGGAGCCAAAATATTAGTCTCCTTATTAGGTGTACGTATTATATACCATAGTAAGAGAATTGCGCTATATAGATTTGCGTTTTCGGGTAATTGATAATACACTATTTCAGTGCGGTGATCTTTTTTTGAAGACAGTCCGATTCTTTTAAACTGAGTAGTGAAAAAATCTAAAAACGCAGGAATAGGGCTATTGGCATATGGTTTAAAAACATTGATAAAGTCATGTAATAATACGGGAGTTTCTTGATTTTTGATGACAGGACATGATTTATCTTTATACACACATATCATTACTGCAATCAATATTTCCATGCACATAAAAGAGTAATCTTTTTGGCTAGAAAATAAGAGGTTATGGACTAAAGCTACTTTGTGCATAATATGTTCTTGTGTACGCATATCAATATTTTTAAAGATTGCACCTAAGCATTCCTCAATGGATTCTGGAAATGGAAGGATATCTTTGTCGAATAAGTTTATATAGTCAGAATACTTATCAGTAATTTGACTGGAAACTATTCCGCAATCTAACGAGACAGTGAAATTTATAAATTTCTCCAAATATTTGTCGGGATCATCATAACCAAATATTTGGTTAATTCCAGTTGCCAGTCTATTTTTATCAGTAGCAATTACAGTAATAATATTTGAGATATCGTCTGTCAAATGGTGCAGACGTTCTAAAACTTTTATTGCATATTCGGGGATACAACGATCTAATTCATCCACTAAGAGAATAATTGTAAAGTCTTTTGACAGCTTATGCAGTGTGTCTTTTAACTGAATTAAACCTTTGTTAAAATTTGTATAATTATCATATTGGTGTTCTGCTTCATAGGCTTTAGCGCCAGCCTCTTTGCCTTCCTGAATCATGGTTTCCCACTTCAACAAGTCAATACCAAGTTTCGCTTTTAAGATCGTATTCGCAGCCTCGCCAGCTAGATTTGCTGCGGCTTTTAATACACCTAAGACTTCGGATTTTTGTTTTTCAGATAGAAATCCCATTTTTTGATCTATTGCAGAAATCATACTAGTGACAAGTGCGACTAAAGGCTCTTCATAATAATCGTATTTCCAACTATTATATCGGATTATAAAATATTTATTGTCATATGTTTCTTCAGATTGCCAAACATCAAGTTTTTCTTCCAGCATATCTAGTACAAAACTTTTTCCACAGCCCCAAGGGCCGTCTAATGCAAAGCATGTAGCGGACTTATTATTGGATATATTTTCAATTAGATGTATCAGCTGATCTACAAATTCAGTGCGATTTAGGATATCGATTTTTCCCATAGCAAGTAGTATCCTCTAGTAAAAACGTTTTATCAATACAGTGTATAATTGAATTCGAAATAAATATTTTGAGTATATATCTATTTATAATACAGAATTCTACCCCATTATAACATATTTTAAGGTTTCTAAAAATAGGAAATGCGTTCAAATGCAAGAAAAACGAAGTATATAACCCATAAAGTGTTAGATACTTCGTTTTTTGATTAAATTAACTATGTACGGGTGATTTGCTGTTTAATTGCTCTAATACAAGTTCCATGCTTTTCTGCCAAGGGAATATGAATCGGTTTCCGTTCTTTCTCCACGGCCTTAAATAGCGGCAACAGCAATTTTCTGGCGAAAGTCTGTCGATCGTTGCTGGCGTACATATCCTTGAGCGTTTTTGCGGTTAAGCTGCTCCCCAGTCGTTCAACAATGGTCTTTAGCTCGTTTTGCGTGATAAGATGTTCCTCAGTCAGCGCCAACAGCTCTTGCTCGATTATATGACACATTTGCTCGGCATCATCTTCGATGAAATGATCCATCACCGCCGAGGATGCTTTGCCTGCCAGCGCGCCGCCGCCAAAGGCTCCGGCCAGTCCACCAATCACACCGCCGACAGCAGTACCAATAATCGGAACTGCTGAACCGATTGCAGCGCCTGCGGCGGCACCGCCAACCCAGCCAGCAGTGCCTCCGGCGACAGAGGATGCGGTATTGGTCACATTTTTGAATAGCTGCTTTCCGGAAATACGGCCGCGGAAGATATTCACTACATCACCTGCAGATAGAATAACAACCGAGGCCGAGCCGGTAATGATGTTGCCGCGCAGTAATTTGGAGGCGCTCTTCATTGCTGCTGCACCATAGATATTCTTGCCTTGGCGAAAAGCATTTACAAGCAGAGCTGAGGTTTTCGGACCCATCACACGGACAACAGCTTCGCTGCTTCCTACCAGTAAGCTGTTTAGTCCAGCTTTGGAGAGCTGTCCAGCGAAAATAGCGGTAACAAATGAAATGCCGCCGACTTTCAAACCGCTGTACGCTGCATTCTTTAGAGCGATTTCAGGCGTATCGCCGTTCCAAACCGAAGTAGCAAAAGTAATCACAGCCGTTACACCAAAGGCCGAGGATGCAATAATCATACCGTTTGCTGCATCATAGGTCAGTGATTCTACTGTTCCGGCTTTTGCGATATTTTTTGCCTGTTCGTAGGTAAAGTGTCCCTTACGCACGATTTGTTGTGCTTCATTAGGATCAGATACTCCCGGGACTTCGCCGCGACGAATGCGCTCCTGCATGGCCTGTATAGCCGATTCATATTTGTCGCTGGGAACTTCGATTTGCATTGGTTTTCCGTCTGAACCTATGTATCGGAATTGACCATTTTCGAAGCATTCAGAAATGCATTTACCGCCGGTTTTACAATATTTCGATTGGATTTCCACACCGTCCACCAAACGATCGGCACCATTCTTCGCGTTGTCATCACCGAGGATACGTGCATCATGTCCGGTGTATCGGTCATACAGCGTATTGGCACGCTCGGCTGCAAAGCCATGTCCGCGTACAGCGTGAAACTTTTCCTCGCCATATGCAGTAGCGCCGGAGCTTACATTACTGTACACCGTTCCGGCAGTTTGCAAATGTTTCAGTTTTCTCTGGGAGGATACCCTTTTATTTTTTTCGGAGTCCACCGCTCCCAACCTCCTTGGTGTTGTTAAAGCTGCTTCAAACGAGTTCTCACCTGCTTGATCGTCTGCAGATACTTTCTAACGATACGCTGACAGGTTTCAAAATTATCTGGATCTTCCTCTAAATCGGGCAGGTAAAGCTCCAGTCCCTGTAAGCATTTTGCAGAGGCTTTCTGCAACTGTGTGGGGTTCTCGCCATCGGCCAATAGTTCGTCAATTTCTTGTTCGATTTCGCCATCTGATTCTTCCAGCAGTTCGATCAAAGACTGCGCTTCTTCTACAAAGGAATCGAGTTCATCCTCATCATATTCTAGCACATCGTTGACCTGCAGTAAAACCTCTTTGATATATTCTTGTGCATCGTCAATATCCAGTGCTTCATTACCATCAGATAAAGCCAGCGGCTCAGATTCTGCAGACAGCTGTTGGGCGGATTGATTCGATTCATTGCTGGTATCCTGCTCTTCATTGAGTCCATCCAGAAAGCTCGATGCCAGATCAAGAAGTCCGCCTGCAATATCCCATCCAGTAGGTGCGGTTTCAATCTGATACAGCTCAGTCAGCAGCTCGTTAAATGCCGCCAGATTGTAGGACGAGGGAAGAGAACGATAGTTGATTCCTTCATCATATCTGCAGATAGAATTATCGTCACTATGGTAGAAACCATCCTCAGCGAACAGAAAACCCTTTTTACCGCTGCTAAATACGGTTTCATCAATTAAGCCAAAAACATCTTCTTTCCTGACATTGCCAGCATAAGTCATACATGCGTTGTTAATCAATTCCGACGGAATACGTCCGTATACATAACAAGGGTATACAGAATTGCAACGTGGCAGATATTCCTGAATGACTGCAATTTTCTTTTCTCGTTTTCCCATAGTGACCTGCTCCATTCTAAATAATCATTAAGTTCTAAGAATGATAAATTTGACAATTGCGATTCCGATTGTCGAAATCTGTATATTTGCATTATACACCGAAAGTTCCTCTATTTCCACCCTAAAAGTTTATTCTTCGCGAGAACTATCCGGGGTACACTAAACGAAAAGAGTCAACGGAGGAGCAGCATGGACTGGGTAGCTATCGGCGGACGTATCCGCAAGCAACGCGAATATTTGGGACTGACACGCGAGCAGTTTGCCGAAAAACTAGATATTACGCCCAAGTTTTGTGCGGATATTGAATTGGGTACCAAGGGTATGTCCGTTCCAACACTGTGCCGTATCGCAACTACGCTCAGCCTGTCCACCGACTATATTTTGTTTGGTAAGCAGGAGAAAAAAGATAAACTTTGGGTGTTCAAGGCGCTTTCGCCGATGATAGAGAGTGTAACGCCGAGTCAGCTTCCTTATTTGGAATCCGTACTGAAAACGGTTATTAGTGCCATGAATCATAAAGAGGATTAGTAGGAGAAATATATTTGAGTAGTTCAGAAAATAATGAGGTTGTTTACCATTACTGCAGTCTTGAAACGTTTAAAAATATTATTGCCAATCAGTGTTTATGGCTTTGCGATGTACAGAAAAGTAACGATAGCAAAGAGTGTATGGCATTACCAGAACGCATTAAAGAATTGACTGTAGAACAGAAGCTAAGAGAGAACTACCCGCCGGAACAGCGTAAGTTATTTGATCGGTTTATCAATTTTCTAGGCCACTCGGTTCGGCATACATATACAACATGCTTTTCACGTAAGCGTGATGATTTAAATCAGTGGCGTGGCTATGCTGCTGATGGAACAGGGTTATGTATCGGATTCAGAAAACACTTTTTTATGCAACTCAATAAACCGGAGTGGCCAGTGCTTCTCTTTAAATCTGTTGATTATACGGAGAAAGGCATCGAAAATTGTGCTGAAAGCTATCTGGAGGAGCTTAAAGGTATTATAGATGATTCTATTAAATACGGTGAGCGCATGTGTAATACAGATCAGGATGAATTACTGCACCGACTATTCACAACATCATCCACATTTAAAAAACTTCGTTTTATGAAGAAGCAGAAGAACGTTTGATTTTTAGTACGTCTTCATATGTAACAGATTATCTCCGTATACAAGTACAGAAATGTGCAGATGTTTATTTGGATCGTGAACGACAAAAATATTTTGAAGAACAAACACATGATTTTAAATTGTCTGATTTGAGATATCGAATAGCAAGAGATCAGTTGCAGGGTTATTACGAATTATCATTTGCACCTATTAAAGATGAACTAATAAGTGAGATTATTATTGGGCCTAAATCACTGGTGCAAGAAGAGGATATTTATCTATTCCTAGCTGCATGTGGCTATCATGAGAAAGCGTTGGACGATAGAAAACGTAATCAGTTTGTAGTAGATGATATAAATATGTGCACTTCGGAATTAAGTTATCGTTAAGAAAAGCCGCATGCTGATAAAGCATACGGCTTTTCGGTTACTTATCCAGTAGCTTAGCCCTTGCGTAAAACCGCGTTTTACTCATACCAAGCAAATTCATCGCCTGTACAGCGGTAATCTCACCGCTGCGCCAGCGGGCGACAACGCGCTCAAAATCGGGATAGTCCTTCGCGGCTTTGCCGCGATACTTACCTTGCGCTTTAGCGATAGCAATCCCCTCTCGCTGGCGCTGTAAAATATACTCACGTTCCAGCTCCGCGACTGCTGCGAATACGGTTAGCATAAATTTGCCGGTCGGTGTGGTGGTGTCGATCGCTTCTTTGCGGCTGACAAACTCTACCTGCTTTTCGGTCAGACGCTCTACCAGATCGAGCAAATCACGAGTGTTGCGGGCAAAGCGGCTGATGGACTCGACGATAACAGTATCACCGCGCCTCACATATTCCATCATACGACGCAGTTCAGGACGGTCAGCGTTCTTGCCGCTGGCCTTGTCGATGAACAGCTCATCGACACCGAGGTCGCGGAGCATAATTTCCTGTCTGGCGGTATTTTGTTCCTCTGTGCTGACACGCACATAACCAATTTTCATAGTATGTTCTCCTGTCAAAAAAAGAATTTCCCGTTTAAGTCGGTTGAAATTTCGGGACGTTCCAAAACTCCAAAACCGACTTAAACGGGACGATTTCCAAGCGTCCCGTATAGGTATACCCAAACGGAACTGTTCGTTACGGTTGTTTTCAGTATTCGTCACGCTCGATGAATTCGAGCATTGCCTTGCGCTGAATACGCCAGCGATTCCCGACACGGAACGCCGGAATTTCGTTTTCGTGCAGCAGCCGCAGCATGGTGCCGCGGCTGACCTGCAAAATCTGCTGACACTCATGCAGTGTCAAAACATCGGGATATTGGTCCAGATTCATGCTTATCAGCCTTTCTATGCAGTTTATTGTACTGTTTTGCACAGAAAAGGCTGATTTGTTATTTGGACACATCTTTGTCGCGCAGCACATGGATTGCTGCCGCCACCGCCGCGACAACCTTAATGCCGAACAGCAATGTGTTCTTGATTACCTTCATTGGGTCACCACCTTTCTTAATATGCATAGAGCAGCTCGCCAGTCATTTTGTGGAGCAGGGTCGGATCGTAGAGCATTTCCTCAATCTCCTCCTCCGAGCAGCCGTAGTCGAGCAAAGCCTGTATCTCATCAGTTGAAACGCCAAATGCCTTGGCAACGCTGAACAGGTCATCGTAGTTTGCGGGCGTATCCTCGTAGTCGCTGCGATAGTACGGATACTTACGCCACCAACGCTCGAAAGTCGTGTGCGGTGTGAAACTTCCGGTCGTGAGTTGTCCCGCTCGGTCGATTTTCAAAATCTCGCCCTCCTTCGGTTCGAGAATGTCAGTGGGTGCTTTCAGCCGCAGCTTCTTTATAGCTTTGCAGAGGATTTCCTGCGTCGAAGCATAAATCAGAAAACCATCGTAGAACATAACGCAAAGCGGGTTATCGCCAACGATGAACCAGATAGCGTTATCCTTATCCAGAACGGTAAACACAAATGAACCCTCGACCTTTTCAGCCATAGCTTTCAGGCTGTCAAAGTCGAGGGCTTTCTGCTGCTCGAGAAGCTGAACGGCAATATAGCTGTCCGTTTCAACGCTCGTCAGCGGCAGGTTTTCCGCTATACGAAGTTCTTTGTCGTTCCAGAGTACACCGTTATGTGCAAGAGCAAATGAATTGCCGTCAACTTTACCGAGAAACGGATGATTGTTCTGGTTAAACTGCGCGTTGCCCTGTGTCGTCATACGGGTATGTCCCATCACGACATTTACACCGTGCGGAATATGAATCTTCATCTTCCGAGCGGGAATCGGACGCTTGTAAATCCGCAGGCGATTGTTGAAATTGTAGGCAATGCCGGTCGCGTCCGTTCCGCGCACTTGACACTCTCTGGCGAGCGTGTTCAAGATTTTGTTCTTCGTGTGGGTGCTCAGGCACTCCTTAAAATCGATTAAACCGAATAAACTGCACATATTATTCCTCCTCCGCGCCAGCAGTAACGGGTTCATTGACATATAAACGGCGTTCCTTGAGATACTGGATAAGTTCCGGCTCGGTGATTTCGTCAAGGAAATCAAACCAACTCATGTCCTGAACCTGACAGTCGGACATAGAAACAGCCACCTCGACGAGATGATTGACCATCTGCAGGGTGGCTTTGAGAGTGTTCAGCTTGAGCGTACCGCGGAACATGCGAATTTCCACAGTATCCGAGTTGGTAAGGTTGACCGCTGTGTAACGTCCGGCACACGAATTCTTTGCGTGGCTCATTTGCTCGGATGGCGTAAGACGGATTCCATACCGTGCCGCCCAGCGATTCATCTGGGACTGGGTGCGGCGGCTGAAGCGAAGCAGTTCTGCCCAGAACTTTTCGACGAAGTAAAGCAGGCGTGCAATCGCAGCCTCCTGTTGTTCATCGGTACAGCCGAACGCCAGACGGGAGATATGAACATGCAGGCCGCAGGTGCCGGCGGCATGGCTCAAATAGCCCATACTCTGCGCTTTGCGAAGCACCTCTTCCCAAGGCATTTCGCTCAAATGGTATTCCAGCGTCATAGGGTGTGTGACAAGTTCCATACCATCATCAAGACTGCCGTCAGTCTTGATGTACAGGTTTTCGGCGCTAGCGTTAGCGATGTCGAGCAACTTTTGAGCGTTATTGTTTACCGTGCCGCCGTTATCAATCTCCAGCTCAACGCCGAAGTGCCGCAGGCCCTTGCCGTGAAACACGAGATCGGGGGTGTAGTTGTATTCATGGATAATGTCGTTATGCTCGTCCCAGCAGGAGGAGCAGTAGACGTTGTCATCGTTATCCCAATAGGCACGGTCGCGGCTGATAATACGGCTGCAGTCCTCACAGCGGATGTAATACTCATCAAAGCAATGGTCGCAGAGTATATAGTGGTCATCCTCGACGGCGTTTTCCTCATAAATTCGTTCGTTACAGTGGTCGCAGACTACGGTCAGACGGTCAGCACAGCTTTCACAAAGCCAGTCCCCTTCTACTTGGTACATGGTATCGAGCGGGTGTTCGATACCGCAATTAGCACAAATTCGAGTCTCTTTCATTGGTAATTCCTCCATTTCAGTTGGTTAATACTCCGAATCTAACAGCATAGTGCTGTGCGTTTCATCATCAATGACATACACTTTAGCATCTACTGCGCACTTGCAATGCATATCAAGTTCGTACCGATACGGCGGCTGTTCCTGTGTATGGACGATGTGCTGTCCTGTTGGTGTTTTCGTCAATGTGAACACTTGCAGATAATCTTTTTGTGAAGTCTGCATAGCAGCAATCATTTGCCACATGAGAAGCATCAAAGAGTCTGGTATTTCACCCTGCACGCCGCGTGTGATATACTTTGGATTTTCAAACATAATTTCCTCCTCAAAACGCGAAAATCCCACTGAAAGCATTTGCTCTCAGTGGGATTTCTTCAGGATTTGTCCACAGCATTGTGGACAAATTGTGCGACTATTGACTTGTCGCGCGTCTCTGCGATACACCCGCTCACCGCAGTGGTCGCAGAGCGTGGTGTACTCCTCGGAGCAGGCGTAGCACAGCTTGTCGCCGCCAAGCACGATCATCTGCCTGCTCGATCTGCGCCTTCCGCAGCAGGAGCATATAAAATCTGTCATTGTGCAACCTCCTTTACCGTGTTATAGTGGTATATAAAGATATAATATATCAATCAAAATACACTTGATACGAAAGTTGGAATTATAATGGACAACGATAAAAGATATACACAACAGGAAATTATAGAAGAGTATTATCAAAGCATATATAAGAAAACAGAGGTGCCGGAAGCCATTAAAAATACCTGCAATAGTCAATATAATGATTTTATCAAGTTATTTAAGCTGGACTCTGTTCGTGCTAATAAAAAACATTGGGAGGGGTACAAGTTTTCTGAGAAAAGTAAAACTTTTTTGGTATGGTTATTCCAAAATTACACGACTACAAATTTGAAGAGGATTCGCAAGGGACAGATTGATTTTGATAATTTAGCAGATTATCGAAAAATGTATTTTGGCGCGATACAAATAGCACAAGATTTTAATGTATCAGAAGAAGCAAAAGAGGAATTGCGTGCTACAGTGTATAACATAGGAAATTACCCGCGAATTGTATGCAATAGTTTTAGTGAGCGTATGGAAGATACGATTTTAGATTCAACGGGTATAAGTGATGCGGATCGAATGGCGTGCTTAGAGTGGATTTATACTAAGGTGTTGAGTGGTATATCAGATGTAGTGCGTGAAATGGCAGATGTTCGGCGTGGTTCTATGCAAGAAGCGATTGATAGATATATGCAATTTGGCGGAGATCGTATCGAGTTGATGCAACAAGATGTATGGTTGGCTACACAGCTTGAAAAAGATGATAGCTATCAAGATCTGATGAAAAAGATACACGAGATCGAATGCCCGCAGGGAACAAAAGGTTCTCGTCAAATTACGACACAGCGTAAAGAGATAGCGAAAATACAGAAGAAACTGGAGGCTATAGAAGCGCGGTATAAAGAAAAGTGTGGGTATCGTGATGCCGCCGAAGAAAAGGAGGAACTGAATATAGAAAAATATGTCAGAATATGTTGTCGAGTGACGAATGCTTGAACCAAGCGTTAGAAAATGTGAAAAAGGAATATGCTGAGACTATAGAATTAGCGGATTGATTTGATACCCATTGCAGAATAATTCTGCAATGGGTATTTTTGTAAAAATGTATTTTGCAATCATGCAAAAAAATTGTTTTTTTCATGATTGAGCGAAAACAGTGCGGAGAGATATACTAATCATGTCAGAAGACAAAACAACTTTTTGGAGGGAAAAGTAATGAAAAATTATGACCTTATGACAGAAAACGCGCGAAATATGCTGCAATTCGCGCAGCGTCCCGATTCGGGAGAGAATGTGGCCGTTATTGTGGGGACATACGATAAGAAGGGACGAGCTGTTGCCGTGCTGTGGACTGGAGGCTGTGCGATTTCGCTTGATGAGGTGCATGGCGTATGGGCTACGGATACAGGATATGGTGAAATTCATTACGAAAAAGCAAGCGAAGAGGACTTCGAATATGGAATTTTCGTTGAGTCTGGTGACACAATGCATTTTTACATTCAACTGCCCGATCGGCAGCGTGGCGGGCGTGTAGTGATGGCCAGCGATCTGCTCATTACAGCTGTTGCTGGGGACTATATTTTCATCTTTCATGCGGCTCGGGATAAGTTTGCGCGTTTCGCGTATTCGAACAAACCGCTGCTCAAGGCGGAGGTTGACCTGTTAACATTTGAAGCGCAGCGCGCATTGCTTGAGTGCTTGCAGTTAAATTTTGAGGAGGAACGATAAATGGATAAGAAATTGTATGATGACCGCAAAGATTGTCTAAAGAATGATTTTTGCGCGAGAGAAGTGATGGAAACTCACGATAATGGCACTCGGGCTGTTACCTCGCTGTATTCGGATCGTGAGGAGTCGCTGGCAGGAGTATTTGGAAGCCCAGATGCACCTGTATTTGACCCGGAGAAGATTATGGAGCAGGCATTGCTCATGCCCCGTATCAACTGGAACAATGAACTGCCGGATGAGCCGGATATGCCGGATTCTGTGGAAGAGGAAGAAACTGTCGTTCCGAGTTCACAGATTCGTCCACAAGTGGGACGGGCCTCGGTGGATTTGCTCGAGAGTGAGTACGCTTTCACGAAGTACGTCAAAAAACTCATTCCGATGGCCATCGTTGGCGGGCGCCTGTACCTGTTTCAGGCGCCGTGCTACCGCCTGCTCAGCGATCAAGAAATCCTAACCGAAATCAAGGCGGCACTGCCGCGGAATTTGCGGAAGGATATTTCGATGGCCTTTCTAAAGCGTGCAATCACTCAACTGAAGACGGAAAAAGACCTACAGATCGATCTGGAGGAGATCAATTATAACCCGTACGATGTTATTTTCGCGAACGGAATTTATAATGTTCAAACCGGTCACATGCGCGATGGCTGCCCAACGGACTGCTATATTGCTGCAAACGCGGCCAAATTCCGTCCGAAAAAGGGAAAAAAGATCAAGTCCAATGACGCAGAACGTGCTGTGGTCGATGACTTCTTCGAGCAGGCTTCCGGCGGTGATAAGGAAATCGAGCGTCTAATCTGGACCACCCTTGGTGTTATGTTGAGCACAGAGGCCAAGTTTAAGGCTTTCTTTTACCTGTTTGGTCCTCCGGATACGGGTAAAAGCCTGTTCGGTACATTGGTTACGCGGTTGATTGGTGCGGAAAACTGTGCGAATATCTTGTTGAACGAAGTAGACGCGAAGTACCACGGAGCTGAACTGCGTGGTAAACTAGCGAATATCAGTCTGGATCAGCCGAGCGTCGTAATCCGCAACATCGGTGTATTTAAGCAGCTTACGAGTGGCGGCAGTGATGTTGTAACGGTCGAAAAGAAGTTCGGGCCGGTAGAGCGTCTGGAATCCAGATTCATCAAATTTCTGTTTGCTGGCAACCATTTGCCTCGCCTGCGTGAGAATGACGATGCGTTCTGGACGAGAATGGTACTGGTGCCGTTTGAGAACAAGGTAGAGAAAGAGGATAGAGATCCAGATTTGTTGGAAAAGCTGCTTGACCGCTCGGATTACATCATTTTGCGAGCGCTTAAACACTACAAGGCTTTTCTTGATAACAATATGCGTTTTCCGGCATGCCGTCGCTCAGAGGAGCTGAAGAACGGTTATATTCCGGTTTCACCCAATGAAAAGGTGCGAATGTTCGTAGATGAGTGCTGTGAACTTGTGCCGGATGCACAGGCTATGACGCAGGAACTGTATGCGTGCTATTGCGGTTTCTGTCAGAGTAACGGCTACTCAGCTGAAACAATCAAGGCGTTTTCGACGATTCTGAAACGCGAAGTACCGCTGGATACCTTTCGGCAGAACTCGCAGCGTGGTTACCGCGGTATTCGGATGAAATAATTTGAAAAAGATGCGGCCGATCCGGCCAATCCGGCAGGACCGCGCAATTTGTCGGATGGGTCCGCATCTAAAGTATACCATAATGATATATTATAACTATATACAATATCAAGGAGGAAACTATTATGTACAAGGGTTTTGCTGAAGTGGATACCATTCCCAATACCCATAAGCGCCTGCGGGAGGAAGGATACCATGTATCGGTCTGCATGCTGCGCGGCTTAGTTCGCAGCGGTGCGCTGAAAGCCGCATATTCGGGCAATAAGGCACTGCTGTACTATCCGAATGTCATCAAGGTATTGCAGGAGGGTACTGAACCGCCCGAAGCAGTAAAGCGTCAGATTTTACGTCTGATGCAGCAGTAAGAAAGCAATGGGGGAGCGTACACCGGTTGCGTACGCTCCCTTGCCATGAGGAGGGATCAATATGGCAACTATTGAGCGAAAAGAAGGAAAACGTGGCGTAAGCTATCTGATTACCGTACATTGCGGATATGATTTGCACTATCGCAAGATACGGCATTATAAAACTTGGCGTGTTCCAGAGGGCTGGTCGGAAAAACGTGCCGAGCGGGAAGCACAGAAGATTGCTGTTGAGTTTGAACAGAAAATCCAGCAGGGCTTTCTGATCGACAATAAGCAGACCTTTGCTGAGTATGCGACCTATGTGATTGACTTAAAAGAGAGGACTGGCGTTAAGCACAGCACGATTCAGTCATATCGCTACTTGATGGGGCGAATTGTTCCGGTGATCGGGTATATGCGGTTGACAGATATTCGTCCGCAGCATTTGAATAATTTCTATAAAATGCTGATGGAGAAGGGTGTCCGCAGTAAAAAACTGCGGGTACATACCAATCTGGATTTAGGCGTATATCTGGAGAAGCATCATATATCGCGCAGTTTACTGGCAAAGCAGGCGCATGTTTCTCACACTACAGTAACAGTAGCCTGCCGCGGACAGAATATCCAGCTGGACAGTGCAGAGCGTATGGCAGAGGCATTGCAGGAACCATTGGACAAGCTCTTTATTGTCGGTAAGACAATGGAGCCGCTTTCCAATAAGACCATCAAGGAATATCATCGCTTTATTCGGGTGGTGCTGGCGCAGGCTGAGCGGGAGATGCTGGTTCCGTATAATGCAGCAGCGAGGGCAACGCCGCCGAAGGTCAAGCGCAAAGAGGTCAATTACTTTCAGCCGGAGGTATTGGCAGAGATCCTCAAAGCGTTAGAGGAAGAACCGTTGAAGTGGCGCATGATTACGCATTTGCTGATTGTAACCGGCTGCCGCCGCGGTGAAATTATGGGCTTGAAGTGGAGTAAGGTCGATTGGGAGAATCATCGAATCAAGATCGACAGTAATCTACTGTATGCCGGAGACTGCGGCCTGTATGAGGATACCACCAAGACGAGCAATGTTCGCTATATTCCGCTGCCGGATGAAACGCTTCGGCTGCTGCGCCGGTATCGCGCTGAACAGAATCAGCTGAGGTTGGTGAAAGGGGAGTATTGGAAGGATACTGACTTTGTGTTCACACAGGATAACGGCCTGCCGATGTATCCGGACAGCATTGGTTCATGGCTGACTAAGTTCAGCAAACGGCATAATCTGCCGCATATCAATCCGCACGCTTTTCGTCATACAGCAGCATCGCTGTTGATTGCGAATGGTATTGATGTGGTGACGGTTGCTAATATGCTGGGCCACAGTCAGGTCAGCACGACAGATAATATCTACGCGCATATTATCGAGGCCGAGCGCACCAAGGCCAGCGAATGTCTTGCTGATGTGATTTTGCACAGAAAACAGGGATAACAGTCTCGGACGGTAAGGCGAGGTAGTTGCTCAAAAACATGGAAAACTGCCGAAACCTGTCTGAAACAGACCGGTTTCGGCGATTTCCTTGGCTTGATGAAACTCGATTTGAATAATATAATATAACTATAAGAGTCTAAGACAAAGCGGAAAGGCTAATGTTGAATATACTGGAGGATAAATAATGGATAAAAGGAGAGTCGGTCAAATCAAAGAACGGTTTGACCTTGTAATACATAGTGATCAAGAAGCGGGTGTTGAATTTTGGTATGCACGCGATCTGATGTCGCTCCTCGGATATGAACGATGGGAGAATTTTGCGAAAGCAATCGTTCGTGCTATCGAATCCTGTGAAACAAGCGGGATAGCAGTGGCAGACCATTTTCGTGAGGTCACGAAAATGGTTCAGTTGGGAAGCGGTTCGCAGAGAGGAATCAAGGACTATATGCTGACGCGATACGCCTGCTATTTGATTGCACAGAACGGCGATCCGAAAAAAGAAGAAATTGCATTTGCACAGAGCTATTTTGCTGTTCAGACCCGCAAGCAGGAATTAATCGAAGAACGTATTTCTCTGATTGAGCGCACAGAGGCGCGCGGCAGATTGCGAGAATCGGAAAAGCGGCTTTCGCAGAACATTTATGAGCGCGGTGTAGATGACGCAGGATTCGGCCGTATTCGCTCTAAAGGCGATCAGGCGCTGTTTGGCGGTTATACGACACAGGAGATGAAAGAGCGGCTTGGCGTAAAGGACGGCCGCCCACTGGCTGATTTTTTGCCGACGCTCTCCATTGCAGCGAAGAACCTTGCGGCAGAAATGACCAACTACAATGTAGAGGAAAAAGATCTCCGTGGAGAACGTGATATTACCGGCGAGCACGTGCAGAATAATCGCTCCGTGCGGGATATGCTGGGACAGCGTGGTATTCAGCCGGAGAATCTGCCGCCTGCGGAAGATATTAAAAAGCTGGAGCGGCGTGTAAAATCTCAGGAAAAGAAACTGGCGGCACAGTCTGGAAAGCTGCCGGATAACGAGGAGGGCTGTTGATGGATTATAGTATATTGATTGCTCTTTTGAGAGCAAAGCAATATCTTACTGATTTGGAAAAGGATATTTTAGACACATGGGATGAATGGAAGAAAGAACCGTTTGACTACAATTCTGCACAAAGGCAAGTTATGCAGAACAATGCAAAATACCCAGAGATATTTATTGCAATCAAGGCTCTGCCGATGACAGTGACTCGTCCTTTGACCCAGATGACGGAAGCTGACATCCGATATAATTTGGAAAATCAGTTTATAGCACTTGCAGCGAAAAGAAGATAAACAAGAGCCTCAGACGGTAAAATGTCTGAGGCTTTTGCTATGTCCGCGTGGACGATAAATAGACGGTAAAAATTTTTTCTTCGATTTCTATTTGCACAGAAAATAAGAAAAACCGGTCATTTCAAACGAAATAACCGGTTGATCTGGTACGCCAGAAGGGATTCGAACCCCCGACCTTTTGGTTCGTAGCCAAACACTCTATCCAGCTGAGCTACTGGCGCATACAAGATCTGTTTTCTTTCGCTGTCGGCGTTTCGCTTTGTCGCTCTCGCTGACTGCCTTATTATAATATCACGGGTGCGACCTAATGTCAACAATTATTTTCAGATTTTTTGAAAGTTTTTTCGGAAACCTGTTTTCGGCAAAACAAAGCCGCCTGTGGGGGAACAGGCGGCTATATACAGCAGAGAAATTGGAGGTCTGCCATATACCTTATATTGCGTTTTATTCCTGCGGCGGAATGGTATCGAAGCCGATCTGCAGCTCTTCATCGGTGGGGATGTGGTTGCGCATGGTGCCGTTGTGATACGCCTCGTATGCTGCCATATCAAAGTAGCCGGTACCGGTCAGACCGAACAGGATGGTCTTAGCTTCGCCGGTCTCCTTGCACTTGAGCGCTTCGTCGATTGCGGCGCGGATGGCGTGGCTGGACTCCGGCGCCGGAAGAATGGTCTCCACCTTGGCGAACTGAACCGCTGCGTCAAATACGTCGGTCTGCTTGACGGAAACCGCCTCCATATAACCGTCGTGGTACAGCTTGGAGAGGATTGGGCTCATGCCGTGGTAGCGCAGGCCGCCTGCGTGGTTGGGCGCGGGCATGAAGCCGTTGCCGAGCGTGTACATGCGGGCCAGCGGCGTAACGTGGCCGGTATCACAGAAATCGTAAACATACTTGCCGCGGGTAAGCGACGGGCAGGAGGCCGGTTCCACCGCTATGATGCGCGGATCGGCTTTGCCGAGCAGCTTATCCTGCATGAACGGGGAAATCAGACCGCCGAGGTTGGAGCCGCCGCCGGCACAGCCGATCACGATATCCGGATACTCGTCGAGCATCTCCATAGCCTGCTTGCTCTCCAGACCGATGATGGACTGGTGCAGCAGCACCTGATTGAGCACGGAGCCGAGTACATAGCGGTAGCCCTCGTGCGTAGTAGCTACTTCAACGGCCTCAGAAATCGCACAGCCGAGCGAGCCGCCGGTGGTCGGATCGTGTGCCAGAATAGCGCGGCCTGCCTCGGTCGTATTGGACGGAGACGGCGTTACATTTGCGTCAAAGGTTTGCATGATGGCCTTGCGGAACGGCTTCTGCTCGTAGGAGACCTTAACCATGAATACCTTCAAATCCAGTCCGAAATATGCACATGCCTCGGAGAGTGCAGTACCCCACTGACCGGCACCGGTTTCGGTGGTAAGGCCCTTGAGACCCTGTTCCTTGGCGTAGTACGCCTGTGCGATCGCGGAATTCAGCTTGTGGCTGCCGGAGGTGTTGTTACCCTCAAACTTGTAGTAAATCTTAGCCGGGGTGTCCAGCGCTTTCTCCAGATTATATGCGCGGCACAGCGGAGACGGACGGTACAGCTTATACATATCGAGCACCGGCTCGGGAATATCAATGTAGCGGGTGTCGTTGTCCAACTCCTGGTGCGCCAGCTTTTGACAGAAGATGGGGTACAGCGCTTCTTCCGGCAGCGGCTGGTGCGTGCCCGGATGGATCAGCGGGTCCGGCTTTTCCTTCATGTCCGCCCGCAGGTTGTACCACTGCTTGGGCATCTGGTCTTCGGTCAAATAAAGTCTGTGGGGGATCTTAGCCATGGTGATTGCTCCTTTGCAAATTTCAGATAGAGTGGAGAGATGGTGAATATCTTCATTCATCACTCTCAACTCGGTTATACAAAATAAAAAGCTCCTGTCCCAGATTTCTCTTGGGACAGGAGCGAATACGCTCTTGCGGTACCACCCAGATTGACGCAAACTGCGTCCACTCTGCTCACACATCAAACAATGCGCGCTCCCCTGATAACGGGCGGAGTCCCCGTCGCAGTTACTTGGCCGAAGCCGTTCGCCTTGCCCTGCTGAAGTCCATTCACACGGTCCTTGCCTGCCGCAATCACACCGCCTGCGGCTCTCTTGGAGGTTTGGTCTCCCTGCTACTCGTCTTCGTCATTGGTTTGTGTTGGTTTACTTGGTATGGTCACAGTATATTCGCAAAACGAAGGATTGTCAAGTGTAATTTGCGAAAAATAATATATTATTTACGATATAAATTCTTATTGTGAGAATGAAGGCCACAGTATCGTCTTTTTCTGCATACTGTGCTATAATGGGTAGCAGAATGAGAATTTATCGAGGGAGCGAGTGCAAATGCGCGTGATCGAGGGGGAAAACGAACTGCGGCTGACCTGTTCGCGGAGTGCGAGCGGCGGCATTGCGCTTTTGCGGTGCGAAACGCAGGACGATATTGTGCGTCTGCCGGACGAGATCGACGGCGTGCCCGTCACCGAGGTCGGCGCGTATGTACTCAGCGAGCGGGCCCCCGATCTGACAGGCAAGGACACGTTCGCTGTCCGTATTACCTGCGGCGGCACGGAGCCGAAGCACAATGCGGCGGCTATCCGCACGGTTACGCTCCCGAAGGATGCGAAAAGCGTCGGAAGCTACGCATTTTATAACTGCCGCAGCCTCGAACGTATCGAACTGACCGGCTCGGTGAGCGAATTCGGCGGCGGTGCCCTGATGAACTGCATGAGCCTGCGCGAGGTTATCTTGCATGCCGAGCCTTTCGCGCCGACCTGCCTGCCCAGGCTGCTCGGTGAGTACGCCGGAGAACTCGATGTGCGGTTTGATGAGCACGCGCGGCTGCTGTTCCCCGAGTACGTCGAGGAGCTGGAGGACCTCAGTCCGGCGCATATTTTTCAGCGGCGCATTCACGGTGCAGGCTACAGCTACCGCCAGTGTTTTGACAGCGGTGTGCTGAATTTTCGGCAGTATGATGCTGCCCTGAGCGAACTGCTCGAGCGGCACGATTTTGCGGTCGCGGCACGCGTAGCTGTGCGGCGGCTTGCCGTACCGTTTGCGCTCTCGGATGGCGCAAAGACGGAGTATCTTACGGTTTTGCGCGCACACGGCGGAAATCTGGCACAGTCCTGCGCCAAGGCAGGCGAGACCGCTGCCTTGACCTTCCTGCTGTCGCTCGGTGTGCTCTCTGCTGCCGATGTGGATGCCGCATGCACGTCGGCCCGCGAAGCAGAGCAGACGGCAGCACTGTCCGTTCTGCTGTCAGCCGCCGGCAAAACGCAGTCCAAGGGACGCGCCAAATCGTTTGAATTATGATATAAATATATAGAAGTTATCAATAAATCCGTAGGGCAGGGTGCCCTACGATGCAAGATGAACCTGTGAGGTGATGTTTTCCATGTCGCAGTCCTCCCGCTGGGCTTCCATCGGACGCGAAATCCTGTTTTCCGCCCGCACCGAACTGTACATGAACCTGCCGTTCCTCGATTCTGCACTGGCGGCGCTGCCCGCGGCGGACGGCTATGATACACCCACGCTCGCTACCGACACGCGCGTGCTGTTTTTCAGCGGTGCCTGGCTGGCCCAGCAGTACGAGCGCTCCCGCGCGAACGTCAACCGCGCGTACCTGCACACGCTGTTCCACTGTCTGCTGCGCCATCCCGGCAAGACACGCGGACGCGATGCCGACCTGTGGGACCTTTCGTGCGATATCGCGGTTGAAAGCATGCTGGATTCGCTCGATTACCGCTGCCTGCAGGCCGAAAAGGTGTCGGTTCGGCGGCAGAATATCTACCGCGAACTGCGGGATGAGCTGCCGGTCCTGACGGCTGAGGCGGTCTATCGCCATTTTCGGCGCACACGGCTGAATTCGTATGACTGTGCCACGCTCACGCGCGTGTTCGCGGTGGACGAGCACACGCTGTGGTACAAGGAGGACGACGATCAGCAGGAGCGCCGCTGGCAGCAGCAGGCTGAGCGCACGCAGACCGCGATGGAAACCGTTTTTGCGAACAAGGCGGAAGGCGGTCAGGCCGTGCGGGAGCAGCTTGCCGTTTCCACCCGCAAAACGACTGATTTCCGCGCGTTCCTGCGCCGATTTGCCGCTCTGCGGGAGGAGGTCTCGGTGGATGCGGATTCGTTCGACTACGGCTACTACGCCTACGGGCTGCGTCATTTCGGAAATATGCCGCTCATCGAGCCGTTAGAGACGCGGGAGGTGCGGAAAATCGAGGATTTTGTTATTGCCATCGACACCTCGATGTCCACCTCCGGTGAACTCGTGCGCGCGTTCCTCAGCCGCACCTACGAGCTGCTGCAGGAGAACACCAGCTTTTTCCGGCATTTCAATCTGCGTATTCTGCAGTGCGACGATCAGCTGCGTTCGGACAAAAAGGTGACAAATGCGCGGGAACTCGCGGAATATATGGAGCATTTTGAACTGATCGGTCAGTCTGCGACCGATTTTCGTCCGGTTTTCGAGCACGTTGACCGCTTAAACGCCGAAGGCGCGTTCCGCCATCTGCGCGGCCTGCTGTACTTCACGGACGGACTCGGCATTTACCCGAAAAAACGTCCGAAGTACGACGCGGCATTCGTCATGCTCGAAGGCGAAGCCTATCCGGATAAGGTGCCGTCCTGGGGGATTCGGGCGGTAATCAGCGAGGATGCGTTAGCCGTAGAATAAAAGTAGAATGAAAAAGGACGCTTTACGCGTCCTTTCAGTCTGTCAAAAAAGTATTATTTTCATTTTTACGTTTCGTGCGGCAGCACGCATAAAATAGAATTTGCGAAGCAAATTCATAAATTCCGGGAGCATGGTCCAGACCCCCCTCTCTTGCCGCTATGCGGCAATTCACCTTGTGTATCTCGGAATTTATACAAGGGAAGAAAAAATGTGCCCGCAGGGCGCGGATTTTCTTCAGTATTCGCTCGAAAGCGTGGTTTCGAGCGAGAGGCTGCTCGAAAAACGATAGTTTTTTGACAGCCTCAAAAAGGACGCTTTACGCGTCCTTTTTTGCAGATCGGTTATTTTTCACCCATTCGGCAATCGTCTGCTTGACCTTCTTTATCTGCAGCGGCTTTGCCAGATGGGCATTCATGCCTGCGGCGAGGCACTTCTGTGCATCCTCGTAAAAGGCATTTGCGGTCATGGCGATGATGGGCAGCGTTTTCGCGTCCGGGCGGTTGAGCGAGCGAATGGCCTTCGTAGCGTCAATGCCGTTCATCACAGGCATCATCACATCCATGAGAACCGCGTCGAAGGTGTCCGGCGGATTGTTCTGCACGATCTCCACAGCCTGTTTGCCATCCGTGACGACGGTTACGGTTGCTCCCTCGTCGGTCAGCAGGATCTGTGCGATTTCGGCGTTGAGCGCATTGTCCTCGACGAGCAGCAGCCTGCAGCCTGCAATGCTGATATCCGGCGCGGCATGTGCGTCCGGTGTCTGCTCGGGAGACGGTGCAATTTCAAACGGCAGGGTGATCACGAAGGTGGAGCCGACGCCAAGCTGACTCGTGACCGCAATCGAGCCGCCCATCCGGTCGACAAGCTCCTTGGTGATGGTCATGCCGAGACCGGTGCCGTGATAATAGCTGCGCGCGTCCTGCTTTTCCTGCGTGAACGGCTCAAAAATATGGTCAACAAAGTCCGGACTCATGCCGATACCCGTATCCGAAATCGTCCAACGGTAGATGCATTTACCGTCCTGTTCACCGAGCGAGTCCGTACGGGTGGTGATTTTACCGCCGGGACGGTTGTATTTGATGCAGTTGCTGTAAATATTGAGGAAAATCTGCCGCAGATGCAGCGGACTGCCGTAAATATACGGGTACGGAATGATGCATTTGTCCTTTTCGTACTCCCACTCAATGCCGGCTTCTTCGGCGCGGCCGACGATAATGGTAATGATATCGCGGGTCAGCTCCACCAGACTGATGCGCTCATGCGTGAGGACGGTCGTGCCCTCCTCCAGCTTGCTCATCTGCAGCACATCGTTGATGAGCGACAGCAGGTGATTGGCGGAAATCTGCATTTTTTTGTGATTTTCCAGCAGCAGCGCCTTGTCATCAAAGTGGGTTTCGTCCACCTGCAGCAGACCGATAATGCCGTTGAGCGGTGTGCGGATATCGTGACTCATGCGTGAGAGAAATTCGGTTTTGGTGCGGTTCGCAATACGCATTTCATCGAAGGCGGCCTGCAGACGGGCGTTCTCCTGCTCGTCGCGGGCGTGCATCTGCGAGGTATCCTGCAGCAGGATAATCGCCGTGACCATCGGCGTTTCGGCATTGATTTCCGGATCAAACACGGTGGTCTGTGTCATCAGCACGGTTTTCTGTACCCAGCGGATGGCGCCGTCATCCTCCTGCACGCAGTATTCCACCGTGATGTGCTTTTCACCGGCGGCAAAGCGCTTGAGCAGACGGGCACTGGTATCTGCCGTGCGGTAGCTGCCGAGTGTTGCCGGTGTGACGCGCTTGCGGTACTCGTCGCAGTAGTCGCGGTAGGCGCAGGGAAGCGGGTAGTCGAGGAACAGCGCCCGGTCCGAATCGCTCTTGCCGGCAGGTGAAATGTTGCGCTCGAGGGTGTCGCGCGTGAGGTTTACCGTGTAGATTGTGCCTGCCATATCGAGCAGCGCGTCCACATAGCTGTCGTTCTCAAGGATAGACTGCTTTAGCTGCTCGTAGTACAGCGTCAGCTGCTCCTTCGGGTCGATGGCTTGGTCGGCGTTCAGCCGAATGGTCTCGAATGCGAGGATGAAATGATGCAGCCTGCCGTTTTTGTCCCAGTCAATCGGAAGAACGGTCAAACGGCTGTAGCGGCTTTCCTCGGCCGCGTTGTACTGCAGTTCGAGGGTATCCTCTGCGCTGTGCAGGTCGCGCTGCAGCACGTCAAGCTGCAGCGCAGAACGGATGCGGCTGCGCTCGCTTTTAGCAGCCTGTTCCTCGGCAATCTGCTCGACGGCGCCGGTGTAGCTGCCGTCCGATGCCAGAAAAAAGCTTTCGCACGCGCGGATAGTGCGGTAGGTGTCCAGACGCGCATCGCAGTACAGGCAGTCGGAAAAGCTGCGGTGCAGACGGTTGACCTGCTTCAACAGCTGAAAATCCAGCCGCTTTTCGGCGGCGGCTTCCTCGCGCTTGACGTGGTTTTTGTTGATGTACATGTTTTTGTCCGCAAAGTCAAACAGATCGCGCATATTGCTGTCCGGGTTGTCCGATGCAAGCGCAAAGCCGACTGCATAGCTGAGTGGCATATCCGGGTGGTGTCGGGACTCCTCAGCGAGCTGTTTACGGACATGGGAGAGCAATTTCTGCAGCGCATCGGCATCCAGTCCGTGCGTTACCGCGAGAAACTCATCGCCGCCTGTGCGGCCGACAAAATGCTCCTCGGGCATGGCAGCACGCAGCGCGACCGCAAACCGCCGGATGTATGCGTCACCGGTCTCATGGCCCATGCTGTTGTTGATGCGGCGCAGATTATTCAGGTCAAAGCTGCACACACCGGTTTCGGGCGCAGGCGGCGTCGGATCGTCGAGCAGCTCCTCGCACCTGTTCTTGTTAGGGAGACCGGTCGCGGCATCCAGATAGACCTTATGCTGCAGAGCGCGGTTCATCGTAGCCGTGCGCAGCGCCTGAAACAGCTGGTAGCCGATCAGCAGCATGAGCACGACGATATCCGCTGTGATGTACTTCTCCAGAATGGAAAGCGAGGTTGCCTTGCGCTGTGAGTACGCCTCTGCCAGACCGGTCGCGTCATTGCAGATGCCGAAAAAGGTTTCGCTGATGGGAATGATGTCCGTGTTATTTGAGCCGACTGCGCGCACGCGGCCTATCTCCTGCTTGAGTGCTTGAAAATAGTCATCCAGCTCCTGCATTTTGCTTTGGAAGGCATCATTGTTTAGCCGCACGAGGCTGAGCTTGTCGCTGCCGAAGCGCAGTCCGTCGATAAACGCGTCAATATCTGCGAGCATGCCGTCCTGCGGCTGACCGGAGATTTCCAGCTTGACGATACGCTGGGTCATGCCGCGCACGAGTCCGGCGTAGTTGACGATACGCGCGGTGCCCTGAACACTGGCAACGAGGTTCATCATCCAGACGATCAATATAGTCAGCACGACTGCCAGTGCGCCAATGGCGGCGTTGACGATGCCGGTGCTTTTCTTTTTGGGGTTGCCAGCCATGTGCAATGACCTCCTTGCAGGATGTCGAATTTTGTCGAACAAATTAGGCAGGTGAGAGAGTTATATATAAAATTATTATATCGTAAAAAGGGAACAGATGCAATGACAGAAGCGGAGAATCACGCGCTTCACAGAGATATCCACAGACTTGTGGATACATTGCCGATTTTGTGCTATAATGCAGAAAAAGCAATCGGAGGGACAGAGGATGAAGCTGCGTTATATGATTATCGGTGCCGGTGGCGTTGGCGGACCGGTAGGCGCGTATTTGAGCCAATCCGGTGCGGATACCACGCTTATTGCACGCGGAAAGCATCTTGCGGTCCTGCAGGAGCACGGCTTGACGCTTGTATCCGGAGAAAATGAGCGCGAGAGCATTCCGGTCAAGGCAATCGACATGGACGGCTTTCTTGCCGCGAGGGAGCAGGGCGCTCCCTCGCCGGATGTGATTTTCGTATGTGTCAAGGGATACTCTCTCGCGGATACCGTACCGTTCATCCGCAAGGCAGCAGGCAAAGACACAGTAGTTATTCCGGTGCTCAACATCTACGGCACGGGCCGTACCCTGCAGGCAGAGCTGCCTGAGCTTCTCGTCACAGACGGCTGCATCTACATTTCGGCCAACCGGATTGCGCCGGGTGTCATTCAGAAGCACGGCGCGATCTGCCGTATCGTGTACGGGCTGCCGAGCCACAAGACCGACCATCCGGTGCTGCAGCAGGTCGAGACAGACCTCAAAAACGCCGGAATCGCCCCGATTTATTCTCCCTATGTCGAGCGCGACACGCTGCTCAAATTTGCATATGTGTCACCGAATGCGGCCTGCGGACAGTATTATCACGCGAAAGCTGCGGAAATGCAGCATCCGGGCGAGGTGCGCGACAGCTTTGTGCGCCTGATAAAAGAGGTCGTTGCGCTGGCGGACAAGATGGGTATTCCGCTGGAGAGCAGGCCGGGGGAGCTGGTCGAGCGCAACCTGCGCATTCTGGATGCGCTTGCACCGACCGCGTCTACCTCTATGCAGCGCGATATGGAAGCCGGAAAACAGTCCGAGGTGGATGGTCTGATTTATCAGGTTGTGCGTCTGGCAGAGCAGTATGGCGTGGATGTGCCGGAGTACCGCAAAATCGCAGAGGCGGTAAAAAAACAGACGGAAAATAAGTGAAAACGGCAAAGACCCGGAATCCTCCGAAGAAAGATTCCGGGTCTTTGCACTATGGGTGGTGATGCTGTTTCGACTGTCATTGTCAACAATGACAATTTCACTGCACACCGTCCGATGGACGGTGACATTCGCAATCCTTTTCGAGCGCCTGAAGCTGCTGCTTCATGGTCGGCACCTCGCACTTGCCGGTGCGGATGGCCTCGAGCACGACCTCGGGCGACGCAGGAACCTTATTGATGCGCACGCCGATGGCACGCGACACGGCGTTGAGAATCGCCGGTGTGACGGGCACGGTTGCAACCTCGGAAATGCCCTTGGCACCGAACGGGCCCTGCGGTTCCGGGTCCTCGATTAAAATAATCTCGTAATCCGGCGTATCCTCGGCACGCGGCAGACCCAGCTGACGGTACAGCGTCTTGACCGGATAGCCGTTCCTTGTCGGATAACCCTCGGTCAGTGCGTAGCCCTGTCCCATCGAGCAGGAGCCGTGCATCTGTCCCTCGATGATATGCGGATTGATGGCGCGGCCGACATCGTGCGCCGCGATGATTTTGAGCAGACGAACCTTGCCGGTCTCCTTATCCACCTCGACGATAACGGCTTGCGTGGCATACGCATATGCCGGAAAGTTGCGGTATTTTGCACCGCGCTGCTTTGCGCCCTCAAAATCGCCGATGGCGAAGCAGGGGTCGGATGCATAATAGTATTCCGCGCGGCGTTCTTCGCCCGGCCGCCACGGACGGCTGTCTAAATCCTGCTTGAGCTTGACGCACGCCTCATATACCGCACGGCCGCCGCACAGCGTCTGACGCTCGGAAACCGACTCACCGGTGGGTATAGTCAGCTCGGTGTCGCCGTTGGTGATGTAAATATTTGCGATATTCATGCCGAGCGTTTCCGCCGCGATCTGCGTCATGGCTGTGCGGAAGCCCTGTCCCATATCCGTGCCGGAAACGATCATGTGCAGGCGGCCGTCGCCCTGCAGAATCAGCTTGCACGCGCCGTCATCGGTGAAAATACCCTTGCCGACACCGACATTCTTAAATCCCGAGGCCATGCCCCATCCAAGCACCTTGCTGCCCTTGGGATACTGGCCTTCGTATTCCTTGAGTGCTTTTCGCAAACTTTTTTCGCACTGGTTGATGGTATCCATCATACCCATGCTGTATTTGAGCACCTCACCGCCGACCGAGGTCGCACCCGGATAGACGGCATTGCGCCGACGCAGTTCAAACGGGTCGATCCCCAGCTTTTCCGCCATCATATCCATCGCGGTCTCAATCGAAATCGCCGCCTGATTGATGCCGTAGCCGCGAAACGCGCCGCCCTGCAGATTGTTGTTGCGGATCGCCGAGCCTTCTACCTTGACATTGGGAATGATGTACGGGCCGCCGCTCATCAGCGCGCCGGTCATCAGTGTGCCGTAGCTTTCGCATTCGTACGGGCCGCCGTCCGAAAACATGCGGCAGTCCAGATACTGGAACTTGCCGTCCGGCGTAAAGCCGATCTCGTAATCCGTATGGTAGCCATGGCGTTTGGTGGTGAGGATCAAATCCTCCTTGCGCGTCAGCGTAATCTTGACCGGCTTGCCGCAGGCATGAGCGGCAATAACCGCCGGTGCTTCAAGAAATGAGTCGCATTTTTTACCGAAGCCGCCGCCGAGCGGCGTCACGATAACGCGGATATCCTCCTCCGGCTTGTCCAGAATCTTTGCCAGCATACTGCGGATTTCAAACGGCGCCTGTGTGCAGGAATAGAGAATCGTTTTGCCGTCCTGCACCATGCCGATAGCCGAAACAGGCTCCATGCAGGCGTGCTCCTGCGGCTCGATATCCTTGGAGACATTGAGCTTGACAATATCCGTCCGCTGCTTTGCCTGCTCCACATCGCCGCTGACACGGCCGGTGTGTACGATGAAGCTGTTTTTGCGGTAGCCGTCCGCCATGGTGTAGATACCGGGCAGTTCTTCATAGTCGATTTTAACCAGTTTGGCGGCCGCTCTCGCGTGCGCCGCCGTATCCGCGACAACCAGCGCGAGATGGTCACCGAGAAACCGTACCTCATCCGTGCAAAAGACCGGCTGCTCCGGCGTCCATGTGCCGACCTTATTCATGCCGGGCACGTCAGCCGCCGTCACGATGCGCACCACGCCTTCCGCCTGTTCGGCGGCGGAGTAGTCCACCGCGTTGATCTTTGCGTGCGGTGTCGGCGCCCAGACAAATGCACCATGCAGCAGAGTATCTGCGCCGATGTCCTCAGCGGTGAGGTCGTCGCAGAATTTCAGTTTGCCGCCGGTCTTGTCCATGCCGTCCACATCCCAGACCGACTTACCGACCGCGGAACCGGTGATTTCGGGCACGACCTGATTTTCACCAACCACAGTAACCGTGCTTTCGTGGCTGCGGAAGCTGTCAATATCCGGATCTTCCCCGCGCAGCCGCGCCGCTGCCAGCTTGACCGCCTCGATAATCTTGACATAGCCGGTGCAGCGGCAGTAGTTGTTTTTCAGTCCGTCGTAGATTGCCGGCTCGGTCGGAGCCGGATGGTGCAGCAGCAGCGCCTTTGTCGCCATTACCATGCCCGGTGTGCAGAAGCCACACTGCACGGCGCCGACATCAAGAAACGAGTGCTGAATCACCTGCAGCATGGTGTCGTTCGGTGCGTTTTCGATGGTCTCAACGACTTTGCCGTCCAATCGGTGCATGAGCGTCACGCACGAGCGTGTCAGCCTGCCGTCTACCAGTACGCTGCACGCGCCGCAGTGACCGGTGCTGCAGGCTTCTTTTGTGCCCTTCATGCACTTTACATTGCGGAGATATTCGAGCAGGGTGCGGTTTTCACCGTCCTGTACTTCAATTTGTGTGCCATTGAGCGTAAATCGTAGCATGGGATTTCGCCCTCCTGCCGTTACTTGATTTTTGCTTTGATGCGCATGAAGCGTCTGTGACCGGAGTCAAGCGCCTCGTAAAAGTCCTCGCTGTCCTTCGGGTTGTCCTTTGTCAGCTTGGAGACCACATACATCAGCACGAACGCGGTCGCCAGACCAATCGTGCCGTACCACACATAGCCGAGATCCCAGACGAAGAAGGTCAGGCAGATGATGATCGCACCGACCGAAATCGAGGTGATAGCGGCTTTTCGGGTTGCCCACTTGCAGTAAATGCCGAATACCAGCGCCGGGAACAGCGATTCGACCAGGGAATCCGCGAAAATCATCAGATTGTAGACGTATTCCCAGTGCATGAGCGATACGGCAACCGTTACGGCACCGAACAGCAGAATCACCACGCGGATAACCGAGGTCTCGGAGGCCTTGAACCTGCAGTGGCCGATGCCGACGAGCAAATCCTTGTAGATGATAGAGGACATGACCATCAGCAGCGCATTTGCGGTGGACAGACCGACCGCCAGTACGCCGATGAGGAACACGATCATCAGAATCTGCGCGAGCAGACCGTGCGTGCCCGCGATGATGTTGCACATATACGGGATAACCAGTTCGGTCTCCGAGCTGGTCAGATTCGGCATGGCAGCCAGTGCTACCAGACCGATGAGCATTGTGCCGCCCCAGACAATGATCTGCAGGAACGGTGCAAGGAAAGCCATCTGACGCTGGTCCTTCAGACCCGCGCTGTAATAGCCGGAGCGTACAAAGACCTGCGGCAGCAGCAGCGTGTAGCCGAATGCACACGCAAGCGGATAGCTGACGCGCGACGGATAGGTGCAGATACCGATCGGACCCGGATAGGAGAACCAGTCCGGTGTCTGCACGCGGACGGTCTGGAATGCCTCGATGATCGAGCCGTTGAATACGATCTTGAGTGTTACGAAAATAATGGCCCACAGCGCCAGAATGAAGAACCAGCCCTGTACAGCATCCGCCAGTGCGGTGGATTTTACGCCGCCGAGCATGACGAATACCGTCATGATAATGCCGCAAATGAGCGTAAACGTCTGCGAGGATACCGCGCCGCCGGTGGCCACCTCAGCTGCACGTCCGCCGGCTACCAGTACCGCCGAGATAAACGGCACGGCGCAGATAATGTAAACAATGTCGATGATAACGGTCAGCGCCTTGGATTTGTAGCGGCAGAAGAAGAAATCCGCCGGGGTGGTGAAGTGCTTCTGCTGGTTGACCAGCCATACCTTGGTCATCGTGAAGTAGCAGATGATCGGGAACATGGAGTAGATGCACATCTCTGAGAAGAAATAGCCCAGTCCGTAGCGGTAATACGCGCCCGGGCCTGCGAAAAATACCCAGACGCTCATGCAGGAGGCGATATAGGTCATGACCATGACCGGCCACTTGAACCGGCCGCCCTGCAGATCGACCTTGCCTGCGTCACGTTTTTCCTTCCATGTGGTGTAGCGTGCGATAGCGATCAAAAATAGAAAATATGCCGCAAAAACGATCCATACCGTTTTGCCTGAAAGTAAACCCTGTGTTGTCATTTCCTCTGTTATCCTTTATTTGTCCGATTCTTTTTGCGTTTCGGAAGCGGCAGGCGTATTATCCTCAGCCGTTTCATCCTGTTCCTCATCCTCAATCAGAGGATACTCCTTTTCGGTCAGCTTGCAGCCGATATACACGGACAGCACCGTGCCGACAAAGCTGATCAGACCGTGTATGATGCAGGCGGTCTCACTGCCGTAGGGGGGGAATCCCGGGAAATTATAGAATATCCAGAAGAACAGCACAGACGCCAGCCAGATTTTCTCTGTTCTGCCGATTTTCATTTTGTGTCACCTTGTTTTCTCTTTTGTTTTAAGGCAATACCGCACAATTAAAGCTGCGGCTCCTTGTGCAGGCTCCGGTCGCACTGCCGCGGCTCCTTGTGCAGGCTCCGGTCGCACTGCCGCGGCGCTTTGTGGAAATTTTGTGCCCTGACGTCGTTGTGATTTCACGGTAATACACAAAGTATTACCGCAAAACCACGCCTGGTCAGAACGCAAAATTTACTCATAAATCGCTCTTGTTCAATTGTGCGGTATTGCCTTGAGTAATTACTTTTGCGAACGCCACTCATCGAGCAGCGCATCCGAATCCACGACAAGTCCCAGATGCAGCGAGATCATGCGCAGCGCAGGCTCTTCGAGGTGTTCGGAGCCGCGGGTGAGGTCGCGCGGCACGACGACGCGGAAGTCGCGGTTTGCGGCATCGAAGGCGGTGTTGATAACGCAGCAGTCGGTCATGCAGCCGGTGAGCACCACGCGGCGGATGCCGAGGTTGCGCAGCAGCAGCTCCAGATCGGTCGGATAGAACGCGCTCAGGCGCTTTTTGGTCGTTACCATGTAGTCCTCGTCGTGTACATCGATAGACATTCTGTTCCAGCGTGTGCCTTCGATGGCGTGCTCTGCGATGTTGGGAATCTCACCGACCGTAACCGGAAACACCATGCGCCACGCAGACGGAAACAGTTTTTCGTCTGCGCCGCCCTTACGCAGCGTTGAGCGGACATGGATGATTGGCAGACCGAGCGCGCGTGCTTCGTTCATGAAATGATTGAGCGGTTCGATGATCTCGCGTCCTCGCGGAGATGGACATGGACAGTCCGGATCGGTTGACAGGTGTCCATCGTGCATGTCGATCGTAATGACAGCCGTATCGCGGCGATTAAGGAAAACCTGCTGTAATTGCTCCGAAACCTCCTTTTCGATGCTGTCAAAGTATGCTTTCATTTGATTTTTCTCCTTCCCCGGCAAAACGCCGCAGCAATCTGTGCGGCGCTGTCAATAGCGGTATTGGAGTTATTATAGCACATGTGTCATGACATGTGCAAATGTTTTGGTCGGGGTGGGTGAAAGATTGTGAGGGATGGGGACCGGGGCGAGGTTGGGCGGGAGGATGGTGGTGCGGCTATCTGTGTCGATCCTGAGAAGGAGCGACATCAGAGAGCAGGAAGCCCCGAACACCACCGCTATTTCAATCCACGCTCCCGCGAAGGGAGCGACGACGAGGCACAGTGCATTTTCAATAGCCGTGACTGATTTCAATCCACGCTCCCGTGAAGGGAGCGACCCGTCCGAGTTCGGCGGCACGGCTGACGTGGAGGATTTCAATCCACGCTCCCGCGCGCTTTGCACATGCGCCCATGAGTGCCGGAGACGCGCCTGCATAGCTGAAGCTGATAATTCCGGCGAGGGCATGGAGCGGAAACCGAGCCGTTACCTGCTTCTCGCGGTTGACGACAACATTTTCGCCATCGAGCGTTAAATATGCGTCCTCTGAGGTGACAAACAGCGTGTTAAGCAGTTTTTTCATTCCTCCATCGCTCCTTTCAGGTAGCCGGAGACAGGTTTCGCCTTCATCAGCTCGGGCAAACACAATTCCTTGAGCGAGCAGGCCGAGCAGCCTTTCTGCGGTTTCACCTTAGGCGTGCAGCCGCGCCGCAGATAGTCGTGCATTTCGGCAAGGCTGTCGCGCACACGCTGACGCAGTTCGTCTGTAAATGCAACCGGCGTCCGTCGGCGCGGTTCACCGTAGAACAGCGCACCGTCGGAAATCTGACAGCACAGCATTTCCTCAAGACACATCGCCTGAGCGCACAGCTGCAGTTCGTCCGCGTCGTGCGGCTTGGGCTTGCCGCGCTTGTATTCGATTGGAAACGGCGACCACAGTCCGTCTCGTCCCTGCAGGGCAACGCCGTTTTCCGAGCGATGAAATTCCACCACATCGCATTCACCGGACACACCGAGCACCGCAGAATGGATACGCATGGCACGAACAATCAGCAGGTCGCCGCGGCTTTCCGTGCCGCCGCCGTGCGCTTTCTCGTGCAGAATCGAGCCGTCCACCGTGCGGTAATTCTCCGCCCACTGGTGCTCCACATGGATGAGCGCCCACTGCCGACGGCAGAATGCGAAGTGCTGCAAACCGGAGAGCTGGAGGAAATCCTCCTCGGCGTAGATTACCCCAGCACCTTGCAGGTCACGCCGTCCGGCAGGTTGGCTTCGTCAACCGTGATGGTGTAGTCCGTGTACGCACGCGGCGCAATCACGTCTTCGTTGTGCTCGGCATGAACCAGATCAAACAGCTTGTGCGAAGGTGCGTTGCCAAGCTCGGAATCATGCTTGAACACAATCAGCTGGCGTACAGCCATCTTGCCGCGAGCAGCCGAATGGTCGTTCTCGAACATGTTGATGATTGCCGTCCACAGCAGTTCGAGGTCATCCTCGGAGAATCCGGTCGTCTTGCGGGCGAGGTTAGCGGAAACATAGCCTTCCGCGCGGTACAGACCGTAAGGCACGATGTATTTGCGGCCCATTTCGGTGCCCTTTTTCTCCGCGTCAGCCTCGGTGGTGATGGCAACACGGGTGATCGTGACTTCCTGCGGAACAATAGGATCCACACTGCGGGCAAAGCCAAGCTGCACCGGACCGCGCACCTGTCCGCAGTTGAGTGCACCCTTGACAAAGGTGGTCATAACCGCACCGAATGTGCGAATATCGTAGAAATTCTGGCACATAAAGTCGCGCAGCTTGCTGTCCAGCTGGTCGTCCTTCTTCTTTGCATCCTTGAGCTTGTCCGGCGCTACACCGACATAAGCGCAGGCTTCTGCATCGCTGCGGTTGAGCGGTACACCGTCCTTGACGTAAATGCGGTAGCCGGATTCGCCTTCCTTGGCCATTTCCACATAGTTGCGGATTTTGCGCTTGAGGCATACATCGGTCACCAGACCGTAGCCGGTTTCCGGGTCGATACGCGGCATGTTGCCCGCATCCGGATCGCCGTTCGGATTACCGTTTTCCACGTCGAAAAAGATTACAAATTCATAGCGGTTTTTGATGGGTTCCATTTACTTGTCCTCCTTTACTTTGCGATGGTAGTATCCAAGATAAAAACAGGTGGTTTCTTCGGGGTTATAGCGAGAAGGAAGCGTCTCGGTCAGCAGAGAGAGCAGATGTTCCTTTTCGTTCTGCAATTTAACGGCATAATTGTGCTTATTGCGCATCAGTTTTTTTATATGGTACTCACTAAGCGGAATAATTTTATTAAATGCAGTTTTAGGAGTGGAGCCAGCCGCACGAAAATAGCTGTCCTTAATACTGCGGTTGATCTGATAATCTACAGATGCAAGCTGAATCTGCTCGAGGACATAAAATAACTGTCCCAGAATGTAGGGCTGGTAGGTGCAGTCTTCGTTCAAGTGCATATATGCCACCTCTTTTAGAATAGAATAGTTAGACTGATTTTCGCAGTTTTTCAGCAGATACGTCTTCAAAATTGCGGCACGCCGCCAGTTTACCTCAGAATCTGCGCGGATACGGAGCATAATACCGTTCAGCAGTGCCGCCGGATAACGGTCGTTGTTCCAGACAGCGCGGGCAGTCGCACCGGCCATAACCGGACTCGGCTTTTTGTCGCGGGCACTCTGGTTGACGGTTTCGGCAAGCAGCTGCCACAGCGGCAGGAATCCGGTCGGCGCCTTTGCCGGACGCTTGATTTTCAGACGTTCATAGTGCGCGTTGACGTTCTTCATCAATTCACCAAACGTGTTTTTATAGAAGAATCGCACACTCAGACGCGCGGCATTCGGTGCCAGACCGAGAATGTAGAACGCACGTTCAGGATCAAGATTTAATTCCTGACACGGTTCGCTGTCTGCAAGGTGCTTGAGCGCAGCGGATAAGTCATTATCCGACCAGCTTTGCGTGTTATTGCCCATAAGGCAGCTGAAAAAATCAGTATACTGCGGTTCTGCAGTCTCCGCCCAGCAAACGACGGTGGTGTCGCCGATGTACTGCGTATGCTCGCGGTCAGCCAGCAGGTGATTGAGCGCCGTCGTATAAGCAAATGCAGCGTGCTTACCAACAGGTGCATTGTAGTTCTGCTCGTGACCGTAGGAACAGAAGGCGGGGGCGTTGAACGATACAAGTGCGGCGCCGCTGGATTGTGCATCACGCACACCTTTGATGGCGGGATGAACGGCGGCAATCTCATCCAGTTCGCCGGTGACAAGACATTGCTGTTTGGGTGCATCGGAGTCACCGTCGTAATGCGCCTGCCATGCAGCGCAGATGGCCGGATCATCTGCCGGATACTGCCCATTCACATAAAATACCAGATTGGCACCGGCAATGAGTTTGTCGTAATCATCGACAAGAGCAGGGTGCTGTGCAGCTTCGGCAGGCTGCCATGTATCAAAAAATGCCAGCACCGCATGAGAAAAAGGAGAGTCCACATCATCAAGCAATTCATGGTGCAATAAAACGGCAGTTGCAAAGCATTTAGCAGTAAGGTCGGGTTTTCCTTTGCCATCAATACCCAACAAATAGGCTGCGTTATCCCATAGGAAATTTGACTTAGGATTCGCAGTCCGTTTGACTGCCGCCGGCAGATGAATATCCTCACGCGGTCGGAGTACTTTCTTTTTGCCTGCCTCTGCTTCATGCAGCAGCGGAATAACCTGGGCGAGTTCACCGTTTTCGCGCAGCTGGAGCGCATAACTGATTTTCGGTCTGCCCCAGCCAGGCGCATCAATTTCACCGCGGGCATTGAGGGCATCATAATATTGCGTCAGCGCCTGCAAAATCATTTGACCACCTCCGCACTGTGAATCGGGGGAACCTCCATGACACCGTCTATCAGCTTGGCGCGGAAGAACATCGGTGTGATATTGGCGGGATCGCTGTAATCCATGTCGAGCAGCATCCAGCCGAGATCGTGCTCACCGAGCAGCTTCTCCGGACAAGGCGGAAGTTGTTCACAAAGCCCAAACTTTACCGGAAATTCCCGTGTGCCGAAGTAGGGCATGCTGTAGCACTGTCCGCGGCGCAGACGGCGTTTCATAATGTCCTGAAACTTGCCGGGATTGTCGGTCGGCGCAGCCTTGTCGGTCATTTCAAAGTGCGCTTCGATGACATAGTGGACATCACGCAGTACCATTGCGGCACGCTGCTGAATGCTTTCTGATGCAGCAAGGTACAGCTCACCCTTGGGTTTTGCAATCCACGCCTTGACCGAACGCGCGTTGATGGTGTCCTTCACCTCATTTCGGCGGATGTTGGTGAAGTGAATCGGCGCACAGACATGAATGCGGTCGATGATCCAGCGAAGACCGGGGTGCCAGTAAATACTTTCCAGTAACCCGCGTGCCGCCGAGGGTGTCATGCAGTCATAGCTGACGCGTTCGGTCTTCATTTCAGGTCTGCTGAATAGAGCGTATGGACCGCTGACTTCAACTTGAATTGACATTGGTATATTTCCCTCCTTTACGAAGCCTTGCCAGATATTCCTTGGCATCAACAGAGAGTGGGATATGTGACAGGGCTTCGGTGTGATTTGTTGGATAGATAGGGTAGCAAGCTCCCTTATCTACGATTACATTATATCGCTTTACACTGTTGATTACAACAGTAATATTTCCTAATATGAGATAATTAAATTTATGCAAATGAAATAATAAGGCAGGGTAAAGAAACTTGACAAAATAAATCAGAAACTGTTATAGTGTATTTGTCGTCATTAGACGTGGATTGAAATCTAATTTGAGATAATTAAGGAAGCACGGGAGAATGTTACCACATTCTCCCGTTTTCCTTTTTACACGAAAAATTACCCGAAAAACGCCTGACCGCTGTCGGCCTTGAGCGACAGGCCGGTCGCTTCGCTGTACAGCGAGGCATCGGTCAGCACAGCACTGCGGTCGTCCAGACCATTGGTTTCATCGGCGGTTTGAAGCGCACCGGCATCATACAATGCCTGAAAATGCTCATCATACACCTGCACGGCGTACTGCCCAAGCTGCCGATACAGTTTTTTAGAGCACGCACCATCGCAAAGCCGCTCGATGAGTTCAGAGCCGTCCTTCCACGGAATATAAACTGTGCGTGTGTCGTTGTCGATCATGCGAAAATTCTCGGCAATTGTGCGGAACGGATACAGAGAGCCGCCGCGTCCACGCTCAAACGCGTCGATCACGCCGATTTTATCAATCGCGGAACCGTTCAGCTTGCGCAGTTCGTGGAAATAGTTTTCCATTGTCTGCGGAGAAGCGGGATCGGCATTGTTATCCAGCGCAATATTTGTCGCGCCGATGGCTTGTCCAAACAGCGGCGGAGCCTTCTCTGTGCGGCGGAAAATAGTAACAATGCTGTTCTCTGCGGCACGCTTGCCCTCGCGGTTGCAGCGTCCGGCGGCCTGCAGAATGGAATCCAGACCCGCCAGTTCGCGGTAAACGGCGGGGAAATCTATGTCAACACCGGCTTCAACAAGAGAAGTCGATACGACACGGCAGGGCAAACCGTCATTTAGTCGGCGTCGGATTTCCTCGAGCACCGTACGGCGGTGTGCCGGAACCATCAATGTGGACAGATGGAAACTGCCTTCCTCCGGCAATTTCGAGAAAATGGACTGCGCCGCTTTGCGGGAATTGACGATGCAGAGGACCTGCTCATGTGCGCACAGCAATTCGGCGAGTGCGTCATCCTCGAGGACACCGACTTGCCGGAACGTTACACGGCGGAATTTGTCAAAATAGAACGGAATCTCCGGGCAAATCTCGGAAACCGTATGCGACGGTGCGAATCGCTGAATCAAATCGCCGAGTACCGGCTGGGTAGCCGTACACAGCACGGCAGTTGCGCCGAACTGCTCTACCAGAGCGCCGATGGCCGCGACACACGGCATCAGGTGGCACAGCGGAAGCATTTGCGCTTCATCGAAAATAATCATGCTGTTCGCCAGATTGTGCAGCTTGCGGCACTGTGAGGAACGGTTAGCGTACATCGACTCGAAAAACTGAACGGCGGTTGTGATAACGAGCGGGCTGTCCCAGTTTTCGGCGGCCAGTGCCTTGGGATCGGGATTGCCGTTTTCCTCATCGTTCTCGAACTGTACACCGGAGTGATGTTCGAGTACGTTCTCATCGCCTAAAATACCGCGGAAAACATCGGCATTCTGCTCGATGATGGAGGTGTACGGTACAACATAAATCACACGTTTCATACCGTGCTCAACGGCATGATGCAGCGCAAATGCGAGAGAACTGGTCGTTTTGCCGCCGCCGGTCGGAACCGTAAGCGTGTAAATGCCCTTGGGATTGGCTGCGGCGGAAACGCACGCCCGCAAGATCTGCTGACGCAGCTTGTTCAGCTCGGAAGTCGGGCTGTCCCATTTATTTAGTCTGGCCTGTAAGCGGGTGAGCAGGGTTTCGAGCGAATCTCCGGTGCCGCGCGGCATATCGCCTTTCATGAATCGCTCGGTATCCAGATAATCCGCGTCCACCAGACAGGAGTACAGCATGCGCGTGCGGAATGACTCGGAAAGCGACGGCTTGGTGACCGGACGCTGCGGCAGGCGTACCGGCGGAATGGGGTAACCCGGGTCGAGCGGCGGAATAGCGGGAGTGCCCCACTTTTTTATTCTGCCGGTGAAGGTGGGCGTGCCTTCCGGGTCATTTGCGCTGCCTAAATCCGGCAAACCGCTGTGATGCCCCATGACACAAGCGGCTAAGAGCAGATTGTTTGACAACATGATGTTTCGTGCACCGGCGGTTGCATGATCGCCCTTTGGACCATTATCCAGAAGACGATGCTGAAATGCGGCAGTTGCTTTGCCGTCATCGTGGTGAACACCGGCCTCGTGACCTTCAGCTTGTGCACCGAATGCTTCGGCAAACTGCCCGCAGAGCGTGCTGACACCGCGCTCGTGATCGGAGAGAAGCTGATATTCTGTACGTTCAACGCCGTTTTCATTGATCGGACGGGTATGTGCATAGAATTTTTTATCCATAGCGATCACCTTCTATTGAATTGTTATATACAGTATATAACAGGTAAAGTCCGATAAAAAGTACAACACCCAATATGCCTGCCAAGAAGACCGCCTTAAATTACAGCAAACTGCTGAAAATATCAGTCAAATCCTATAGATTTCGTTAGCTTTATTTGTGCAAAACTGGCAAAACCTCCAGAAAATGAAATTCCTGCAATTCCGAGGTTGACACTGGGGATTGGCTGTGCTATTCTATAACCAACAAATCCAGTAGGGGATCGGAAAGGAGCGAGCAAAATGTTCATCGTAAACGCACGAATGTCGGGTCGAATGTGTATGAACATGCTGTATTATGCTCAGATGCTGCCTGACCGACAGAATACGAAATTACTTTGAATCGTCTTGCTTGACGCTGCGCGTTCTTGCGGATTCATTGCATTTTCTGAAGCGGGGAGCTGCGAGCTTCCCGCTTTTTTTGCACATTTAAGAGGAATAAGGAGGAATTTTCTTGATAAAATTGTCACATATCTCGAAGGAGTTTGTGAGCGGCAAGCGAACCATTCATGCGGTGCAGGATGTTTCGCTGACGATTGACAAGGGCGAAATTTTCGGTATGATCGGCTTTTCCGGTGCGGGTAAATCGACGTTGGTGCGCTGCATCAATCTGCTCGAGCGGCCGACCTCCGGCAAGGTGATCGTAGATGGTCAGGATATGCTGTCGCTCTCGGCAAAGGAGCTGCGGCAGGCCCGCAAGAAGATTGGCATGATCTTCCAGCACTTCAATCTGATGCCCTCGCGCACCGTAGCCGGCAACGTAGCATATCCGCTGCGCGGCAGCGGCCTTTCCAAACAGCAGATCGAGGAAAAGGTACAGCGGTTGCTTGATCTGGTCGGAATCGGTGATAAGGCGGAGGCGTATCCCAAGCAGCTGTCCGGCGGTCAGAAACAGCGTGTAGCAATCGCTCGCGCACTGGCAAACGACCCGAATGTGCTGCTCTGCGATGAGGCTACCTCGGCACTCGATCCGCAGACCACCAAGGCGATTCTGCAGCTGCTCAAGCACCTGAATGAAACCCTCGGCATCACAGTCGTTATCATCACCCATGAAATGGCGGTCGTCAAGGAGATCTGCCACCGCGTAGCCGTTATGGAGCACGGCAAGGTGGTCGAGTCCGGCGAGGTGTTCAACATTTTCGCCAACCCGAGAGAGAACATCACCAAGAACTTCATCCACACGACATCCAATCTTCGCAAGATCGAAGAACTCATCGCGGAGGATTCGCCGGTCGTCAAGCTGAATCCGGGTGAACTGATCGTGCGCTTGAGCTACATTCAGCGCAACGTATCTGAGCCGCTCATCTCGACGGTATCGCGCAAATTCGACATTGTGCTCAACATCATCTTTTCGGATATCGCCATCGTGCAGAATGCACCGATTGGCGGCACGGTAGCTATCATCAGCGGCGGCCGCGATCAAATCACACAGGCAATCGCCTATCTCAGTGAGAAAAACGTAGGAGTGGAGGTCATCAAGGATGCAAGAGTTTCTGAATAACATCATTCCGAACGTAATGGCAAAGCTGCCGGACTTCTATGCAGCCATCGGCGACACGCTGCTCATGGTGGTCTGGTCGGGTGCGATCTCGTTCGTGCTCGGTCTGACACTGGGCGTGCTGATCACGATCACCAAGCCGGGCGGCATTCTGGAAAACAAAATCGTCTATCAGATCCTGGACAAGCTGGTCAGCCTGTTCCGTTCCATCCCGTTCATCATCCTGCTGACGTGGGTAATGCCGGTTTCCCGTGCGATTATGGGTACGGCAATCTATGTTCGGGGTGCAATCGTTCCGCTGGTATTCGGTGCGGTGCCGTTCTTCACCCGTCAGGTGGAGAGCGCCCTCGCAGAGCTGGACGGCGGCCTCGTCGAAGCGGCACTCTCGATGGGCTCCACACCGCTGGAGATCATTTTCCGCGTTTACCTGAAGGAAAGCGTTGCTGCCATCGCACGCGGCACAACCATCACGGCGATCAGCCTGCTGAACCTGACCGCAATGGCCGGTGTCGTCGGTGCCGGCGGTCTGGGCGACTTCGCCATCCGTTACGGCCACGACCGCAACATGCTGGACGTTACCAACGTCACTGTTCTGGTCCTCGTCATCATTGTTTGCATTATGGAGTTCGTTGGCGGCAAGGTCGTCAAGAAGAACACGCATTAAGGAGTGTCTGACATGAGTATTTCCAATCGTAAAGTTGTTATTGTCGGTGCAGGCCATGTCGGCTCCCATGTCGGCTACGCACTGATTTCGCAGAGTCTGGCAGACGAGATTGTCTACATTGACTCCGACCGCGCAAAGGCAGTCGCACAGGCGCTCGACCTGACCGACGCGACCAATTACCTTCCGGTCCGCACCAAGGTCACTGCGGGTGACTACAGTGACGCGAAGGACGCGCAGATCATGATCATTGCGGCAGGCCCGCTGCCGACCGGCAATCAGACCCGTATGGATACACTGGGTCAGACCATTGCCATTTTGAAGGATGTAACAAAATCCATCAAAGAATCCGGATTTGACGGCATTATCGTCAATATCTCCAATCCAGCGGACGTTATCACGCATTACATCCAGCACACGCTGAACTGGGCGCCGGAACGCATTTTCTCTACCAGCACTACGCTGGATTCCGCAAGACTGCGCCGCGCGATCGCGCAGGAGATCGGCATTGACCAGAAATCTATCACCGCTTACGCGCTCGGCGAGCACGGCGAGAGCCAGATGGTTGCATGGTCGGCGGTCACGATTGCAGGCAAGCCGCTTTCCCAGTGGCGCGAGGAGTATCCGGACACCTTCGGCAAGCTCGACCTGGATGCGCTTGCTGACGCAGGCCGTGAAGGCGGCTGGACCATCCTGCGCGGCAAGCAGTGCACCGAGTTCGGCATTGGCGCTTCCGCTGCAGAAGTGGTTCGCGCCATTTTCTACAACGAGAACCGCGTTCTTTCGGTTTCTGTTCTGCTGAACGGCAAGTATGGTCAGCACGATGTGTACGCCAGTGTGCCCGCTATTGTTAACCGCGACGGCATCGCAGAGATCATCGAGCTTCACCTGACTCCCGAGGAGCAGGAGAAGTTCAACGCATCCTGCAAGACCATGAGCGAGAATTATCAGCTGTCGCTCACTCTCTAACATCAGTCGATTAAAAAATTCACATCATAAACGGAGGTAATCCCAATGAAGCTCAAAAGAATCATCGCACTGTCCCTGTCCGCAGCAACCCTCGCCCTGTCCCTGACCGCCTGCGGCGGCTCGAGCAGTGCAGCTTCCGATGACGCACAGGCATCCGACAGCAATTCCGGCGATGCCGTAACCGTAAAGCTCGGCGTAGTCGGCAGCATCTACGAGGATTTGTGGACTCCGGCCAAGGAAAAGCTGACTGACGAGGGTATCGACCTCGAGTTCGTACAGTTCTCGGACTACGTTACCCCGAACAACGCACTTGCGAACGGCGAGATCGATCTGAACGCTTTCCAGCACCGCATTTACCTGCAGAGCGAGATCGACAACTACGGCTATGAGATCGAGAACATCGGCAACACCTTTATCATTCCGCTGAACCTGTACTCCGACAAGGTTAAGTCGGTTGATGAGCTCAAGGACGGTGACACCGTAGCCATTCCGGACGATGTAACCAACGGCGGCCGCGCCCTCAAGGTTCTGGAAGCAGCGGGCCTGATCAAGCTGAAGGACAGCGCAGAGTTCAACCCGACCATCGACGACATCGAGACCTACAACACCAAGATCACCATCGAGGAGCTGAAGGCAAACGTTATCCCGTCCACGCTGGCTGACGTTACCGCAGCTGTTGTAAACGGCAACTACGCACTGGATTTCGGCCTCAAGACCGAGGACGCCATCTACAAGGATGATCAGCTGGACATCGAAGAGTACTGGAACCTGATCGCAGCACGTTCCGCTGACCTCGAGGATGCAGACAAACTGGAGACCTACAAGAAGGTTGTTGCAGCGTTCCAGTCCGATGAGACCGAGGCAGTATTCAATGACCAGTTCGGCGGCTACTTTATCAAGGCAGGCTGGGATCAGGATCTGCTGGCAGACAAGTAATTCATAATTATTCCTAATGCCGCCGGAAACAACCGGCGGCATTTTCGGCAGGAGGAAACAGTAATGCAGATCAACAAACAGGCGCTGCGGGAGATCATTCCGGACAGCGAACGCCTGCTTTTCGAGGAAAATATTCCGGCGGAGTACCTGAGCGACGCGCTCGGCCGCCGCACCGGCACAGCGGACGCACTCGTGTTCGCGTTTTCGACCGAGGAGGTCAGCGGCGTGCTCCGGTACGCCAACGAAAACGGTATCCCGGTCACGCCGCGCGGCGCGGGCACCAATCTGGTAGGCTCGACAATTCCGCTGTTCGGTGGTATCATTCTGGATGTATCCCGCATGAACCGCGTGCTCGAGCTTGATCGCGACACCATGACCATCACCGTCGAGCCGGGTATGCTGCTCAAGGATCTGCAGGCGTATGTCGAGGAGCGCGGCCTGTTCTATCCGCCCGATCCGGGCGAAAAGGCCTCGAGCATCGGCGGCAACATCAGCACCAATGCGGGCGGCATGCGTGCAGTCAAGTACGGCGTAACGCGCGATTATGTGCGCGGGCTGGAGGTCGTCCTTGCGGACGGCACGGTGCTGCATGTCGGCGGCAAGCAGGTGAAGGACGCGAGCGGACTGTCGCTCAAGCATCTGCTCATCGGCTCGGAGGGTACGCTGGCGGTCATCACCAAGTGCCTGCTGCGCCTTCTTCCCAAGCCGGAGACCACGGTGAGCGTGCTCGTGCCGTTTGCCGATCTCGGCACGGGTATCCGCAGCGTGCTGACCATCCTGCAGGCGAACGCCAACCCGACCGCAGTCGAGTTCATGGAACGCAAGGTGGTCGCGCTCGGCGAGGAGTTCTGCAAGGTGAAATATCCGCGTCCGGATGCGGGTTCGTACATTCTGCTGACGTTTGACGGCCACGAGAGCGAGGTCAACGCGAATATCGAGCGTGTGCGCCGCCTTGCGCTCGACAACGGTGCGATCGACTGCATCGTGCTGCGCAGTGCGGAGCAGGCCGCCGACATCTGGAAGGTGCGCGGTGCGCTCGTTATGGCGGTCGAGGCTGTGTCCGAGCAGGAGCCGGTGGACATCGTTGTGCCCATCAGCCACACGGCGGATTTCGTGCGCTATATCAACGAGCTGGAAGCGTCCTCGGGCGTGCGTATGATCGCGTTCGGTCATGCGGGTGACGGCAACGTGCATCTGTGCGTAGTGCGTGACGGCCGCGACCAGCAGACATGGGAGCGCGAGCTGCACGAAAACATGGAGCAGGCTTACGCTAAGGCGTATTCTTACGGCGGCGTAGCCTCGGGAGAGCACGGCATCGGCATTGCCAAGCGGCCGTATTTCCTGCGGGAAACTGCGGAGGACAATCTCGCCGTGATGAACACCATCAAGACCGCCCTCGACCCGAAGCACACGCTTAACGATCAGAAATCTTACATTATGGGAGGAAAATAACCATGCAGAGCTTATCCGAACGCACCGCCGGCTTTACCGATTCGGTCATCCGCCGTATGACGCGCGTTTCCATGCAGTATGACGCGGTAAACCTGTCGCAGGGTTTCCCGGACTTTGAGCCGCCGAAGGAGCTGCTCGACCGTCTGGCGCAGGTGGCCTACGAGGATTACCACCAGTATTCCATTACCTGGGGTTCGCAGAACTTCCGCGAGGCGCTGGCCGCCAAGCAGACCTATTTCATGGGCCGCAGGATCGACCCGAACACCGAGATCGTTACGACCTGCGGCAGCACCGAGGCGATGATGGCTGCGATGATGACGGTCACCAATCCGGGTGACAAGGTTATCATTTTCTCCCCGTTTTACGAGAACTACAGTGCGGATACCATTCTGTCCGGCGCAGAGCCGATTTATGTGCCGCTCGTGCCGCCGGATTTCCACTTTGACGCAAATGTGCTTGAGGACGCGTTCCGTCAGCACCCGAAGGCCATCATTCTGTGTAACCCGTCCAATCCGTGCGGCAAGGTGTTCACCCGTGCAGAACTGGAGATTATCGCGTCTCTCGCAGAGAAGTACGACACCTATGTTATCACCGACGAGGTATACGAGCATATTGTGTTCGCGCCGAACAAGCACACCTATTTCGCCACCCTGCCGGGCATGTGGGAGCGCACGCTGTCGTGCTCGTCGCTCTCCAAGACGTACTCGGTTACCGGTTGGAGACTGGGCTATATCATCGCCCCGCCGGAGATCATCGACCGTGCGAAAAAGGTGCATGATTTCCTGACCGTCGGCGCAGCAGCACCTTTGCAGGAGGCTGTTGTTACCGGTCTCAAGATGGGCCAGGACTACTACGACGACTTGCAGGCCAAGTACACACAAAAAAAGGAGCTGTTCCTCAAGGGTCTGGACGATCTGCAGATTGCCCATACCGACCCGCAGGGCGCGTACTATGTTCTGCTCGACATTTCCGAGTTCGGCTACGAGAGCGATCTTGCGTTCTGTGAGGATCTGGCGCATTATGTCGGCGTAGGCGCGGTTCCCGGATCGAGCTTCTTCCGTGAGCCGGTCAACAACCTGATTCGCCTGCATTTTGCCAAGAAGGACGAGACGCTGCTCGATGCACTCAACCGTCTGGAAGGTCTGCGTGATAAGATCAAACCGAAACACCGATAAACAGGAGGAAAAGCCATCATGGATGTAAAGAAAGCAGCAGCGGAAACGAAGGACTACATCGTATCCATCCGTCGGGAATTTCACCGGCACCCCGAACTGAGCCTGCAGGAGTTCCGCACCGCGCAGCGCATTGAGGAGGAACTGGACAAGTTCGGCATTCCGCACACGCGCGTAGGCGAAACCGGCGTGCTCGGCACGCTGAAGGGCGCAAAGGACAACGGAAAAGTGCTGGTTCTGCGTGCGGATATCGACGCGCTGCCCATTGAGGAGACGCATGAGTGCGTCTATCGCTCGGAGAATGCAGGCGTCATGCACGCCTGCGGCCATGATGCGCACGCGGCCTGCCTTCTGGGTGCCGCGAAAATCCTGTCGGAGAACAGAGACGCGTTCAGCGGAAAGGTCCGTCTTGTGTTTCAGCCGGGAGAGGAAATCGGAAAAGGTGCAAAGCCGTTTGTCGCAGCCGGCGTGCTGGAGGGTGCCGAGCGCGTGTTCGGTCCGCACACGGCATACGATTTGGAGGCAGGCACGGTGGGACTCAAACCGGGCATCAACAACGCCGCAGTCGATCATTTCCGCATTCGCGTGCACGGTAAGTCCACGCACGTTTCCACGCCGCATCTGGGCGTAGATGCGCTGTACATCGCCAGCCAGATTGTCGTGGCAGTGCAGGGACTGGTTACGCGCCGCACTTCACCGACCGAGCCGGTCATCATCGGTATCGGCAAGCTGAACGCGGGCACGACCTACAACGCCGTGGCAGCATTTGCTGAAATGGAGGGCACAACGCGCACCATTTCGCAGGAGAGCCGCGACCGCGTCCGTGCACAGGTCAGTGAGACAGCGCAGAGCATCGCTGCGCTGTACGGCGGCACGGCGGAAATCGAGTGGACGGACTTTGCCGCTGCGCTCGTCAATGACCCGCAGGTGTGCGAGGAAGCTGCTCGGGTCGTGGACGAGCTGCTCGGAGAAGGACACGTTGTCACAGACCGTGAGCTGTCGCTCAGCGGCGACAATTTTGCCGAGTTTGAGCTGTATAAGCCGGGCGCGTATGCGTATCTCGGCACCGGCAATCCGGATTTTCCGCACACGATGATCACCAACCATAACGGCGGCTTCGATGTGGACGAGAATGCACTTGTGACCGGTGCCGGTCTGTATGTCGGCTACACAGTCGCGCGGCTTGGATAAAGCAAAACGCTCAGCTATCAAACGATAGCTGAGCGTTTTGCTTTTGAAATTACAGTTTTGAACTTACATCCCGCACTCAAGTCCGTTATACCGTGTCACCACAAACGGATAGCTGAGTGTCTCCGGCTGGATGCCAAGCTGCCGCAGACCGGCGCACAAATCCTCGACAACCTGCATATCGTGGTCGCGCTGCGCAACGGACAGTTTCATTTTATCTCCATACGACGAGATCAGCAGCGCAAACGGCTGCACGGCGCACGGCAGGATTGCGCCGTAATCGAGTACATACGGACGGCAGCTTTCCGGCAGGGCGAACCGGCCGACGTTGGTAATGAGGAAACTGTCCTCGAGCACAAAATCAGTCGTGACCTTCTGTGCCGCCTGCATTTTCTCTGCGAGCGGCATATCTGCCTCATGCAGCGATTCACAGCGGTCTGCGGCGGCTTTTGCACGATAGAGCAGCTGTTCGCGCTGCATCTGATCCTTCAAAAACGCCTTCGTGCGCCGGAACACCTCGTCATTCGGCAGATCGCGGTATTCCGGAAAATACGGCAGATCGATGAAGCAAATAAAATACCGCGTGGTAAGCGTCGGCAGCAGCGGACGCAGATCGACCGGAATCTCCGCGATAACCGGCTTGTCCGTTCCACCGAACTTATCATCAAACGCTTTCATCATCAGCGGAGCCAGTACAGACAGCGGACTGACGCCGATGGACTTTGCGTAATCGTGCAGCTGCGAAAACGGGAATGTCACCTCGGTGACGACCTCGGAGCCGTCAGCGCCCCACTGTACCTCGGGGGCATGAACAGCCTCCGGCTTTTTCCAGATGCCATCCGGCGAAAATTCACGGTCTGCCAGCTGCTCGTAGCCGTTTGCGCTCTCCTCAGGAGACCAGCGGGTATCCATGCCGCGCACAGAGCCGTCATTCTCAACCGGGAAACCGCAGTTTTTCAGGTACTGGAACAGTACACAGCGGATAAACTCCTCGAATCCGCGTCCATCCGAGATAGAGTGCTGATACTCCATATAGATGGTCTTGTCGTGGTAGCCGACGAGAAATAAGTATCCGTTCGTATCCTTGGAGCCGATGGTGTAGCGGGTGGATACGCCATCGAACGGCAGCACCACGGCGGGCTGCACGTTGCGGCGGTAGCGGAACGCGGTCTCGGTCGGCTCGGCGGTCAGCATCATGTGCGGAAAGCGCAGCAGTGCCTGCTCGACGGCTTCGCGCAGCTTGTCCGGGCGCACTTTATCGCGCATGCGGATGGTGTGGCGCGGCACACAGGCGACGGTTTCATGGGTGTTATACAGGAAGATTTTTGCATAGCTGTCCGTGCGGAGCAGCGGGTCATTCATGGTCATTATAGCATTCTCCTCAAAGCATAATCCGGCGCATCTTATATGGTAATTTCAGTATATCACCCTGCAACGACGTTGTAAATCAAAATGAGTCGAATTTGCACAGTATTATGCAAATATAGAACATGGTGTACGATATAATGAGCCGCAAGCCTGAAAATACTTGCGATTTGGTTGGCAGAGTATATCATGCCGGAGAAGCTGACATAGGAGTATGGAATTTCTGCTGCGGCTGTTCGATTCGTTCTCGCGTGAGCGTATTCCGTGCGAGAAGCCAAAAAACAAGCGACACCATATTTCGATTGGTGTCGCTTGTGTGCGTTTTCAGGCGCTGTCGGTATTGTCTGCCCTTGCAGGGCGGTTGTTCATACCATATCCGTTGGGTGGTATGGATCGGATGGGATTACTGGTCGGTGTAGCGGCTGAGGATAACCGCTACCTGAGCACGGGTTGCGGTGCCGTTCGGCACGAGCGTAGTCGGGGTAACGCCGGTTACCAGACCGTTGCCGTTCGCCCAGCTCATTGCTTCAGCAGCCCACGACTCGACAGAAGCCGCGTCTGCGTAGCCGTCGAGTGCTGCGCTGCCCTGCGGCGTATGACCGCGATAGGTATCGTAGCGGTACAGGATGGCCGCCAGCTGCTGACGGGTGATCAGCGTATCCGGCTGGAATCTGCCGTCCGTGAAGCCGTTGACGATGCCGTTTTCGGAGGCCCATGCGATGGCTTCCGCGTACCACTTGCCGTCCGCCACATCGGTGAACTGTGCGGTGGAAGCGGCCTTGCTGCCGCTCATGCGGTAGAGTACCTGAACCAGCATTGCGCGGGTCATGCCGTCATCCGGACCGAACTTAGTCGCGGTCAGGCCCTTGAACCAGCCGTTCTCGAGTGCGGTGTTGACCTCGTTGTAGAACCACTTGCGCAGGTTGACATCGGAGAAGTCGCTGCTGTACTCGTGGGTGATAACGAAGGTGGAGAAGTGGGTGGTCTTAAAGGTAGCCTTTCCGGTCGCTGCATCATAAATGACAGGCAGCTTTTCAAACGAGCCGTCCTCAGCAAGATAGTATGCAACCAGATGCGCGGCGTTCTCGCCGCTCTTGAGGCTGTATGCCACAGAAATCGCAGCCGTGCCGTTCAGCGCGTGAACGCGGGTTGCAGTGCCGTTTTTCGGCTGTACCTGCGCAGAAATGTTCAGGATGGTGCTGTTCTTCGGCAGGTATTTGCGCTGTGCGTCAGTCAGGGAGGACTTGTCAGCGGAAGCGAGCGAAATACTTGCCATACCGTCAGCCTGTGCGGCGCTGCCGAGTGCGGTCAGCGTCTCACGGTCGAGTGCAACCGTGCCGTTCGGCAGGATAAGCGCTGCGCCGTTCTTTGCACCGGCAAGAGCAGCTACCACATCGCCGGTGAGCGATACCGCGCGTACGGTGGAGTCTGCGGACAGATCAAGCGTCAGCGAATCCTTGCCGGAAACCGCAGTTAGCTTGGAGCTGTCGGCAGAAACCGCTGCGGTGCCGTTCTTTACCGCAACCGTTGCGGGAATCTTGGTGCCGTCCGGTGCAGTGATGGAGGACGAGCCGTTGTCGGACGGAGCCGGTGCAGCACCGCCGCCGCCCGCTCCACCGCCGCCGCCTGCACCGCCGCCGCTGCTCGGCTTGGCGGCAAAGGCTGCGGTGACAGTAACGTCATTTGCCGGCATGGTGAAGGTGTAGGTCAGGGTGGACGCGGAAACCGTCTTGTCGAGTGCGGTCTCCGGTGCCAGCGTCAGGGTTTTCAACTGATAACCGCTTGCGGGTGTTGCAGTGAGCGTTACCGTGTCGCCGGCCTTGGCACGTGCCGCAGAAGCGGAAACGCTGCCGTTTTCGGCCTTATTGGCCGTGATTGCGTAGGTCTTGTGGAACAGATTGTCGGTGTTGACCGTCAGAGCTTCCGTTACGTTGCGGATAACCGCTTCAAAGCTTCCGTCCTTCTCGGTGACGGAAACAACGGCATTCGGAGCCGCCTTCTGGAGTTCAGACTTAATTTCTTCGGCGGTGCCGACACAGTTTGCACTCGGTGCAAGCGTCAGCTTGACCGTGCCGTTCTTGCGAACCTGAGCGGATGCGCTGTTGACTGCACCGGTGTCGGTTGGCTGAATCGGCGTGGTGTAGGTGAATTTGCCGGTGCCGTTTGTGCCGGAAATCTTGGCATCGTACTGTACAAGGTCGGTGAAGTGAACGCGGATGGTCTGGTTGGCATCGAGTGTGTGAATATAAATTGGATCGACAAGATTTACACCATCAACCTGTACAGCAGCATCGTTTTCTGCTGCGGTAATGTCACCCTGGGTAACCGTCCACTTTTCGACCATCTTTTGGGTGTTTGGTGCTGCAGTGAAGGTGATTATACTGCCGTTCGGCTGCTTGGTCTGAGAGTTGATCGCGGTGTCGTCAATCTTGGCGGTCAGATGGCCGTTCGTATCAGTGGTGCCGAAAGTAAGCTGATAGCTTGCCGTAACCTTAAAGTATACGGTTGCGGTAATATTCTTGTCCGCACGGATTTTGCCTTCCGGATTGGTTTTGGAGTTTCCGGCAGTCTTTTTGCCGTTTACTTCCCACTGTTCAACCTGATAGCCAGTCTTCGGCGCTGCATGGAAGGTGATTTCCTCATCCTTATAGATGGTTACGCCTCCTGCAGGCATAGCCTTGGTCTCAACTTCCTCACCGTAGATATCATACAGCGTGTATTTTACGGTGCCGTTGCCGGCTGCAGCGGTGGCCTTGGCGGTGTAGGAAGCGCTCTGGGCAAATGCAGCGCTGATGGACAGATTGCCAGCCAGTTCGCTGATGGTGTAAGTGCCGTTGGTCTTTGCCGCAGCTTCATCCTGAGCAGTACCGTTTACAACCCAATTCTTGAAATGCCAGCCGCGGTCTGCGCGTGCCTGCAGCTCAACCTTGCTGCCGCCGGGAATCTTGGACAGATCGTCCACAGCTTCGCCGTCTACGGTTGCAATGATCGTGCCATGCTCCATTTTTGGTGTGGTAATCGCAAATGCGGCACGGTCGGTCTTGAGCGAAACCTTGGTGTTCTCAGTGATGGGGAAGGTATAGCTGCCGTCAGCGTTGAGTTTTCCTGCTTCAACAGCCGTACCGTTCACCTGATAGGTCTCGTCCTTGGCGGCAGCATAGCCTGCCTTGGGCGCTACCGTAATCTCCGTATCACCGGTGACGCTTTCGCCGCTCTTGAGAGACTTGGTAAGCGTTTTGGAGGTATCGTCCGGATCAACCGTCTGATAGCTTGCGGTCAGCTCACCTTCTAGCGTCAGCGTGTAGCTGTCGCGCTCGAATACGGCAGCCAGATCAATATCCTGCACGCCAACCTCAACAGAGAGCGTGTTGGAGCCGTTCGCCGGGTTCGATTCGCCGGACGGATAGCTGTTTGCACCGCGTTTCGAGAGAATCCACTGCTTGAAGTGCCAGCCGGTATCCGGCGTTGCGGTGAAGTTGAACTTTGCACCGCTGGCAATGTAAGCCGGGAAATTCTTGAGGCTTTCGGAGCCATTTTCATCCGTGCATTTGAGTGTACCGCCCTGCTTATTCTGAACGGAAGCATTCAGTTTGGTATTGGTGGTCTTGAAGTAAACCAAAACAGATGCCGGTTTTGCACGGGTCTTGATGGTAACCGAGCTCTTCTCCTTGCTGTCCTCGATTTCCTTGCCGTCATAGGTCCAGTAATCGACTGCATAACCTGCATCCGGCACAGCCGTCAGGGTAACATCGGTGTTTGCGGTAAAGCTGGAGATTGCACTGCCGTCATCCGCCTTGCCGGCATTCAGACCTGCGGTAATGATCGACGCAGAACCGACAGAGTGCTTGTTTGCGCCTTCGCCGAAGTCCTCAGCCTTGAGGGTCAGGATGTAAGTCAGGCCGTTTACCGTGTAAACACCGGGGATAAAGGTAAATTCATAGTTGTTGTACAGCGTTTCGTTGGTAGCGGTAGTCTTGCATGGAGAAACCGTGTAGTTGCTGGGTGCAATGTTCGGCGCGAGCGTTTCCTTGTTGCCTGCGGTGTTGACTGCGGTATAGTCGAGGTGCAGAGCAGTAATCTCTTCAGCAGTCATGTTTTTCGTGTCTGCCGTGAGAGAAAGCTGTTTCGGGTCGTCAGGATTAACCTGATCCTGTGCAACACCGTCCTTCGGGGTGACAACGCGCAGCGTAACGGCACGCTGAACAACGGTAAACTCGGTTTCCGCAACCGGATTGGTTTCGCCGTTTACATAAGCATACAGCGTGTAAGTGCCAACATCCAGCTTATTGTTCTCTGTCAGTGGCTGCAAATCCTTGGAACTGGAAACCGCGTACTTGAAGGTCGCGTTAGTGACTTTCTGCAGACCCCGTGTATCGTTGCTCATGCGGGAGAGCGACGGCGTTACCGTATCGCCGTAGGTGAAGCGGGTGACGCTGTTGTTATCCTTGCCGTTGGTGAGCGTCAGCTGGTAGCCGGTCGCGTTCTCGCCAACGAGAACCATCTGGCCTTCCGCGTTGCTCATATCCTTGAATACATAGCTGCCCGGATAATACGGGGTAACCGTGTAGGCGCCGTCTGCGGGCACGATAACATCCTTTGTAACGTTGCCGGTTTTGCTGTCAATCTCAGCCGCAACCGTGGTAGAGAAGTCCGTGCCGCGAATCAGGAAGCTGAGCGTGCCGGTCGGGATGGTGGAGGTAGCAGACGCGGAACTCATTTTAGCGCTGATGTGCAGCGTGCGGTCAAACTGAGCAGTGTTGTCTTTTTGTACATTCTCCGCCGTAACCGTCAGCTCACACTTAGGCGTGCGTTTGCTGTAAACCGTGTTGATTTCGGGCGAGTAAGCGGAAATGCTGAACTCCTTCTGGGCGGTGTTGTCGAAGTAGAGCACATTCAATCGACAGCGGTAAGTGCCCTTGTCGGCAGAACCGGCGTTTTCGATGCTCAGCGTATCGGAAACGCTGCCGGCAATCTCGGTCCAGGAACCATTGTTCAGCTTCTGCCACTGATAGCTTACGCTGTTGTACTTGCCGCCGTCTGGATTTTTATTGTCTCCGTTATACTTAACCGTTGCGGTTGCCAGAGAATCCGGATAGATCGGCAGCTCCGTTTGATTTTCCCTGCCACCAATGGTTACCGAAATATCGGGATAGCCTGCTGTGGTCTTGGTGCGGCAGGTCAGCGGTTCGCTGTAAATGCTGTTGCGCTGCTGCTCAGCCTTGTTGTTGTTGCGGGTCTGAATCTGATATTCATACTCGGTATAGGGAGACAGATTCTTATCCGTGTAGCTGAAGGTGTAGGTGCCGTCATCGTTGCGGTCACCCTCGGTAAACGGCACAAATGCGAGTTCCTTGCGGCCGGAGCCATCCGGGAAGTTGTAGTAGCGGTACAGCTGGAAACCGGAAACGATCTTGTCGTACGTCCACGTCAGGGTGACGGAATCATCGGTGGTTTTCGCAACATCCTGCTCAAAATCCTCCGGCAGCGGAGACGGAGCACTATGCCCGGTTACCGCGTAGGTAACAACCGGGAACGCCTGATTGCCGCTGCGGTAGTTGTAGCAGAAAATTTTCCAGTTCATGCCGTAGCCGTACGGTTTGGCTTCAATCGGCATGTTCTGCAGCGAACCGGAGAACGAGCCGCCTGCGGTGTTGACAGACACCTTGCCGGCAGAGTGTTCCGAACCTGCCACAACGCCTGCGGTTACGCCGCCTGCGCCGGCACCGGCCTTGGTTTCGATCGAGGTGGTGTTGGTGTAGTTTTTGCTGTCCGAGGTGGAGAAGTTGATCTCCTGCGTGATGCCGGAGCCGCCGCCTGCCGCGGTGAAGTCAACCTTAGCCGGATCACCGTTATAAGCCTTGGAGCCTGCACTCGGTGCGCTCGGATAGCTGGACGGATCACCGATCGTATGCGTCAGCACGCTGCCCGAAATGGATGGCAGAACGCTGTAATCCTCGGCGATATTTTCGTAGTCGGACAGGTCGATCAGACCGATCGAGGCTTCGTGCGGGATGGAAACGGTGGAGGTTACTTTCGTGTATTTGCCTGTTCCATCCGGGATGTAGGAGGTGTACTCGTAAATCTCCATCGGGATGGAATAGAACGCCACTCTGTCCTCGCCGGAGGTTGTCTCGTAGGTGATGGACTGCTCGAGCGAGGAGGTGTGCTCGGTCTCGTAGGTGAAACCGGAGGTAAAGGCGGCTTCCGCCTCAACGCTGCCGATCTTAACGCCGAATACCGAGAATTCCTGCTCAAAGGAGACATACGCGCCGACCGAGATAGTAGAGGAGGAGCTGGTGCCGTTCTCGGTGCCCTTCATGCTCGAGTAGGTGGTGGAGGACTCGGCATAGTTGCCGGACAGGTCATCACGGTCGAGCAGATCGGAGAAGTACGGAGGCGAAGCCAGTACCGCCAGAACCTGCGGGTCGGAGTAGGTGTAATAGTGCTTGCCGGTGTAGGTCATGTAGCTGGTATCGTCGTCTGTGTTGGCGAGACAGAGCGTGTACGAGCTGTTGACATCGGTTTTTACCGGCTGAGAGCCGTCAAACAGGTTGACGGTCGAAAGTCTGGTTGTACCCGGCGTACGGGTGGTGTACGGTGTTGTTTGCGATGTAGTAGCATCTACATAGCCGACAAAAGCCTGATAGGAAGATCTTTTGCGGAACAGTTTATGCCACCAGCTCTTGTAATAATAACGGGTTGCGTACTGGGGAACTTTACCGGTGACGTTGTAGGATTCAGAATACTTGTTCTCATCCTTGGACATGGTCTGCGTCAGGGTGAACAGCGTACCCGAACCTGCGGTGTTGTTGTTTTTATCCACCGCGGTGGTCACAGAGCCTGCGGATGCATCGTACTCGACGTAGTCCTCATTCGGCATAGCAGGCGTGTTGTCAAGCGCCTGCTTGATATTCAGACCGTTCTCATCGCAGGAGATAACAAGGCTGTCAAAGTACAGCAGATCGCTGGTCTTGCCGTCATCGCCTTTTTCGCCTGCGGTCGGACGGGAGATGATAGCTGTATTGGCCGGACACAGCGGCAGAGAACGGAAGGTATCGTTGTGCTTTGCCATTGCACCGTAGATGTACTCGCCTTTATCGTTCTTTGCAAACAGATCAAAATTCTTAGAGACAGACGGCTTGAAGGTGACGCCGTTCCATGCGTACAAGCCTACATAGCGCGTGTTCTGCTTATTTGCCTTGAGGTCGGCATCCGACTGAGCCGCCAGAATCAGCGTTTTGCCGCCGCCGGTCATATCGCCGAAGGCGAAGGATGCGCGGACCAGATTGATGCCCTCATAGGTCAGCGGGAATTCCTGCGAGCTCTGCAGCATGTGAGCGCTCGTGGAGCCGAACATTACAACGGCACGCGAGCCTGCGTTCTGCTGCGGACCGTAGTAGTAACCCCAGGTGCAGGCGAGATCGTCTACGCCGTCCTGGTTGACGTCACCGCTGACGAGAGAGATCATGTTGGAAACGACACTGCCCTCACGGAAGAAGTACGTCCACGCCTGTCTCCAGTTAGAGGGATTGGAGTAATCGTCAGTCTGCAGGTCGTAAATCTCAATGCGGGAATTGCCGACCTCCGGCACATAGACCGCAACCTCGTCCTTACCGTCGTTGTCCCAGTCGCCGGTAGCTACCTGCAGGTAGTTTTTCAGCTGATACGGGTTTTCTGCGAAGTTTTCGACCTTTTTGGCGGTCGTGCTGCCTTCGTCGCTGGTGTCGGTCAGATTCGGGTTGCCGATTTCCTTGCTGGTGTCCAGCAGTGTGATCGGCTTGCCGTACTCGCCGGTTGTCGCATTGCCGAACCGCAGGTACAGACCGCCTTTCGCGCTCAGGTCACCGGCGTAAACCATGACCGTCTGCGAGGACTTTGCGTCCTGGTCCGAGGTGAAATGGCCTGCGGCTACGTCTGCCATGGCGTAATCGGTCTTGTCGTTCAGCTTGGTAGTGGCATTGGTCATGCCGGTCAGATAACCCTTGGTGGCATAGCCGTCAGTGCCCTTGCTGCCTATCGGGAACTGTGCGTATGTGCCGGTAGAGGTGGTTTTACCCTCAGAAATAGTTTGGATCTGCTTCTGAGCGCTCAAAAACTGCTGAGCCTGGGTAGATGTGTTATCATCATTGCCGTACAGCGTGCTTTGAAGGGTATTGTCCTTCTGGTTGGACTGGGAAACGCTTGTATCGCATTGCTCTGCGCTTTCACGCTTGCCCAAGCCGATTTTATCCGACGGCAGAACATCATTCGTCAGACCAACGGTATACAGCTCGTACACCGGTGTAACCTTGATGGTATTGCGGCCATACGGGTTGCTGGGGTCGTTGGCATTAAAGCCATCGGGCGCTTTGCTCGAATCTATGCCGAGCGCCGCAAGCGCGTCCGAGCTGCCGGTATCCGCTGCCGCTGCGCGGATATCAAGCGGGCCGCCCATGCCGGAGATGATCGCCAGTGCCAGAGCAAGGCTTATGCCGCGTTTGATTTTCATGGTATATTCCTCCTTTTCTCATTCTGCGGTGCAGTGGAACGAGCCGCGCCTGCAGTAAAGAGACTAAAAATTGCCTGCATTTATCATAGCAGCTTTGCAGCCCGTTGTGCGGCCGGATACACGAAATGTCCGATTTTCGACACGAAATACACCGATAGGAAAAACAGCGTGAAACACGCGTAAATTCTGCAAAAAAAGACACACAATCCACAGAAGTTATCAACAGGCTGTGGATAAAATGCGGTAAAAAAACACCCCGGTTTTGTCAGGTGACAAAACCGGGGTGAAAGGCGCAGCCGTACTTTTCCGCCAGTGCGCGGAACCGTGCGGGCAGAGCACGGATGCGTGCGGCACTGCTTTCGTTTGCGCGTATGCTGCTCGAGCAGGCAGACATCATGCAGGAGCACTTCGGGCGTGGGCCGAAAGCGCGTGCCTAAGTTCTGCGTGTCATGTCAGCACTATTCGTTTGCGGTGAACGCATTCGACGAGGTTGTCAAGGAGTATGACGCGGACCGGTACGGTTTTACCCTGCGGGAAACACAGACCGGAAGTGCATCACGCTCGATGAACTGAAACCCTATCCGTATCTGATTTTTGAGCAGGGAGACCGCAATTCCTTTTATTTTTCCGAGGAACTGCTCAGCATGCTCGATATGCCGAAAACCATTATGTTACCCAAAGAGATAGATACCCCTGAGTAACCGGAAAACCCCATCTCGACATATTCTGCTGCGATGATTCAGGTGTGTCGGTGGAGCACCGGAACGATTCGTGGTCGTTCAACATCGCAAAAGCCGCTAAACGGTATACGTTTAGCGGCAGTTTTTTTATCGGTTTCTTCGCCACGTTTCCGGCGCAAACAGCAGAAGCATGGGGAACAGCTCCAGACGACCGGCGAGCATATCGAAAGTCAGCACGATTTTACTCAGCGGGTGCAGTGCACCGAAGTTGGCTGCCGGACCGACCTGATTGAGTCCCGGACCGACGTTATTGATGCAGGTAACAACCGAGGTGAAGCTGGTTACCATATCCTCACAGTGCAGGCTGACAATGAGGATGGAAGTGGCAATGACGATCAGATATGCCACAAGAAAGGCGTTGACCGAGCGCATGACCTCATGCTGGACGCGCTGTCCGTCCATTTTATGCACGCGCACCAGACGCGGATGAATCAGCGACATCATTTCCTTCTTTACGCCCTTGAACAGCAGCAGGATGCGCGAGCATTTCACGCCGCCGCCGGTAGAACCGGCACACGCGCCGATGAACATCAGCAGCACGATCAGCAGCTTGCTGAATGCGGGCCACTGGTTAAAGTCCACGGTTGAAAAACCGGTGGTCGTGATGATAGACGCAACCTGAAACAGGGAATGGTGAAAGCTCTCGCGCAGCGAACTGAAGCAGCCGCGCACGTTGAAGGCGATCAGCGTGGTAAATACGGCAATCACGCCGAGGTACACGCGAATCTCCTCGATTTTGAATAATTGCTTGAATTTACGGGTCAAAAGCAGAAAATACGCGTTGAAATTGATACCGAAAAGGATCATAAAGACCGAGATGACATTCTGCAGGTAGGCGCTGTCGTAGTGCGCGATGGAATCATTCCAGTTGCCGAAGCCGCCGGTGCCTGCCGTGCCGAGCGAAACGCAGATGGCGTCGAACATCGGCATGCCGCCGAGCAGCAGCAGAATAATCTGCAGAACGGTCAGTCCAAAGTAAATCGCGTACAGGATAAGCGCGGTATCGCGCATGTGCGGCGATATTTTGGAGACCGAGGGTCCCGGGCTTTCCGCGCGCATCAGATAAATGGTCTGACCGCCTGCCAGCGGCAGGACGATCAGCATGAACACCAGAATGCCCATGCCGCCGACCCAGTGCATCAGGCAGCGCCATAGCATAGAGGCATGCGAAAGCGCCTCCACATCGCCGAGAATGGTAGCGCCGGTGGTGGTGAAGCCGGATGCGGCCTCGAAAATCGCATCTACCGCGAACGGAATCTCGCGGCTGAGCACGAACGGCAGGGCACCTGTCACGGCCAGCACCAGCCAGCACAGCGCGACGGCCACAAAGCCTTCGCGTGCGTAAAACTTGGTGTTTTTCGGCTTATATTCACACAGAATGCCTGCACCGACCATACAAATCAGTGCAGTGGCGATATAGGCGGGCAGCTCGGGTTCACGGTAAATGACCGCGGTAAACGCGGGCAGCAGCAGGAACAGGGACTCAATGCCCATCAGCCAGCCGATCAGATAGCGGACGATTGCGAAATTCATCTTTCGCGCCCTCTGGTTGTCGGCAGGAAGATATCCTGAAGGTCGTTCATGCCCTCGAAGGTGGAAACGACGATAACCGTATCGCCTTCATGCAGCACATCGTGGCCGCGCGGAATGATACGCTTGCCCTTGCGGTTGATGCAGCACAGCAGAACATCCGGACGAATCGGCATATCCTGCAGGGGAACGCCGGTGAGGTGGTGCGCCGCAACACGAAATTCAAGCGCTTCTGCACCGTCCAGCTGATGCAGGGTCTCCACGTTGGAGCCCATCGAGTTCTGCATGGCGCGGGTGTACTGGCTGATCAGCTCGGCGGTGGTCTGCTTGGGGCGAATCACCTTGCCGATCGGCATGCTGGCAATGACTTCCTCAAAGTTCACACGGTTGACCTTGGTGAACAGCTTCGCACGGGAATGACGGCCGGCGTGCAGCGCAAGCAGGATGTTCTCCTCGTCCATGCCGGTGAGCGCCGCAAACGCCTCGCAGGTTGCCAGACCCTCCTCGTCGAGCAGGTCGCGGTCGGTGCCGTCGCCGTAGATGATGGTCGCGTTCGGGAGCATTTCGGACAGTGCTTCGCAGCGTTCCAGTTTGTTTTCGATAATCTTGACTGCAATGCCGGAATCCAGCAGGATTTTCGCAAGAAAGTACGAGATTTTGCCGCCGCCGACCAGCATCGCGGAGGAAATGCGCTTGACCGGCAGACCGACCTTCTCGAAAAATTCGTTCTGCTCGTGCGGCGGAATGATGACGGTGATGTTATCGTTCTCGTGCAGGATGAAGTCGCCCTTCGGAATATAGGTCTGACCGTCGCGGCGGACCATGCACAGCAGCACGTCCGTGCGGAGCAGAGGATTGACCTCGCAGACCGCCATGCCGTCCAGGCGGGACTCGTGCGGAATTGTGAGGTCGAGCAGCTCGATACGTCCGCGGGCAAACGTGCTGACGCGGATGGCCGACGGGAATCGGATCAGACGCGAAACAACACGCGCGGTGGACAGCTCGGGGTTGATGACCATCGAAATACCCAGCTCATCGCGGATAAAGCCGAGGTCGGATACATATTCCGGATCGCGCACACGCGCAATGGCGTGGCAGCCGGATGCTTTACGAGCGATCAGGCAGGAAAGCAGGTTGATTTCGTCATGGGTGGTAACGGCGATGAGCAGGTCGGTATCCTGCACGCCGGCTTCACGCAGAACGTGATAGCTGGTGCCGCTGCCCTTTACTGTAGCAAGGTCGTACATATTGGAAAGCTCGTTCAGCCGGCGTTCGGACAGGTCAATCAGTGTCAGGTCGTGTCCGGCCGCGCTGAGCTGTCCTGCCAGCTCCGAGCCGACTTTGCCGCAGCCTACAATAATGATGCGCATAGCGCACCTCCGATCTATTTCTCTATAGCTGTGCTCTGTTGACACAGTCTTGATACGCATATAGCGATTATAGCTGTTTGACCGAGAAAAAGCAATATCCAGACAGGAATTTTGCAGGAGTTTAGCGGAAAACCGACAAATAGGGAGAAATGGTCGGTGTATAGCTGATAATGTATGTCCGAAAAAAGGAAAAACCACCCGAACGGGTGGTTTTCACTGCGGGTTAAAGTTCCGCGACAGGTTACTTAAACTGTGTATAAGTGGTATCGCTTGCGTAGCCGTCGCTGTCGGTCTGGTGCATGGAGACCAGATTGCCGTTATCATCAAAGGTACGGGTATCGGTTGAGAGGGTGCCGCCTTCGATGGTCGAGCGGGTGGTCTGCGTTTTGCCGTCCACCGAGTACACGGTGAGCACCTCGAGCACGATGCCGCTCTCGTCTACGGTGACCGACTGGATGAGCCGTCCCTGACTGTCATAACGGTTGTCGGTGGAGGAGGTGATATTGTCCTCGCCCTCGTAGGTGCGGGAGGACAGCACATCACCGTTGGTGTTCATGCCCATGCGGACGACCATCAGCTCGTTGCCGTCTGCGTCGTAAACCGTGTTGACGGCAGAGGACTGACCGTTGTCAACCTCGGTGTAAACCGTCTCGGAGGAGGCCGAAAGTTCGCCGTCCTCGTAGTTTTCCGTGCGCAGAACGCGGTTTTTGTCGTCATAGCTGCGGCGATACTCCGAGGTGGAGTTGTTGGTCTTGTCGGTGGTGACAGCATCCGTACAGTTGCCGTTGTCGTCGTAGGTGTAGTCCGTGTAGGTGAAATTAAGCGGTTCTTCCTCGCCTTCCACGGTCTGCATGGTGTAGGAGCGGAAGGTGCTGCCGTCCTTGTCATGGCAGTTGACCGTGTAGCTGCGGTTGCCTTCCTCCGTGCGCAGCTCCAGTTCATAGGAGGCAGCACGCGGCAGAACGGAAGCCAGCTGTGTCGGTACCTGCTCCATCACGGCAATACGGCATGCAGGCGTGCGGTCATACGCGATGGTGGCACCAAGCACGATGACCGTGCTTACAATACAGGAAATAATGCGTTTGATCATATTTTTGTTCCCCTAAAATAATTAAGGTATAATAATTTTGGTAATCAAGGTGATTCCGGAAAAATGCAGCCGAACCGGAATTCGGCTGCATTCAGCGTTGCTGGATTTTTACTGCAGATGGCTTACTTTACGATTTCCTTCGCTGCAGCGGTCAGAGCCTCGACCTTTTCTGCGGCCTCGGCCTTGTTCTCGCCCTTGGCCATGATGTAAACCTTGACCTTCGGCTCGGTGCCGGACGGACGGATGATAAAGGTCGTGCCGCCTTCCAGCTCGTAGTACATCACGTTCTGACCCTTGAGCTCCATCGGCTCGGACTTGCCGTCTGCCATGCAGGTGCGGGTGCCCGGCATGTAATCGCGGGTGTAATCGACCTTGTGGGTGCCGATCTGGGTCAGCGGCTTGTCGCGCAGCTCCTGCATGAGCTCCTTCATGCGCTGCAGGCCGGAAACACCCGGCATAACGATCGAAATGGTCTGTTCGCAGTAGTAGCCGTACTTTTCGTACATCTCTTCCATTGCGTCGTACAGGGTCTTGCCCTGGGTACGGTAGTAAGCCGCCATCTCGGCGATCAGCATGGAAGCGGTAACGGCATCCTTGTCGCGGGCATAATCGCCGCACAGGTAGCCGTAGGATTCCTCAAACGCGAAAATGTACTCGTGCGAGCCGTCCTGCTCGAATTGCTTGATCTTCTCGGCAAGGAACTTGAAGCCGGTGAAGGTGTCGAAGCACTCAACGCCGTTCTTTTCAGCCGCCGCGCGTGCCATCTCGGTGGTAACGATGGATTTGAGCACCGCCGGATGGGCAGGCATGGTGTTCGTCAGCTTCTTTGCGGTGATGATGTAATCGGTGAGCAGCACACCGACCTGATTGCCGGACAGGGTGACATACTCGCCAGACTTGTCCTTGAGGACGATGCCGGTGCGGTCGGAGTCCGGGTCGGTGCCGATGATCAGATCAACATCGTTCTGCTTTGCCAGCTCGATGGCGAGCGTAAAGCCTTCTTTGTACTCCGGATTCGGGTTTTTAACGGTCGGGAAGTCGCCGTCGATCTTCATCTGCTCCGGCTCACAGATAATGTGCTTGTAACCCAGGCGGCGCAGGATCTCGGGAACCAGACGGTAGCCGGCACCGTGGAACGGCGTGTACACCAACTTGAACTCATCGGCAACCTGCTTTACGCAGTCCGGATTTACCGCAACCTTAATAACCTCGCCGAGATAAGCCTCGTCGGTCTCCTTAGACAGAATACGGATCAGACCGTTTTTGACGGACTCATCGTAGTCTGCAGTTTTTACACCGGTGAAGATATCGGTCTTTGCCATTTCGTTGGCAACCACGTCTGCCTCGGCCGGAGGAAGCTGTGCGCCGTCCTCCCAGTAAACCTTGTAGCCGTTGTACTCCTTCGGGTTGTGGGAAGCCGTGATGTTGATGCCTGCGATGCAGCCGTAGTGACGGACAGCGAAGGACAGCTCCGGGGTCGGACGCAGCTCATCGAACAGCAGCGACTGGATGCCGTTTGCGGCCATGATGCACGCAGACTGCTTGGCGAACTCGGCCGAGAAATGGCGGGAGTCGTATGCAATGGCAACACCACGGTCCATTGCGGCCTGACCATTCGATACGATCAGGTTTGCCAGACCCTGTGCAGCCTGACCGACGGTAAAGCGGTTCATGCGGTTGAGGCCGACGCCCAGTACACCGCGCAGACCGGCCGTGCCGAACGACAGCGGCGCAAAGAAACGGCTTTCGATCTCTTCCTGATTATCTGCAACAGCAGCCAGCTCGGCATGCTCGTCCGCAGAGAGGGCAGAGCAGTCCAGCCAACGCTTGTATTCCGACATATAATCCATTGGTATCACCTCATCGTGTTAGTTGGCGCATCGCCGCTTTCAACCGACGGATTGCCACTATCTAAATTATACAATATCCGGCTGTCAATGCAAGGGGTTTTGCGCGAATTTGTGAAAAGATTCCATGAAGCGGAGTAATGATATACAAAACAGCAGAGCAGAAATTGTACGTTCTGTGAGAATACCGGAAAATTCTGCGAAAATGTGAAACCAAAACCGGCAGCGGGCCGTCTCTTTAGACAAAAGCCCTGTCTCGAGATAAAAATAACAGTACACAAATAAACAAAAGAATGGTAGAATAAAGGTAAATTATAATAAGAGGTGATAGCTTTGAAAAAAGTCCTTTCCGCCGTACTGACAGCGGCGCTGCTGGTCAGTACCGTGCCGGCTGCCTTTGCGGCTTCGGATATTGATGGCCACTGGGCAAAGTCCTACATTACCGAGCTGCATGAAAACGGCATTATCAATCCGTCTGCCAGCACGGGCAACTACGGCCCGGATGACAAGGTAACGCGCTGGGAGTTCATGCGATACATCAACCGCGCGTTCGGTTTTACCGAAAAGGCGGATATCAGCTTCTCGGATGTCAATTCGAGCGATGTTTTCTACGAAACCGTGCAGATTGCGGTCAAGCAGGGTTATATCAACGGTGTCGGCAACAACCGTATGGCGCCGGAGGGCACGCTGACCCGTGAGCAGGCAGCAACCATCCTCGGCCGACTGCACAAGTACACGCCGACGGCTAACCTGTCTGCGCTGGATATGTTCTCTGATCGGGCCAAGCTGAGCGATTACAGCAAATCCTACGTTGCGGAAGCGGTCAAGCAGGGTTATATCAACGGCTACACGAACGGTACCTTTAAGCCGCAGGGCACGCTCAGCCGAGGCGAAATCGCCAAAATGCTGTACGGCTATATGGGCACCCCGCTGAATAAGAACGGCAACGTGTACTCGCAGGCTACGCTCAAGAGCGATACCAAAAACGTTACGATTTCCGTACCGTGCACGCTGGCCGATGCGGATATCAAGGGCAATCTGTACATCACCGAGGGCGTTCTGGCGGGCAATGTAACGCTTGAGGATGTCACCGTTGCGGGCGATATCATCGTCAGTGGCGGCAATGTAACGCTGGACGGTGTTTCCGCACTCGAGATGGTCGTCTCCAATCCGACCGGACTGACCCCGCAGGTCATTGCGACCGGCAACACCAACATCGGCACCACCGAGGTAAAAACCTCTGCGACGCTGACCGAGAGCAATCTGGCAGCGACTGCAGGCGGCTTCTCCGATCTTAAAATGAACGGCAGCAGCGTCAGTCTGACGCTGGATGCAGCTGTCTGGGACGTTGCCAATGAGCAGACCGGCACCATCCTGACGACCGGCAGCACCTCCATCAGCACGCTTACCGCAAACGGCAGAACCACCGTCACCGGCGGCGGCTCGGTCCAGAAGGCGGTGCTCAACGCCAACGGCTGTGAGCTGACCATGCAGCCGACCAGCGTTGAGCTGGCGAGCGGCGTTACCGCGAAGATTGCAGGCAAGGATGTTGCGGCGTCCACCAGCGTTTCGGTTTCTCCGTCCACGCTGTCCATTGACGTGAATAACAAGGACGCGATCGCGTTCTCCTACGAGTTCACCTTCAACGCGGACAAGAACGATCTGACCCGTGTTTCGGTCAACGGCACCAATCTCAAGCAGGGCACGGATTACAACCTGCTGAGCGATAAGAACGGCATCCGTGTGTACAAAACCTATCTGTCCACGCTCAAGGCGGGCACCTACACCGCAGAGCTGACCTTTGAGGACGGCTCCAAGGCAGCCATCGGTCTGGCGGTCAGCAACTCGGCGCAGAGCGCAGTCAGCCCGAGCCAGATTACCTTTGATAAGTACGAGCAGTCCGCAAACCATGCCGATCAGACGGTAAACGTCGTTCTTCCGGCGGGCACGCGTCTGGATTCCGTCAAAATCGGCAGTACGGTGCTCGAGCGCGGCACGGATTACACCTATAATGCAACGAATGGCACGATTCGTCTGCTCAAGGAGACGCTTGCCAAGAAGAGCAAGGGCACTTATACGGTTACATTCGTACCCAATCAGGGTTCGTCCTTTACCTGCTCGCTGAGCGTGGTAGATACCGCGCCGGTGAACGAAGTACAGCCGTCCGCGATCGATTTTGACGCGAACACCTCGTCCGGCGGATACGCCGATCTGGTGGTAACGCTTAACATGGTAGACGGTGCAAAGCTCAAGAATATCCGCTCGAACGGCAAGACGCTCGAGGAGAACTGGCAGTACAAGATCGAGGGCAGCAAGGTCACGATCAACAAGTCTGCGGTTGCGGAATTCGGCAAGAGCGGCGCATCCTACGCGGATTTCGTTTTTGTGATGAGCAAGGGTCAAAGCCCGACGCTGCGTGTCAACTACGTTACCACTTACGCGCTGACGGCTTCCGTGGTCGATGATCTCGGTCTGCCGATTTCGGGTGCGTCCGTCACCTTCACGCCTTCGGACGCGGAGAGCGGCACGGCAGCGCAGACGCTGACCACCGGCTCAGGCGGCACGGCAACCGTTTATGTCAAGCGCGGCTCGTACGTTGTAACGGCAATGCATTCGCGCTTTACCGCGGCGGTTACGCAGACGGTCAAAATCTCTGCAGGCCGCACGGTCAAGCTGACCGGCGAGATTCTCGAGAATGTACAGCTAGTTGTCACCAACGCGTACGGCGCACCGCTGTCCGGTGCGGTTGTCACGGTTGGCGGCAAGAGCATCACCACCGGCACGGACGGCACGGCGTCGTTCAGCCTCAAGCGCGGCAGCTATGTGGCGCAGGTGGCGTGCACCGGCTACTCCGCACAGAGCGTACAGCTTTCCGTAACCGATTCGATTCGTGAGCGCGTACAGCTCAAGTAATTTCTCAAAAATGCAAGCCGCCCGGTTTTCCGGGCGGCTTTTTTGTGCGCTTTTACAGGCGGATGAGGGATAGGGCGTAAGGGCGTCAGAACGGCGCACAGCGGCTTGCGGTTGGGGTGCGATAGGGAAAATAGGGGCGGCCTGCGGCACGGCGCAGAGCGGCGGCAGACCGCTGGTGGGTGAGGGGATAAGAAAACCCCCGAGGAGATTTTCCTCGGGGGTTCCTTTTACGTAAAGTCGAATCGCGGGATTCGGAGATTACTGCTCGATATTGCTGTCGTCAGCAACGAAGATAGCGATGATAGACTTGGAGATATCGTCATTGTCGTATACTGCAACAAAGTTAGCCTTATCGCTGATACCATCGTGAACTACATCGGTCTCAGCAACAGTCTTGTTGTCGTCAGCGTCAACGTAGATAACCTTAACATCGTCGTCAACAGCAACGGTCTTCGAGTTGGTCTTAGCCAGCAGGTCAGCCTTGGTATTGTAGTAGGTCAGGATAGAAGCAGCCTCATACTCACCAGCGAAGCCCTTGAATGCGTTAGATGCGTTTGCAACATTCAGATTCAGAGTGCTGTCTGCGTAACGAGCATAGATCTTGATATCGCTGGTAGCGTATACGTTGTCAGAAGCCAGATCAAATGCAACCAGATCACCCTTCTTAAGGGTTTCGTTGCCAGCACCCTCGATCAGAACGGTCTTCGGGGTATCGGTGCTGTCATCAACAGTGAAGGAAGTGTAGGTGTCGTCACCGTTCTTAACAGTGCCGTTCTCGCTGGATACGATACCGTAAACGGTGTCAGAAGAAGCACCGGACGGCTTCTTATCCAGTTCTACATATGCAACTGCGATCTTGGAATCGTCGAGCATGGTAGAAATGTGGTAAGTGCCGGACGCAACCTTGATGGTATCCAGATTACGAACATTGTAGGAGTACCAGTCAGAACCCTTCTTAACGAATACAACTGCGTCAGTAGCGGTTACCTTCTTGGAGCCGCCGTTAGCCGCGGTTGCAAAGGACTTGGTATCCTTGTCATAAACAACATCGTTAGAAGCGGATACGGTCTTAACCAGATCACTGATTGCGGTAATCTTGATCTTGCCATTGGAAACATCGGTATACTTGATCAGCTTGCCAGCGGTCAGTTCGGTATCTTCATTGGCAGTCGAGATGGAATCCTTATGAACCTCAACGGTTACTTCGGAGCCGTCAGCCTTCATGATCGCAACCTTCAGCGGGTTGATCTTATCATTCAGAGTGCCGTCAGAGGTCTCAACAACAGCGTAGTTCTTGGTGCCCTCGGTAACCATCTCAGCGCCGTATACCATGCCATTGATCATGTACAGGGTAACAGTCTCGCCGATCTGATTTGCAAAGGAATCAGTAAAGTCGCTGTCGATGGTCTTGGACAGAGTCTCGCCGGCAATCTTATAGGTCTTGCCGTCTACGGTAACCTTCTTGGTGCCGTTGTAGCCGGTGATCTTGCCTTCAACAGTCTCTGCCTTCTTAACGATAGAGTAAGCAGAAGAATCGGTTGCAGTAGAGTTGTACAGAGTGGTAACAACAACGATGTCGTCCTTCTTAACATCGGAGTAAATGTCGTTGTCTTCCTTCTTCAGCTGACCAACACGGTTGTTGATAGAAACCTTGTCGGTGTTTACAGCGGTAACGCGAGCCAGCTTGGACTCAACAACGTAAGCCTTTACAATGTCGCCGTCATCGTTGCAAACAAACTTGATGGTGTCAGAAGATACAGCCGACAGATTCGAGAACAGAGTTGCCATCTGAGCAGCAGTCTTTTCTTCGCTCAGAGTCTTCTTGTCAGCACCGTAGTTGATATTCAGGTACTCGTAGTCCTTGGCAGCCTTAGCTACGTCATGGTTCTTATCGTCGAAACGAACAGTACCAGCGTCCTTCTGGGACTGCAGGTCATCCTTGGTGATGTTGTAAACCTTGGTAGTACCGGTTACGTATACGCCATAGATGGTGTCCTTCTTGTCCGGCTTGTTAGCGGTGCCGCCAGTAGCATCCTTGTACAGTACGGAAACTTCCTCGCCGATGTAGGAGAGGTCCAGCTTGCTGTACTTGAAGTCAGCGTTAGCCTTTGCAACGTCCTTGCCGTCCGGAGTGCCGTTTACACGGATCAGACCGGTGTCCAGACCGCAAACGTCCTCGTTGCCTTCAAAGGTACCAACCCACTTCTGCAGGCCCATGTACTTCTCGCCGATGGTCGGGTTGTAGTCGTTGCCAATACCGGTAACCAGCTTCATGTTGGTGTACTCGCCATCGCGCAGAACTACGGTGTAAGCAAATACTGCATTGTAGATCAGCTGTGCAGCGTACTGACGCGGGCAAGCGGAAGTGAAGGAAGTGTTAACGTCCTCCAGCAGACCGTTCTCGTCAGCCAGTGCGTTGGTCTTGGCTGCCCAACCGGTGCCTACCAGACCAGCCTTCTGAGCGTTGTAACCCAGGGTTACGAGCAGCATCTTAGCTGCTTCCTGAGCGCTTA
>NZ_QUDG01000011.1:0-89270 GCF_003474415.1 Butyricicoccus sp. AM05-1 | reverse complement strand
GTGCGCAGAACGTAGATCATCTTCGCCATCTCCGCACGGGTTACGGTACCGTTCGGCTTGAAAGAGCCATCGTCGTAGCCGTTAACTACGCCCAGCGATACCAGAGTGTCCACAACTTCGGTGTCAACCTTAATGTCGGCCGAATCCGTGAACGCTGCACCAGCAAACATGGTGAATGCGCAAGCAAACGCCAGTACCAGTGCAAGAACCTTTTTGAGATTCTTCATAGGGGTTTTCCTCCTTAAAATTTTTTGTACGAGTTCTCACTCGTCGTTAAGTATATTACCATAGTCAAACCCATGGGTCAAGCGAAGTTCGCAATCCGTAACATGAGTGTAACATTACTTGTAATATTACGCTGTCTGGCTTTGGGCCAGATCGCAAACCGGCTCTGTACAACGCGGGTTATACCTTATATAATATAGGTGCTTGTTTGCGATTGGGATTGGCGGACAGATTGTATCCATAAAATGTAACTCATTTGCAGAAAACGTTTCTTTGAAATGTTACATATTGGATGGATTTTTTGAAATTTCACCCGCGTTTTTCGGGTAATCGCGACTCCGGAGAGAATCTCAAAAAGGTTCTTGCACTGGTACTGGCGTTTGCTTGCGCATTCACCATGTTTGCTGGTGCAGCGTTCACGGATCAGGCCGACATCAAGGCTACTGACGCTGTGGACACTCTGGTTGCTCTGGGCGTTGTAGAGGGCTTTGAAGATGGCTCTTTCCAGCCGAACGCAACCGTAACTCGTGCGCAGATGGCGAAGATGATCTACGTTCTGCGTACCGGTAAGTCCGATGCTTCGGCTTACAACGACGACAAGACCTCTTTCACCGATATTGGCTCCCACTGGGCACGCGGCTACATCAAGTACTGCCAGTCCCTGGGCATTATCGCTGGTAAGAGCAACACCATCTTTGCTCCGAATGCTAACGTAACTGCACAGGAAGCTGCTAAGATGCTGCTCGTAACCCTCGGCTACAACGCTGAGAAGGCTGGCCTGACCGGCGCAGGCTGGGCTGCAAAGACCAACGCACTGGCTGACGAGAACGGCCTGCTGGACGATGTAAACACCTCGTTCACCTCTGCTTGCCCGCGTCAGTACGCTGCACAGCTGATCTACAACGCTATCAACGCAGCTACTGTTGTATGGCGTGACGATGCTTACACCAACATGGCGCTGACCGGTACTGACTACCTGCCGACCGTTGGCGAGAAGTACATGGGCCTGATCCGTACCTCTGTTACCGTTTACGGCGACAAGGCACGCAACGACAGCCTGAAGGACGGCGAGCTTGAAGTTGTTCTGAACAAGAAAACCTCTGAGGCTGGCGACGCAGATGAGCACAAGATCGTTACCTACTCTGTAAGCGACATCACCTCCAAGATTGGTCAGTCCGTTGAGCTGCTCTGGAAGGAGAGCAAGGACACCAAGAACAATCTGGACAAGAACGACAAGATCTACGGTATGTATAATACCCGCGATACCTCTGTTGTTGAAGCTACCGTAGCTGACATTGATGATGATTTCACCGATGCTAACAAGGTTAAGATCAACGGCACCAAGTACGAGTTCGCTTCCGGCGCTGAGCTGTACACCAACCTTGACTCCGGCGTAACTGCTGACAAGGCTTCCGTTGAGGCTCTGATCAAGACCGCTCCGAAGAAGACCGGCGACAAGATCCGCGTTCTGCTGAACGACAGCAACAAGATCACCGCTGTTTATCTGACCACTTCTGACCTGTACAAGGTTACCGCTGTTTCCGGCAAGAAGGTTTCCATCGCTGGTATCGGCACTGTTGATACTTCCGAGAACAACTCCACCGTTTACGACGGCGTTAAGAAGGACGACGTTGTTGTTGTAACCAAGCTGTACAAGTCCGCTGTTGCTGACGCTACCTTCGTAATCGAGAAGGCTGTTTCCGTAACCGGCAAGCTGACCGGCTACACTGGCACCAAGTCCGTTAAGGTTGACGGCACTTCCTACCCGCAGTACGCTAAGGCTGCATTCAAGACCAACCTGACCGACGATTCCGTATCTGCTCTGCAGTCCGGTGACGTTGACGACGAAGTTACCGTTTACCTCGTAAACGGCTACGCTCGTGCAATTCAGAAGAACTCTGACGATATGAATCAGTACGCTGTTGTTACCGACGTTAACGACGGCAAGCTGGATTCCAACTTCAGCGAGCCGAAGGCTGAACTGCTGTTCGCAGACGGCTCCAAGAAGACCGTAGTTCTGCACAAGGATTCTGTTCTGTATGCTGACGCAAACAGCAACCACAACGGCGCTGCTAAGCTGGCAACCGGTGTTGACATCAGCACTGCACTGGCAAAGGGCGAACTGGTTAAGTATGCTGAGCGCTCCAATGGTCAGTACAAGATCGAGGAAATCGCTCACGCAGATTCCCACTACCAGACTTACACTGGCGACTTCTACAAGAAGGACACCAAGGCTCTGATGGGTACCGTAACTGCTGGCGACTGCCCGCTGTTCTACACCAATGCTTCCGGCGAGTACAAGGTATCCAATGTTCGTTCTCTGAACGATATCACTCTGTCCTCCAAGCAGGTTGACTACATCGTTAAGGACGGTAAGGTTGTAGCTGCATTTGCTAATATGACCGCTCGTCCGAACGGCGCTGCTGGCGACACCAAGTACGGTATCATCACCACCGATGGCACCACTACCACCAAGGATGGCGATCCGTACACCATGTACACCATCTGGACCGGTGAGGAGACCGTTGTTTACGTTGACGGCGACCAGAACGGTCTGGCAAAGGGCAAGCTGGTATCCTTCGATCCGTCTGCTGATCAGACCTACACGCAGGATTCTAACGGCACCAAGGACTTCACCATTCTGGACGGCTCTGCAATCGGTAAGGGCGTAAAGATCGCTGTAACCGATTACAGCGAGTCTGACAAGACCATCACCTTCGCTAACGGCCTGAAGGTTGAGGGCAACGCTTACGTTGAGATCTCCAAGACCACCAAGGCTCTGGATGATGACGCACAGATCGTTTACATCGACGCTGACAACAACAAGGCTGGCGATTCCGGCGTTGGTATCACCGAGTTCGACGGTACCACTGGTTACGCTAACGCTCTGATCGTATACGATGGCAACAACGCAAGCAACAAGATCGTTGCAGTTATCGTAAACACCAACAGCGATGTTGATGTTATGGGTCAGAAGAATGTTGCAGCTACCAAGTATTCTGTAGCTGCTCCGAGCGTTACTGGTACTACCACTGGCATTACCGCAACCGCTGACAAGACCACCGCTCTGGAAGGTGAGACTGTTACGGTTACCGTTAAGCTGGACGCTACTGCTACCGCTACTAAGGTAACTGTTTCCGGCACCAACGCTACCGTTACTCCGGCAGGTGCAACCACCGTTGCAGCAGGCAACACCTACACCTTCACGGTTGTAGTTGGCGCTTCTGCTCCGGCAATCACTGTAACTGCTGCTTAAGTTTTAGTTTCCTCTAAAACTTGCAGGCAAAAGAAACCCCCGAGAACAATTGTTCTCGGGGGTTTTGATTTTGCCGTTCAGCGATCAAACAGCCTGTTTACACAAGCGGAGTTTGATTAAGCAACTACGGAGTAGTCAACAACGTCGCCGTTCTGAGCGATTACGCGGATGGTATCGCCAACAGCCAGGTTGCCGGTGGTCTTGCCAACTACGAATACAGAACCAGCATTAACTGCCTGTACGCCGTAGGTAGCACCATTAGCTACGAATACGCTAGTTACCGGAACAGCAGTTGCGGTGTTCAGCTTAACAACACGGTTAGTGTCGTCAACAGTGATTGCAGCAGCGCCGCCCTGGGTGGTGATCTTAACGTCATCCTCGGAAGCATTGCACTCGAGGTTGTTCTGAGTGTCAACCAGGATGAACTCAACTTCGTTGTCAGAGTTTACAACAGCGTAAGCGTTCTTTACGAAGTAACCGTGAACCTCGTTAGCCTCGGTGATAGAACCAGCGGTAGCACCAGTCTTAGCATCGGTATCAACGAACATCTGAACAGTGTCAGAGGTCAGGTCGTAGTCAGTGCCGTTCAGAGAAACGTACTTCTTGCCAGCCTTAAAACCGGTTACTGCAACAGCGCCCAGATAGTTGTCAGAGCCAGCGTTCTTAACAACGTTCAGCGGACGAACCTCAGAAACCAGACCGTTGCCGGTGGTCTTGTAGGATACCGGAGTCTTCTTGTTGAATGCAGAAGTGATCTTCTGGCTAGAAGCATTGGTGTAGTTCTTAACAGCAGTGCCGTCGTCTACATCGGTCTTAGCAGTGAATGCAGAGATAGCATTGTTGAACTCGTAGTAAGAGTCGGCCTTTACGGAAACCTCAGAAGAACCGTTCCAGATGGTCATGGAAACGTAGTAGTCGTCGCCATCCTTAACCAGAGAGGAGTCTGCGGTTACGAAGCCGTACTCAACATCGCCGGAGCTCGGAGCTGCGGTGGAGGAACTCATAACAACAACGCCTACGTTAGCGTAAACGATGCCGCCGTCCTTCTTACCGTACAGAGTGGTAGAAGTAGAAGCCAGAGCAGTGATGTTCTTCCAAGTGCCCAGTGCCTTGCCGGTGATAACCTTAGCGTCGTCGCCGTTGCCCGGTACTACGAAGATAGCAGCGGAGTCAGCGAAACGCATGGTACCAGTTGCCGTGGTACCATTAGCGGTAACACTACCAGTAGCCTTGCCATCATCGATCTTAGAGATAGAAGCGATAGTAGCATCGTACTTAGAAGTATCGATAGCCTTCAGCTTGTAGTCGCCGTTGGACTTGGTGGTAAAGGTGTACAGGGTATTGATAGCCGCCTGAATGGAACCGGAATTGGTTACATCCTTGTAGCCGTTGCCGTCCAGCTTATCCAGCTGAGCAACAGTGATCTGCTTCTCGGTGCCGTCAGCGAACAGAGCCTTAACCTTCTGAGTGCCCTTGTCAACACCAGCGTCCTGAGCGTTGTCAGCCTTAGTGATCAGAATAACCTTGTCGTTGGAGATAGCGTCGTCGCCCTGCTCGGAGTGATAAACGAAGCCGTTTACTACTGCCAGAGTGAAGGTGTCGTTCAGGGAGTAGGTGTCCTCGATGTCAGCGCCGGTAGCCTGCTTGTACCAGGTGCCGTTGATCTTAACATCGGTGCCCTTGATCGCCTCAACCTTGCCGGTTACGGTCTCAGCCTTGGTGATGTTGTACTTGCCGTCCTTGGTAGCTGCCTTATCGATGATAGCTACATAGTCGTCCTTCTTGATGCCGTCAGCGATGTTCTCGTCAGCATACTTGTAGGACTTGCCGGCGGTAATGGAGTTGGAACCAGCGTAGGTTACCTTAACAACAGACGGAGCAAAAACGGTCAGTACGTCGTACTTGTCATCGTCGTTGTTGTCAACCAGAGAGAAGGTAGCTGCGGTGTCCTTGTACTGATCAGCAGCATCAGCCAGAGCAACGTTCTTCTTAACGCCGTTTACAGTTACCAGAGTGGTAGCTGCAACGTCGTACTCGGTGCCGTCGAACTTAACCTTGGTAGCGGTCTTCTTCTCCAGGTCGGTGGAGTTGCCAGCCAGAACGTTGTTGTCGTCGGTAGCAAATACGCCGTAAACCTTGGACTTGTCGCCGTCCTTGTACAGAACCTTGACAACCTGACCCAGCAGAGCGGTGTAGTCCTTAGCAACCTTGGTAAAGGTTACGTCAGCTGCATAGTCGTAAGCAGTCTCGGTAACGCCAGCAGCGTTGGTGGTCAGAACGTTTACGCCCAGGCTGTCTTCCTTAGCGGTGGACTGACCGTTGATGCCGGTCTTACCGGAAGCAACCAGAACGCCTTCGGTCTTGGACAGACCCATGTACTTCTCGCCAACGGTCTTGTTCGGGATACCCAGAGCACTCTCGTCAGTGTAAGCACCGTCGCGCAGAACAACGGTCTCAGCGTCGATTGCATTGTAGATCAGCTGTGCAGCGTACTGACGCGGGCAAGCGGAAGTGAAGGAAGTGTTAACGTCCTCCAGCAGGCCGTTCTCGTCAGCCAGTGCGTTGGTCTTGGATGCCCAGTTAGCACCGGTCAGACCAGCCTTAGTTGCATCGTAGCCGAGGGTTACGAGCAGCATCTTAGCAGCTTCCTGAGCGGTTACCTTGTCGTTCGGGCAGAACTTGGTGTTGCTCTTACCAGCAATGATGCCCAGAGACTGGCAGTACTTGATGTAGCCGCGAGCCCAGTGGGAGCCAATGTCTGTGAAAGAGGACTTGTCGTCGTTGTACGCCGAAGCGTCAGAGTTACCAGTGCGCAGAACGTAGATCATCTTTGCCATCTGAGCACGGGTTACAGTACCGTTCGGCTGGAAGGAGCCGTCTTCGAAACCTTCGATTACGCCCAGCGATACCAGAGTGTCCACTACGTCAGACTTAACCTTAATGTCGGCCTGATCCGTGAACGCTGCACCAGCGAACATGGTGAATGCACAAGCAAACGCCAGTACCAGTGCAAGAACCTTTTTGAGATTCGCGGAAAAATCGCAAAAAGACTTTAAACACCTGAAAATGCCGGAAAATAGACGGTGCATGCAACAATTTCGCAAAAGCAAAACCGCTGCATACATCCATAAACTGGATATTTGTGGCGGAATATGTACCGAAAAATCAACAGAAAAAATAATTTTAATATTGATTCACAGCCTGAAACCGCTCGTTCCACCGTTACAACAGCCTGCTCTTGCGTATACCCATCCTTAGGACGGAACCGGTTATTCTCCTTGCCCGGCATAATGCCGATCTCGCGCATCGCATACACGCTGCTGCGTGCCCAATCGCCAAGCTGGGTATCATCGGCGTTTGGTTTATCGCTTACAGCACCGACTCCCGCCGCCATGCTGCCCGCGATCAGCGCGGCTGCACACAAATAACGCCGTTTTTCATAAAAAATATCTCATGCCTGTGAAGTTCTTCACTTACTATAACCGTTAGACGGGGAAAGCGTGACAAGGTTCTCTCAAAAAACTTATTTTCGTGTCACAGTTGACAGGGACAGAAGGGTTATATACTATATATTGTATATAAATTTATTTGGCAAGGGGATAGGGAGCATGAAAAAACGAATGGTTATGCTGTCCGTGCTCGTGCTGTGCGGCTGTATGCTGATGCAGGTACCGCATCGCTCGGCATCGTCACCGGCTGCGAGAATGGCACGTTTCAGCTGACGCGCGAGCTTCCGCGTAAGGAGGCAGCAGTGATTCTGCACCGACTGTACAACGTGCTGTACGGCACGGTTTCGAGCGGAAATTCTGCGAAAATCTACGCCGACAACGGCAGTATCGGCCTTTGGGCGAAGGATTCGGTTTACGCGATGCAGCGGGGCGGCATCCTGCAGGGCAAGAGCGGCAGCAAATTCTGCCCGCAGGATGGCTGCACCATCGAGCAGGCGCTCGTCATTATGCTGCACATGACGCAGAAGACGTAATCAGGGAGGAAAATCATGCGTATTGTGAAAAAATACTGGCTGCCGCTGCTGGCGCTTGTGCTTGCGATTGGACTGGCGGCCTGGCGAATCGGCTATCTGGAGCGGACGAACACGTCGCTCAGCATAGAAATCGGCAGCAGGGAAGCCCTGCAGAACGGAGAGCCGATCACGCTGGAGAATCCGGTTGTTCTGTACAAAAACGAGCCATATATCCCACTTTACGAGGTTGTAGAGCGTCTCGGCGGTACGACAGACGGCAAAACCTACATACTGCACGGTGCTGAGACCGCTGTCTCCGGCGTGGAACGAAATGGCGTATTGTACACGCCGTTTTCGTACCTATGGGATAGTCATATTCCGCAGATACGGTGGGATAAGAGCCGTAATCGCGTTATCATCACCGAGGCACCGGATGAAATTCCACTGACCCGCCGGTGGCTGTTCTGGCGGCACAAAACCGTGCGCGGACTGCGTGTCGGAGACAGCGAAGCACGGTTCCTCGATCTGTACGGCTCACTTGACGCACGGGACGAAATGATGATTGACTTGCTGCATGTCACCATCGAAAACGGTGTCGTCACCGAGATTTCCATGGGACGTTATGAGTAAGCAAAAAGGACTTCGTAAAAACGAAGTCCTTTTTGGTATGGCTGGTTATTTGATGATTTGATACATGCGCTCGATGGTCACAATGGACTGCTCTGCGGTGTAGCCGTCGGTTGGGCAGAACCGATTATTTTCCTTGCCCTGCATGATGCCGGTCTGGCGCATGGCGTAAACGCTGCCGCGTGCCCAGTCCCCAAGCTGTGCATCATCGGCGTAGGCAGGGTCGGTAATCAACTCGGTCTGGCCGCCGAGTGCTGCGTACAGGCGGTCGAGCATGGTGGCCGCCTCCTGGCGGGAGATGGTCTTGTACGGACGGAAGGTGCCGTCCTCGTAGCCGGTGACAATGCCGAGTGCGGCGGCATTGTTCACGTTCGGGTCGTCCCTGCAGTCGGTGAACTTGGTTTCCAGAGCCGGAATCTCCTTGTTGGGATAAATCTTGTTGTACAGGTTCATCGCCAGCATGGTGAAGTTTTCGCGGGTAATGTCCAGCTTGGGATAGGAGAACGACTCGGTGAGACCGTGCTCTTCTGCGGCAGCTACTTCGGTCTTGGCCCAGCTGCTGTACTCCTTGACGTTTGCGGGCAGCAGGGTTTCGCCGCCCTTGCCATCCAGCAGATAAGATTTTGTGCCTCTGCTGCGTGTGCCGATAAAGTGCTGATCGTACCAGAAAATCTGGTTAAAATCATGCTTGCCGACAAATTTTCCGGTTTTCGGGTCGAACAGACCGCAGGTGCCGTTTCCGTCCGCGCCTGCCTTGCCAACACGTTCCCACTTAGTGCTTCCAGTCTTGGCGATGAAGAAATCAGCGTACCAGTCCGGTACCATGTCGATGTCGTCGAGGATGATGTTCATGTCTTTGTCAGCCAGAGCAAAGAAGGTGACATCCTCAACCAGTGTAGCCGGACCATCGGCAGAATGCGAATCATATACTGGCTTTTTCACGTTTTTGTAGAGTATGAACACATTGCTGTTCGGCTCATACGTTGCAAGCTCATAACCGGACGGCAGCTTCATCGGCGTCAGCTTGCCGGTTTCATCGGCGAACCAGTAGCTGGGGTGATGATCCGCATCGTACTGGCTAACCAGTGTTTCCGTGCCGCCAAGCGGAATATAATAATCGTACTCCACCGGAACGACCAGCTTTCCGGTCGTTTTGTCCAGAATACCATACTTGTGTGTGCTGTTAGCTGTTAGGTTAACCAAATACTGTTTCGCGTTGAGGTTCGAGAGGATAATCTCACAGTTTTCACCGGTAAAGCCGAGCGTTTTCACCTGACCGTAATCCTTGATCTCCTGCAGTACCTTAGTCATAGCCGATTGCAGCGTATCCTGTGCCGAACTGGACAGTTCCGCCGCCTGTGCCGAGAACAGCAATGCACCGCTTACCACAACACCGAGTAACGCCTTCTGAAACCGTTTCATATTTTTCCTCCTTTTCACTGTTAATGCTTATACTCTCTATCCTGTATATGACAATAACAAATGCCATCGACAGCACGGCTGCTGCTGCGGTGGGGGAATTGCCATATATTAGCTTAGACGTTTGTTCCGTATGGTTTGTTCCGCATGTTTCAAAAATTTTTTCTCTGACATCGAATTGGTACGTCAAATGCATAGCCGGAACGGCATGAAAAGCGTATCGTATGCTCATTTCTGCACAGGAGAACTATTATATTTATTGTATCGCTTTTTCTGAAAAACCGCAATAGGAAAGCAGCAGAGGCGGGATTGAAAAAACCTCAAACCGGCGGCGCGCATGGTTTGACAGACCGAATCCATTCTGGTATAATATTTACACGCCGCCATGGCGGAACTGGTAGACGCAGGGGACTTAAAATCCCCCGGAGTTAAACCCGTGCCGGTTCGATTCCGGCTGGCGGCACCAGAAAACCCCCGTATTTCTTACGAAATACGGGGGTTTTCCTGTCAGTTTGATTTAATTTTTGTTAAATACAGACTTATCCAGTGCGCCGTCCTGATGCGCCACGATCGTGGTGCAGACAGCGTCGCCGGTGATATTAACGGCAGTACGCGCCATATCGAGGATACGGTCGATACCCATGATCAGGCCGATACCGGCAACCGGCAGACCGACCGAATCGAATACCATTGCCAGCGTAACCAGACCAACCGACGGCACGCCTGCGGTACCGATGGAGGCGAGCGTTGCGGTTGCAATAACGGTCAGATAATCCGCAGGGGTCAGCTGGATGCCGAACGCCTGTGCAACGAATACAACGGCAACACCCTGCATAATGGACGTACCATCCATGTTGATGGTCGCGCCGAGCGGGATGGTGAAGGACGAAATACGGCGGTTAACGCCGATTTTTTCCTCCAGCGTGTCGATATTCATCGGGATAGTGGCGTTAGAGGTTGCGGTCGAGAACGCAAAGCCCATAACCGGAGCGAATTTCTTGAGGAAACGCAGCGGATTGAGTCTTGTAAGCAGCGCCAGCAGAATCTGGTATACGCCGCAGCACTGGATGAACAGCGCCAGCAGCACCGCGCCCATGTACTTGAACATCGGCACCATCGCGGAGAAACCAAGACCGGCAAAGGTCTTAGAGATCAGGCAGAATACGCCGATCGGCGCAAGACCCATGACCATCATGGTCATTTCCATCATAATATCGTTGCCCTGCTGGAAGAAGTTCGTTACCAGCTGGGTCTTATCCTGCAGCTTGGCGAGGATAACGCCGACGATCAGTGCAAACACGATAACCTGCAGCATTTCGCCGTTGGCCAGTGCGCCGATCGGGTTTTTGGGGATGATGTTCAGCAGGGTTTCCGCAAAGCTGACCGAATCCGAAGAAGCGGCGACTTCGGCGGTCTGGATCTGCGACATATCCAGACCCATGCCCGGCTTGATCAGAAGACCGATACCGAGTGCAACGGCAACCGCCATCATCGTGGTGAAAATGTAAAAGCCGATGATCTTTACGCCGACCTTACCGAGCGTTTTACTGTCGCCGATGGCGGTAGCACCGCAGATCAGCGAGCAGAATACCAGCGGTACGACCAGCATCTGCATCAGGCGGATAAAGCCCTGACCGACAACATAAAAAATGCCGTTTACCAGTACGTTCTGCACAAAATCCACATCAGCTGCGAACATGTTGAGCGCAATGCCGACGATTGCACCGGCGATCAGCGCGATGAAGATCCTTGTAGTCAGACCGATTTTCTTTTTCTCTTTTACTTCATTCATTTATTTACTCCCGTCTGCCGGTGGGACATGTATGCGCTCAGTGCGTCATGCCAGTCCGGCATTTGATACAAACCAGTGATGCGCAGCATCATATTGTCCAGCAGCGTAAAGCGCGGGCGCAGCGCAGTGTTCTCGGAGGCCGAGGTGACCGGCACGTTTCCCTTGCCGGCGAGACGCAGAATTTCGCGGGCGTACTCTGCACGGGAGCACGAGCCGTCGCACGATGCGTGAAACAGGCCGTACTCGCGGCTGTGCATCAGGCAGTCGATAAAGCCGGCGAGCGCTTTCGCCGAGGTCGGGGAGGAAATCTCATCCTCCGGCAGATGGACCGCGCCTTCCTTTGCCGCCGTATCGAGCACGCGGTCAACAAAGTCGTACGAGCCGACGCCGTACAGCCACGACGAACGCACGATAACATGCTTGTCGGTCAGTTCGCGCACGAGCTTTTCACCGGCGTACTTGCTCTTGCCGTACATCGTGGTCGGATGGGGATCGTCAAACTCACAGAAAGCCTTGGCCTCGTCGCCGCCGAATACGTCGTCGGTCGAGATCTGAATGAATTTTGCGTCGATGCGTCTTGCAGCGGTCGCCAGATTGCGGGCGCCGATGGCGTTGATCTTATACGCTTCTTCGGGGTTCTCCTCGCAGGCCTGCACGTCGGTCAGGCCGGCACAGTTAATGATGACATCCGGATGGTTGATATCGGCAAAACGGCCGACAACGGATACATCCTCAACCGGTACATCGCGGTCGCTGGTTACCAGCTTATATGCTGTGTTGCCGCCGAAACGATGACTAAGCGCGGAACCCAGTCTGCCGCTTGCTCCCGCGATCCAAACGCGGGTCGTAATACTGTTCATAAAACACCTCTCCTGTTGGCTCGGTGCAGCGGAACTGCTCCGGCGCGCATTACCCATTTTATGGGCTGTATATTCAGTATAGCACAAAATTGTTAAAAAAACAACAAAATATGCGGTCTATTTGCATAAGTATGCTCGAGTTCCTGCAAACTATCCGATTTGTGCAAAACTTGCTTGCATTTTTATACAAACTGACAAGACAGCTCAGCCGAAGAAAAGAAACAGCCAAAAGCGCGGAGAATTTTTTGGGAATATGGACGCAAATATCTGTCAGCGCTATGATGTCCGTACACCGATCAACGGTATCCGCGGCATGGTCGAGATCAGCCGCCATTATGCGGAAAATGCTGTAGATCACCTCTCTGCATACGAAGCGGGGAGATGGTTTATTTTATATGAAAACATCTGATTTTTATTGTGCAGAATGCTGTAAAAACCTGCGTTGACCTATGTGGTTTTCGGTGATATAATTAACGGATAACAGTGTGGATTGAATCACATAATTTGCCAAGCGTTATTTTGTCTCGAAGGAGGAGCAGGAAATGAAACCGGTTCTGGAGGTTTGTGTCCACTCGGTCGAGTCTGCGGTAAGCGCGGAGCGCGGCGGTGCTATGCGGCTGGAGTTATGCGCCAATTTAATGATCGGCGGTACTTCACCGGATGAGGATCTGTTCCGCATGGTGCGGGAACGGGTTTCCGTACCGGTTCGTGTGCTGCTGCGTCCGCGCTGCGGCGATTTTTTGTATACGGAAAGCGAATTTGAGCTGCTCTGCCGTCAGGTGAAGCGCTTTGCCGCGCTCGGAGCGGACGGCATTGTCATCGGCGTGCTCACGCCCGAGGGCGATCTTGATGAGGAACGTATGGCCAAACTGATTTCGCTTGCAGGCGGCTGCGGTGTGACGCTGCACCGTGCGTTCGATGTCTGCCGCGACCCGTTTGCGGCACTGGAAACCGCAAAGCGGCTGGGTGTGGATACCATTTTGACCTCAGGGCAGCAGGCGGACTGCACCGCAGGCGCGGATCTGCTGCGCGCGCTGGTTGCAAAAGCAGGAGAGGACGTGCAGATTCTGGTCGGTGCAGGCGTAAACGCCGATGTTATTCGCGATTTGCAGCCGAAAACAGGCGCGAATGCCTTCCATCTTTCCGCAAAGCGGGTGGAAAACAGCAGAATGCAGTTCCGGCGAGAAAATGTGCCGATGGGGCTGCCTGGACTGAGCGAATTCAGTTTGTGGCAGTGCGACGAAAATGCAGTCCGTGCGGCGCGTGAAGCGTTTGATGCGTGCTGCGGTGCGGGTCAGGAGGCGCGGACGTGAAAATAGAAAAGGTACTCAACAACAATGTTGTGGTCGCGCTGGATGAAAACGGTGCGGAGACTGTGCTTATGGGGCGCGGTCTGGGCTTCGGCCGCCGCGAAGGTGACGAAGCACCGCCGGACAAGGTGGAAAAGCGGTTCACGCTGCACTCGGATCAGCTTTCCGACCGGTTCCAGCAGCTGATAACAAGCATTCCGCTGCCGCATTTCCTGATGAGCGAACGCATTATCAACCATGCGAAGATCGCGCTCGGCAAGGAGCTGTCGGACAGCATTTACGTTACGCTGCCCGATCATATCTCGGCGGCTGTCAACCGCTACAAGGAGGGCATTGTGCTGCCCAATCCGCTGCTGTGGGACATCCGGCAGCTGTACAAGGATGAATTCCGCGTGGGACTCAAGGCGAATGAAATCGTCAAGGAGGAGACCGGCGTGGAGTTTACGGATGATGAGGCAGCGTTTATCGCGCTGCACTTTGTCAATGCACAGCTCGGCGGTGAAATCCGCGATATTTACGACATGACCTATCTGCTGCAGGCGGTTTTTCGTATCGTCTGTGACGAATACGGTTTTTGTCCGGACAGTGAATCGCTCAATTACTACCGGTTCGTCACGCACCTCAAGTTCTACGCGCGGCGTATCGTCAGCGGAGAAGGCTACGGCGACGAGGACGGCGATCTGCTCGATGTGGTGCGGTTCAAGTATCCGAAGGCGTATGCCTGTGCGGACAAGATTCGCGCGTACGTCCAGAGGGAGAAAAATTTCCATTCCGGACAGAATGAGCTGCTGTATCTCACCATCCACATCGCCCGTGTGATGGAGCACATTGATGATAAAAAATAATCACGGAGTCCGTGCTGTACAAGCAGTACGGACTTGTTTTTTGTGCAAAGTGCAGAAAAACAACGAGAAAATTTGGTAACTAATTCGACAGGTTGCTCTTGCCAAGGCGAGAAAAGTTTGTTATACTGCAATTAACAAGTAAACAGTATCCGTTTGAAATGGATTGTTACCGCTTCGGCGGGCAAAACCAGATTTCTCGCAGAAGTTGCTATCAAAGAGCAAGTTGTATCTGTGCAGAAGTTTGGTTCTTTTTATTTTCTGTATGTTTTCGGACAAAACAGGCATACTTAAGGCAACACCGCACAATTTACTCGCAAATCACTCGTGTTCAATCATGCGGTATTGCCGAATCAAAAAGGTTGTGAGCTAAATGTTTGGTAAACTGAAAAATCTGTTTGGCGGCGACAGCGGCATCGAGATAACGGCGCCGGTTGCCGGCAAGGTGGTAGCACTGGAGGACGTACCCGATCCCACGTTCGCACAGGGCATTCTCGGCCCGGGCATTGCGATCGAGCCGGCCGAAGGACGCATCGTTGCTCCGGCGGACGGCACGGTGGATGTGATGTTTGAGACCGGCCACGCCGTTTCCATGACGACGGCGGACGGCGCGGAGCTGCTCATCCATGTCGGCATCGACACCGTACAGCTTGAGGGAAAGCACTACAAAGCCTGCTGCAAGGCCGGTGATCAGGTCAGCAAGGGCGACACGCTGATCGAATTTGACCCGGCGGCCATCAAGGCTGAGGGCTATCAGATCGTAACGCCCATCCTCGTGTGCAACCCGGATGCGTTCACTGTGGAGCCCGCCGCGAGCGGCGCGGTCGCCGCAGGCGATGCACTGCTGACACTGAAGAAAAAGTAACGGAAAGGGAGTATTCTTTCATGAAAACCATTGAATATACCATCAAGGATGCACTGGGTATCCACGCTCGGCCGGCCGGACTGCTGGTCAAGGAGGCAGGCAAGTTTGCCTCGAAAATCATGATCGCCAGCCCGAAAAAGGAAGTCGATGCCAAGCGCATCATGGGCGTGATGGGTCTGGGCGTCAAGTGCGGCGATACCATCAAGCTCACCATCGAGGGTGAGGACGAGGAGACCGCTGCAGCTGCAATGCAGGCGTTCCTCGAGAGTAATTTGTAAGGATTTCATTTCGCTGGGTGTGAACGGCGATGAAATAGGGGGACGGAGACGGAGTTCGGCTCTCCCATCCGTCAACACAATCGGCCGCTTCGGCGGTCCACAAAATAAGGAGGGGAAACTCTTATGATGAAAAAACTGCAAAAGCTGGGCAAGGCCTTGATGCTGCCGGTAGCTGCGCTGCCGATCTGCGGTATCCTGATGGGTCTCGGCTACGCGATCGCTCCGGGCGTTATGGGCGTGCCGGGTGCGGCAACGAGCGGTGCACTGTATAACATCGGCTTCCTGTTGATAAAGGCAGGCGGCGCGCTGATTGACAATATGGCATGGCTGTTTGTCATCGGTGTTGCAGTCGGACTATCCGACGACCGCGAGGGTACCTCGGCACTGGCCGGTCTGGTATCCTGGCTGATGATGACCAACCTGCTGAGCACCGGCGTTGTTACCACGCTGATGCCCGCAATCGCGGATGATCCGGTAAAAACGCTGGCATTTGACAAGATCCAGAACGTATTTATCGCTATCATCGCCGGTATCATCGGCGCAAGCTGCTATAACCGCTTCAAAAACGCGAAGCTCCCGGACTGGCTGGCATTCTTCAGCGGCAAGCGCTGCGTTGCCATCGTAACCGGTCTGGTTTCCATCGCGGTATCCGTTGTCCTGCTGTTCGTATGGCCTGTCATCTTCAGCGCGCTGGTAGCTGTTGGCGAAGGCATCATCGGCATGGACGGTATCGGCGCCGGCATCTATGCATTCCTTAACCGTCTGCTCATCCCGACCGGCCTGCACCACGCGCTGAACAATGTATTCTGGTTTGACACCATCGGCCTCGGAGACCTGCAGAACTACTGGGCCGGCTTTCAGACCGGCGATGTCGGCATCACCGGCAATGTCATTGGCTGGAGCCTCGGCATGTATATGTCCGGCTTCTTCCCCTGCATGATGTTCGGTGTTGCCGGTGCGGCTCTCGCGATGATCAAGGCGGCCAAGAACAAAAAGGCTGCTATCGGTCTGGTCCTGTCCGCTGCCATCTGTGCATTCATCTGCGGCGTTACCGAGCCGTTTGAGTTCGGCTTCATGTTCCTGTGCTTCCCGCTGTATGTTGTTTATGCTGCTCTGTACGGCATTTTCGCCATTATCACCTACTATGTCGGCTTCCGTGCAGGCTTCTGCTTCTCCGCAGGCGCGACCGACCTCGTATTCTCGTCCTTCCTGCCGGCAGCGAACAACACGCTGATGATCATCCCGCTGGGTATCGCAGCATTCGTTGTATTCTATCTGGTATTCTACTTTGCGATCACCAAGTTCAACCTCAAGACCCCGGGCCGTGAGGATGAAGAAGCCGACTTCGCAGAGGTTGACAAGAATGCCAAGCTGGCAAATAACGACTTCACCGCAATCGCAGCTGCAGTCCTCGAAGGTCTGGGCGGCAAGGAAAATGTAGAATCTCTGGATAACTGCATTACCCGTCTGCGTCTGGAAGTCAAGGACGGCACGCTCGTCAACGAGAAGAAGATCAAGGCTGCAGGCGTGGCTGGCGTAATGCGTCCGTCGCAGACCGCAGTTCAGGTTATCATTGGCACCAAGGTCCAGTTCGTAGCCGACGAAATGGCAAAGATGCTGTAAAATCTACGCAACCAAACCTATCTTGTTTGCATATCAAGAAATTGCGCTCCGCGCAATGGAAAGGGCGGGCACATTGCCTGCCCTTTCTATTTCCGGAGACAGAAGAAAGAGGTATTCCATGAAAATCATTCGCGCTAAGGATTATAACGACATGAGCCGCAAGGCAGCTAACATCATCTCGGCACAGGTTATTCTCAAACCGGATTCCGTACTCGGTCTGGCGACCGGTTCGTCGCCGATCGGCATTTACGAGCAGCTGATTAAATGGTATAACAAGGGTGATGTGGATTTCGGCGGCTGCACGACCTTCAATCTGGACGAATACCGCGGCCTGACACCCGATCACGAACAGAGCTATCACTATTTCATGCACAAAAACTTCTTCGACGCGGTGAATGTGCCGGCAGAGCGCATCAACCTGCCGGACGGCGCACAGCTTGACGCCGAGCGGGAGTGTAAGCGCTACGATGCAGCCATTAAGGCGGCGGGCGGCATTGACCTGCAGCTGCTCGGCATGGGCCTGAACGGACACATCGGCTTCAACGAGCCGGACGAGTATTTCTCCAAGGGTACGCACTGTGTAAATCTGACCGAGTCCACCATCGAGGCAAACAAACGCTTTTTCGCCTCGGCGGATGACGTGCCGCGGCAGGCGTACACCATGGGCGTGCAGACCATCATGCTGGCACGGCGCATCGTGCTGGTGGTTTCGGGCGAAAACAAGGCGGAAACCGTCCGCGAAGCGTTCTTCGGCCCGGTAACACCTCAGGTTCCGGCATCCATCCTGCAGCTGCACACCGATGTTTCCATCGTAGCGGACGAGGCGGCACTGTCTAAGTGCGGCGATTTGCTCTAAAAAGGAAGAGAAGTTATGGAATTTAGCAATTTGAGGGTATATCAGCCGGATGGCACGTTCAAAACTGGCGGGCTGTCCATCTCGGACGACCGGATTGCATCCGCGGAGGTGAGCGCGGATGCGGTGGATATGGGCGGTCTGTATGCCGTGCCCGGATTGGTCGATCTGCACTTTCACGGCTGCATGGGCCGCGATTTCTGCGACGGCACGCATGAGGCTATCTCTACACTGGCAAAGTATCAGGCACAGATCGGCGTGGCCGCCATTTGTCCGGCGACTATGACCTATCCCGAGGACAAGCTGACGCAGATTGCCGAAGCCGCCGCAACCTATCAGGTGGAGAGCAATGACGCGGCACTTGTGGGCATCAACATGGAAGGCCCGTTCATCTCCGAGGCGAAAAAGGGTGCGCAGAACGGCGCTTATCTGCATGCGCCGGACGCGGCCATGTTCCGCCGGGTGCAGGAAAAAGCCGGCGGTCTGTTCAAGCTGTGCGATCTGGCACCTGAGCTGCCCGGTTCGATGGAGACCATTGACGAGCTGGCAGGCGAGGTGCGTATCTCGATTGCGCATACGACAGCGGATTACGACACCGCCTGCGAAGCCTTCAAGCACGGAGCCCGGCAGGTGACCCACCTGTACAACGCCATGCCGCCGTTTTCTCATCGGGCACCGGGCGTCATCGGTGCGGCCTTTGACAACGATAACGTGGCGGTTGAACTCATCGCGGACGGCGTGCATGTGCATCCGTCGGTCGTTCGCGCGACGTTCCGGCTGTTTGAGAACCGCGTGATCCTGATTTCGGACAGCATGATGGCCACCGGACTGGATGACGGCGAGTATTCGCTCGGCGGACAGGCGGTTACCGTGCGCGGCAACCTCGCCACACTGCACGACGGCACGATTGCGGGTTCCGCAACCAACCTGATGGACTGCGTGCGCTCGACGGTCAAGATGGGCGTTCCGTTCGGTCAGGCGATTCGGTCCGCGTCTACTAATCCGGCGCGCGCTATCGGCGTTGAGCACGATTACGGCTCGCTCGAGCCGGGCAAGCTGGCGAATGTGCTCCTGCTGGATGAGGAGCTGAACATTCACACGATTCTGCTGCGCGGCAGAATGATGGGCTGAACAGCGATTTGATAAAGAAATGAAATGAAAAGAACCGGCATCGAAAGATGCCGGTTTTGCGTTGTTTTGGGTTGCATGGTGCGGAAAACTGGAAGTCGTCTTACTTCTTGTCATTGAAGTAGATGATAAAAGCACCCATTACTGCAATAGCAATGAGCAATCCAAACTCATACCAATTACCTAAAAGTTCAACTCCTACGACCGTACCTAAATAACCAACAATCAATGTAACGATTGCTGCCAAAATCGCTTTACCCATATAATCACACTCCTTTGTCAAATTTCGATTTAATATTTCAGCCAATAGTATGCAGTTGAAAACGCCTTACTTCTTCCGCTTTTTCTTCTTCTGCACACTGTATCCGAATTTGCCGAGATATTTGCCGAGCGCAAAATACTCGCCGTGGGAGTACATGATAAGGTTGGCATCATTGATATGGAACCGGTCGTTTTCGTCCAGATATTCGTCATCAACCGTCACGCCGACTACCTCGGCAATGAACATGGTATGGCTGCCGAGTGCGCGGCTCTCGGTCACGCGGCAGGCGATGTTGACCGGGCTTTCCGCGATAGCGGGTGCGCTGACATGCTCGACCGGCATGGGCGTCAGACCGGTTTTCGCAAATTTGTCTACATCACGGCCGCTGACAACGCCGCAGTAGTCGCAGGCGCGCGCCAGTTTCTCGGTGGTGAGATTGATGACAAATTCACCGGTTTTCTCGATAATATCGTAAGAATACCGCGACGGACGGACCGAAATCGACACCATCGGCGGGTTGGTGCAGATCGTACCGGCCCACGCTACCGTGATGATGTTGGGACGGTGCGCTTCATCGGCAACGCTGACCATCACCGCCGGAACGGGATTGAGCATATTGCCAGGCTTCCAGCTTTGTTTACCCATGTTTATCTCCTTTATTGTGCGCGGGATAGACGGCACGCAGTTTTTTGAAGGTCTGATTACGTCAGCGGCTGCACCGTATAGCGGAGCCGTGCGGGCGAGTGCGGATACCGACGGTAAAACGCGCTTACCAGTCGGTCGGCAACCATGCGGCTGTTTTCGTAATTCGCCTGCGGCAGCAGGATGATATACTGCGAAATGCTGCATCGAGCAATCACATCGCCGCGGCGCAGATTGTTCTGGACAAGCACTTGCAGATTGTTCATTGCGGGGTCCAGACTGCGGCGTGCAAGCATTTCGCCGTCCTTGCCGGAGACCGACAGCAGGCAGATATTCGCTGAATGGCCGTTTCGCGCGATCGAACGGGCTTCGGAACGGTACAGAATCTTGAAAAAGTCGTATTCGCATACCATGGCGCCGCCGTGCGGCGCAGGCTCCGCAAGCTGAGAGCAAACCTCGTCCATGGTCAGTGTGCGGTCGTTTACGGTGCGTGTTGCCTGACGATACAGTGTGCGCAGCGTCTCGGACGGCATAACGCCGAAATGCGCAAACAGCAGCTCGCTCATTTCCTCGTAGACCGACATAGTGCCCTTCATATCGCCGGTGCGGAGCAGACCACGCATGAGGTGCTCATACAGGTCCTCCTGATACGGCTCAATATGAATCGCCTGATGGCACAGCGCAACGGCTTCGGCGGTGCGTTCCTGCTTTTCAAGCAGTTCGATCGCCCCGGCTGCCGCACGGGTGTACAGGCTGTGATAGTAGGCCACGATTGGAATGGTCCAGATTTCATCGGTCATGCGCGGCAGCGGATCGCCGGCATACAGCGCCAGTGCAGCCTGATACTCTGCCAGACGGACATCGTCATCTTCGGCAGCTTCGGCGGCATGAAAATGCGCCTCAAAGTCCTCAATATCGAGAGAAAGCGGTATAACGTTGTTCCAGAAGTATCGTCCTGCTTTGCGGCGGATGAGCAGGCGGCCAAGTCCCGGCTGCAGTTTATCCAGCGCGGTACGAATGCGGTGAAAGATTGATTTGAGCGCATTTCCGGGATCTGCGCTTTTCTCGCCGTTGCTCCAGTATAGATGGATCAGCTCCTCCTGAGCGAACGAGCGGCCGTGGTTATACAGCATATAGGCCAACAGTGACCATACCCGGCGGGAACGGTCGTCGCTGTCGGAAATGGTGCGGTCGCCGTATCGAAGGGTAAACTGCCCGAGCATCTGCACTTGTAATGTAGGTCCGTTCATCTTTGCTCCCTACCTTTGTATGATGTGTTCGCAGATTGACGCGCATGACCGATTACAAAGTCATACGGCATATATTAAAAATATACCACGAAACCGGCAAAAATGCAAACCGGAGAACAGGGAACAGCGGAGTTCCTGCAGGTGCAGTCGCAGATTTGAGGGAGAACTGCTGTTGAGAAGAGAGCGCATAAAATAACATAGTATATGGATTGATTCTGAGGAAAATACGAAAATGCAGCATGATTTACACTAAAAAGAACGCACGTTCTTTATTGAATGTTCAATTCACTCTGTACGGATAGGAGCAAGGGCAGGGTAGCAGGCTTGCAGACAATACGCTCTGCTTGGGCGCCGACCGGAACAATATGGACAGCCATCCCCGTGAATCCGCTTGCTGATGGAACTCTGTCAGACATGTCCCTTCTCGCATCGCCACTCATGGCCTTTTCACATTTCCACCCCAATTTCTTATGGGATTGCCCTGCTATCTCACTGGGCAAAGCGGCAAATTCTTTGTGGGGTGCCAGATTCAAATAAGCGCAGGCTCTGGCAGCCTCACCAAGCCGCATCGCGTCCCAGTTCTCGGATGACAGATGGGGCATCTGCTTTTTCGGGAATTGGTGCGGGAACAGATGGCTGCTTTCCAAACATGTCCTTCCGAACAGATCCAGTATACTTTTTTTTCAGAGCCGGGCACTACATCATAAGGTGTCAGAGGGGAATTTAACGCAGAATGCCACGCCGCGGCAATTTCCGGCCGGAGCACTGCCAGGCAGTTTTTCTCATACGCCTGAAGATTGGCACAGAACGGACAGTTGGAACGGCGCTTGGTCCGGTTAGCGATCGTTGCTTGATACTCTTGCTGACATTTTGGACAGTGCCACCAAACTTTTCGAGGTGAACCGCTGAATACAGTATCAGGCTTGTCGGCGTTGCGGGTGCTCCACTCCAACGCGATTGCAGGATATTCTACCGCCAGAGTGCGTTTCTTTCGCTCATGAAAATACATTTGATTAATTGTATATTGATCCCGCCGGTGATGAAAATCGAGCGGCTGTAAATCAAGATAGCAAAATACAGAGGCGATCATTTGGTCAAGATGCCTGTCCTGCTCATCAAACCGATACAGAATTTTCGTCTTCTGCAATACAACCGGCTCAGCCAGCTCCCGGCTGTCACAGATTCGAAGCACTTGATATCTCGCATCTCGCAGGGCGCGGTCTTTCCGTTCTGCCCTCTCTCTGGCCACCAGACTGCTGTGATAATAGTACCCATCATGTTCCAGCACCAATTTGTGTTCAGGCAAAAAAATATCCATATTCTCAATTTTCAACTGAAAAACCCCTTTCCGACAGAGCGGAAAGGGGTTTGTTTATGCGATTTTGGAGAATAACATAACAGCAAGGCCGAGCACGACAAGAATCACGCCGGTGGCGCGGTTGAGCGTTTTCGGGCTGGCCTTATTGGCGAACACGGCAGCGATGCGTGCCCACACGAGCGTGAAGATCACGCACAGAGTCCAGATCAGCGGGTCAGGCATTCCGCCAATGGCGAAGTGCGAGGCCGCGCCTGTGAGCGCTGTGAACGTCATAATGAACACGCTGGTGCCGACGGCGGTTTTCAGCTCGTAGCCGAGCACCGAGGTCAGGATGAGCAGCATCATCATGCCGCCGCCCGCGCCGATGAAGCCGCAGATAAACCCGATCAGCACGCCGCAGACAATGGACTGCACAGCTCGTTTGCGCGCGGACACGTTCATCATCGCCTCTTTGGTGGTCATGACCGGACGGACGATGAACTTCACGCCGAGCAGGAACGTCATAAACACCGAGAAGCTGCCCATCGTTCGCGAGGGGAGCAGGCTGGCGATATAGCTGCCGACCACGGTGAATACAAGCACGCTGAGCATTATCAGCAGGCCGTTTTTGACATCCAGATTTTTGTTTTTGCCGTAGGTATAGGCCGAAACGGCGCTCGCCAGTACGTCAGATGAGAGCGCGATGCCGACCGCCATATACGGGTCCATGTGCAGAAAGGTGATGAGAATGGGGCTGATAACGGCGGCGGCGCTCATGCCCGCGAAGCCGGTGCCGAGGCCAGCGCCCATGCCGGCGAAAAACGTGACGAGCACGGTGAAAAGCATCGTCATATCAGCGCACCTCCTGCAAGAGCTGGTCGAGATTGCGGTCGATGACACCGACGGCATCGCCAAACGCCTGCCGCTGTTCATCACTCATGCCGGAGAGCAGACGGTCGATGAACTGCGCCTGCAATGCGCGGCCGCGGTCGATGATGGGAAGCGCCTTGTCGGTACATATCAGACGGGTCTTGCGGCGGTCGCTGGGGATGCTCTCGCGGCGCAGATAGCCCTCCTCGACCAGCCGGTTGACGTTGACTGATACGAGGTTCGCCTTGATCCGGCGCAGCTCCACGATGTCGCTGGCGGTGTCATGGCCGGGGTTGTTGGCAAGGAACAGCAGGATGTCAAACGCCGTCTGTGTCAGCTTGAGTTCGCGGCACAGCGAGTGACACAGCGCACTGTATGCCAGATCGGTCTTGTGCGCAAATTCCATGTATGGATTCATGAAAACACCTCTTCAAAAATAGATAGTCTAAATTTGAAGTAATTATAACACGAGACAGCGAACGTGTCAATCACATATCAGCAGAAACAAAAAGAGATAAAAAATACCCTTATTCCGAAGAATAAGGGTATTTCTATTCACTGTATTACGCCAGTGGGCAACAATTACTTGTTGTCAACCTCTGCCATGTGCTCGATGAGCATCAGCAGCTTGTTGGAGTAGCCCCACTCGTTGTCGTACCAGGAAACAACCTTTACGAAGGTGTCGGTCAGGTAAACGCCAGCGTTAGCGTCGAAAATGGAGGTGCGCTCGTCGCCCAGGAAGTCAGAAGATACAACAGCATCCTCGGTGTAGCCCAGAACGCCCTTCAGGCCGCCCTCAGACAGCGGCTTCTCGGAAGCAGCCTTCATAGCAGCGCAGATGTCTTCCTTGGTAGCCGGCTTAGCCAGGTTAGCAGTCAGGTCAACAACGGAAACGTCCAGGGTCGGTACACGCATGGAGATACCGGTCAGCTTGCCGTTCAGCTTCGGGTAAACCTTGCCTACAGCCTTTGCAGCGCCAGTGGTGGACGGGATGATGTTGCCGCAAGCAGCACGGCCGCCGCGCCAGTCCTTCTTGGACGGGCCGTCAACAACCTTCTGAGTGCCGGTTGCAGAGTGTACGGTGGTCATCAGGCCCTCGGTGATGCCGAATGCCTCGTCCAGTACCTTAGCGATCGGAGCCAGGCAGTTGGTGGTGCAGGATGCGTTGGATACGAAGGTCATATCCTTGGTGTAAGTGTCCTGGTTAACGCCCATTACGAACATCGGGGTGTCGTCCTTGGACGGAGCAGACATGATAACCTTCTTAGCACCGCCGTCGATGTGAGCCTGTGCCTTCTCCTTGGTCAGGAATACGCCGGTAGACTCTACAACGTAGTCAGCGCCAACCTTGCCCCACGGAATGTTCTTCGGGTCCATCTCTGCAAAGAACAGAACCTTCTTGCCATCAACGGTGATGGAGTTGTCATCATACTCGATGGTGCCGTCGTAACGACCGTGCATGGTGTCATACTTGAGCATGTATGCCATGTAGTCCGGAGTCATGAACGGATCGTTTACCGCTACGAACTCAATGTTCGGGTTCTTCAGACCAGCGCGGAAAACCATACGGCCGATACGGCCAAAACCATTGATACCTACTTTGATACCCATTTTACAGTGTTCCTCCTAAATGTTTTGATGAAGTTCTCTGTTGATGTTTTTATTATACACTAAATGCGCAGTTTGCCGCAAGGTGTAATATTTGTGATTTTTTTGTCATTCCGACCGGTATTTTTGTATAATTTTCTTTGCAATGACAGTAGCGGCAGTGGTATAATAAACACATCGTACAAAATATGGGGATTCGGTTTGTATAATCCCCCGATTTTCGGGATGAGAAAAGCACAGCGCACGCCGTGCTGTTTTTTCACATCCGCGAAGACAGAGATTAGTATGCCAAATACCGCGCAGCATATACCGGACGCAGGAAAACACGATCGAGAATGACAGCAGCTTTCCCACAGTACAAAGGTAAAATTACACGGTGTTTTGGGAGGATAATGATGGAAGACACATTTTTTTCGCAGCTGGACGGCAACGCAGTCCGCGAGCTGCTGCTGCGCACCGAGCTGCGGCATGCGGCGCTGTTCGCGGTGAGCGATACGCTGCGTATTGAGCGGTGCAGCGACGCGGCACAGCAGCTTTCCGGTCTGCACCCGATGGAGGAGTTGGATCCGTTCCTGAGCGGCAGCACGCGGAATATACTGCTCCGGTGCATAAATACACAGTCTGCCTGCACCGCAGAGGAGGACATCGACGGAACGGTCTACACGGTCGAAATGATCCCGCACCGCGGCGGTGCACTGCTGGCGTATCTGCGGCGCGACCGTGCCGCCTATGACGGCAGCCTGCGGGTCATTCAGGACAAAAGCTCGCGTTATCTGGGCGCTTTGATGGCCGAGGCCGAGCAGGTGGAGGATCCTGCACTGGCAGACGGGCTGCGGCGACAGTGCATGCGGCTGTACCGGTTGCTGACGCACTCGGATTTACTGCACGACCCTCTGCTGACCGAGCAGCTTTCTCTGCGGCGCTGCGACCTGTCAGCGCTCTGCCTCGATGCCGTACAGCAGGCTGAGACGCATGCGCCTGCGGGCAGTGCAAAATTCATCGTACAGGTGCCGGAGCACGCAGACGCGCTCATTGACACGAGACTGGTGCGTACGGCAATCTATAACCTGCTGACAAATGCGCTGCGCGTAACACCGGAGGACGGTGAAATCACGGTTTCGCTGACCGATACGCGGGATTTTGTGACGATTGCGGTTGCCGATACCGGTCCGGGACTGGACCCTGCGAAGTTCGATGACCTGCTTTCCGGCTGGCGGCGCACCACCTCGATGGACGATTACCGGGCGCTCGTGCGCGGCGGCACACCGCTTGGTCTTGGCCTGCCGCTCGTCAATCAAATCGCGCAGGCGCACGGCGGACGGCTGCTGCTCACGCAGAGAGAGGGCGGCGGCAGCGTGCTGCACCTGTGTCTGGCGCATTTGCCGCATACGCTCGAGGATGACCTGTTCCGCGCACCGACCATCATCGAGGACGGCTATACCGTCGAAGAAATTGAATTTTCCATCATGGAATGAAATAAAACAGCCTCAGAGGCGTGCAAAAATCACGCTCTGAGGCTGTTCTCTTATGTGTTGTCGGGAGAGGTGTACGAACCGCGGTAGACCTTAATGGACTCCGGCAGCCAATGCCCGTCCGCAGGTTTCTGAATCTCGGTGATGGTGTATGCCAAACCGTGGTATTTCGCATATACGATGGAGGTTTCGCTGTCGTAAACGGCGATTTTGGTGCCGTCAGGCATGGTTTTCTGCCAGACAGTGAGTTCATCGTCCGGCGTGCTGCTGACAAAAAGCAGGCCGCCGGTCGGCATATAGCTGATGTTCAGACTTGCAGCCAGCACGCACAGCAGCGGAACGATCAGCAGGAATGCAATGCGTTTTTTCATGAGCTGTTACCTCTTTCACGGAAGCGGTCTCTCGGTATCTGTACTATAGCAGATAAACCGTATTTTTACAATTCGCGTTTTGACTGAAAACTGTGACGTGAAATTGATGCCCCAAAGACATAGAAAAACCACCTGTTATCAGTGATAACAGGTGGTTTTGCACATTATTTGATCTGCTGAGACAGGTTGTACAGCACCTGTGCCAGCTCAACCGACTTAATCTGTCCCTTGGGATTGAATGCGCCGTGATTGTCGCCGTTCATCAGCTTGTTGGTCTGACAGAACGCAACGGCATCCTTCGCCCACGGAGCGATCGAAGAAGCATCGGTAAACGCGGTATTCACACTTGTATCAGTCGAAACCGTAATCTTTCCGGCCTTTTCGAGCAGCGTAATGTAGCGCTGCAGCACTACCGCGAACTCCTGACGGGAGATGGAGTCATAGGGACGCAGGTAGTGCTGGCTGTCGCCGGTCATAATGCCGGATTCAAAGCAGAATGTCATGCCGGGACGATCAGATTCATAAATCTGGTTGTAGTCAGGTGCTTCCTTGATGGCCATGCCCGCATAGGATGCAGTCAGTTCAGGGTCAACGAGCTTTGCACTGTTGTAAATCGCTTCGGCAACCGTGCAGCGGTTCTCCGCCGGATTGAACCACGGGAAATATTCTTTGCCGTTGATATGACCCGCCGGCAGCATGATGTTGTTCTCAATCACATAGCGGACTGCGGGCGTGAACCACGAGTTCTCCGGCAGCTCGTATTTCTGCTCGAACTCGGCATCGGTCAGGTCCTTGTCGTTCTTGGCGTAAAGGTTGTTTTCCTGCTCATCGGCGGTCTGTGTGGCGGATACGGTGGTATCAACGTTATCCGGAAGGTCGGCAGCGAGCGCGGTGGTGCTCATGGAGAGTGCCACTGCACCGGTGAGGAAAAATGCCATTACCTGTTGAAATTTCATAGAGTGTACCTCCTTGTCTGCGGCAGAGCCGCAAGCTAATAGATGTATGACGTATATCATACTCTGTGACTATTATAGCATGATCTGGCGGCAATACAAGCAGTGTAACACAGATGTAACGCAAACGACACAAAGTCGTCTGAAAGTTCCGCCCGTTGGTTGAAACTTTCTCCCTCCCAAAGTCAAAAAGTCAGCGCTATCGCGCGAAAATGTGTTAGCAACTGCCGTTGTCGAAAAAAGAGCGGACCAATCGGTCCGCTCTCAGCGTATTCGCTTAAATGCTTTCGGTGATGATGTCCATAATCTCCTCGCGGGACAGCGTGCGCGGATCGACACGGAACAGGGCGCCCATGGTGCTTGCTGCGTTGTCAGCAAGTTCGCCTGCGTCCTCCGGCTTTACGCCGTAGTCGGACAGGCGCAGCTTGTCCACGCCGCACGCCTGCTGCAGCTCAGCCAGCGCAGCGAGAAAATCGCCGTCCGCACGTCCGAGTGCGTGTGCAATGGCCTGCAGGCGGTCAGCTGAGGTGTCCTTGAAGCGGCTCCAGTATGCCTTGGACAGCATGATCAGACCCGCGCCGTGCGGCAGATTGGGATGGAACGCGCTCAGCGCATGCTCGATGGCGTGCTCGCCGCTGCAGCTCGACAGCGTTTCGACAAAACCTGCCAGCGTGTTCGCCAGTGCCACATCCGCGCGTGCATCGACGTTGCCGCCGTTCTTAACAGCTGTTGCCAGCGATTTGCCAATCAGCGCAATTGCCTGCAGCGCGAACATGTCGCTCATCGGGCTTGCAGTCTTAGCCAGATAGCCTTCGGCCGCATGGAAGAATGCGTCAAAGCCTTGGTATGCCGTCAGATGCGGCGGAACTGTCATCATAAAGTCCGGATCGACGATCGAAATGGTCGGGAAGCACTTCTCGCCGCCGCCGCCGATCTTTTCCTCGCCGTTGGTGATAACCGTGAACGGGTCGGCCTCCGTGCCCGTGCCTGCGGTCGTTGGAATGGCAACAACCGGCAGTCCGGCATTGGCCATGCGCTTGCCGCCGCCCGTGCCGCCGTGAATGTAGTCCCACCAGTCGCCGTCGTTGGTCGCCATAATGGCAACCGCCTTGGCCGTGTCGATGGACGAGCCGCCGCCGAGACCGACAACAAATGCAATGTTCTGCTCACGGCAGAGCGCAGCGCACTCGCGTACGCCCTCGATCGTCGGGTTCGGCTGTACCTTGTTGTATACCACGGTCGGGTGACCGGCTTCCGCCAGCGTATCCGCCACCTTGGCCACATAGCCCAGTTTGGTGGTGGAGGTGCCGCCGGTGATGATCAGACCCGTGCCCTGCGGCAGACGTGCCTTGGCCAGACGCTTGACCGATCCGGCACCGAAAAATAAGCGTGTCGGCATATAAAAGCTAAAGTTTTCCACTGCAATAGCCTCCTTTTGGGATTAGTAGTTAGTGATTAGAAATTAGAGTGAAGAGCTCCTACCAAGTGGGAGTTAAGACAATACCGCATAACCCAACAAGAGCGGTTTGCAAATAAATTTTGCGGTGTTGCCTTAAGTAATATCCTCACGTTGCGTGGACGGCCAATGACCGCCCCTGCGATGCAGATGGTGCAGTTCAGAAAGTAACGGTGTGCCGAGGACGTTGCACCCTACGGTAAAGATTACTGATAATTGTAACTCGGAGGTGTCATCCGTTATATCCAGACCAGCGAGTTGCGCGACATACCCGTGCCGCGCCCGCGCGGCGTCAGCGCAGATTCCGCTCGCTTCGCAAGCCCTAACACTTTCATTATACCAAATTCCACACTTGGAGAAAAGAGCCAAATCACCGAAATGGATGGCTTTTTGTTGTGCAATATGCAGTCTAAAAAGTCGTAAAAAACGCTTGACGTTGTGCAATATTAATGATATTATAATGACACAGAAAAGATAAAGGCAAACACCAAAGGCAAAGTAAAACAGGGGTTTTACTCCAAAAGGCGCAAACCTTCATCTAATCTGAAGGATGTCAATCCGGTTTGATACCCACGAAAGAGGTGAGTCCAATGGTATCAGAAGAGGCATCTTACCAGTTCGCGGGACTCGCCGCGGCGCTGTGACCGAAACGATCAAGGTGATAGCTGAAAAAATGAGCGAGTTCCAATTCCACAATTTGAACCGCCTGAAAAGCGCGATCGGCTTCTAAGCAAAGGTAACAACAACGGTAACTTTGGGGAAGCTATCCTCGTGAATTTAACTATCCGTACATGGCATACTAAGACAGTCAAGCGGATCGAGGCAGCAGGAAAGTAAGGTTCATACATGACAGAACCCTGATATTTGATGCGCCGGCGAACAAAACGAAGTATCTTACGATACCTGCCGGATGCTGCACCCGCCGATGGGCATACTGATGAGTATCTGCAGCATAGACATACCGTATCGGAACGAGATGATATCAAAGTCCGAGTAAAATCCGGTTCGACAAGGCAGGCTGTATCACATCTTCCGCCGAGCAGTGACGCATCACCCACTGGAAATAGAGTTCCCGAATGTAGGAAAGGCAACCAAACGGATTATGTAGTTTGTGCAGTAAACGAACCTTAGCCGGGCGGTTCCGCGAACGTAAGATCGAAAGATGCCGAAAAAACAACCGAATACCAATCCAAATGCGATGGGAAATATCCTGTCGGGAAAAGAGGATCTATGGAGATTTGGAAGTAAAAGCCCTCGTTCATGTGTCTGTGAATGAGGGCTTTATTTTGTCCTTTTTGTCAATGGCAAAATAGATAAAATGAGTGTTGAAAATCTGTATAACTGCACGAAAACACGGTTTTGGATAAAGTTGCTTTGACGAAACTGTCAAAACTCTGCTATGATGGAAATGCAATACAGTGCAATATATAGAGGAGCGATACTTATGAAAATAGACGGAAACGAGCTGGCCATCCTGCAGAACGACCTTGACCGCGAGGGCAAGAAGGAAGAAGCACTCAAGATCAAGCTGGAATTTCTGCGTCAGGTGAGCGAATCCGGTGATCACTGCCCGTGTAAGGAGGCGTGCCGCCATCACGGCAACTGCTTCGAGTGCGTGACTATCCACCGCGGACACCGCGACCATTTGCCGATGTGCCTGTGGGATATGGTAAACGAGCGGCTGGCGGCTCTCAGCCACATAACCGAAGGCACGCTGCGCGCCTATGAGGACCGCAAAGCCGCAGAAGGTATCGAGTGCGGTGACTGTTCCGACTGCCCCGGCTGCGGAGAATAAAAATATAACGGACAAACCAAAGCGGTTTGTCCGTTTTTATCTGCCGAATGAAAAAGGACTTGAGTGAAAACCCAAGTCCTTTTGTGTATTCAGGAAGTATTCTTTACAGCAGCTCGTGCTTGATGCGGTCGAGTGCCTCCGGAGCCTGCTGATCCATCTTCTCCGGGAAGCCGAAGTAGGATACGCAGATGATATTGTCGCCGCCAACCTTGGGAGCGTCCGGCTTCAGCTGCTTGTTTGCGAAGTCCATCTCACGCAGGGTTTCGAAGATGCCGTCGAAATCAACCTCACCCTCGCCCATAGCGGTGTGCTGGTGGATGGTGTAGTCAGCACGGCCACGCTGGTTCAGCCAGGGCGGATTTACGATGTAGCGGCAGTCCTTGGTCTGGTTCCAGGTGTCAGCCAGAAGAACGTGGGTCAGCTCATCGCCGGCGTACTTCAGCATGTGGCGAACGTCGCCCTTACCCTGATCGTAGAAGAAGCCGTGGGATGCGGAGTAAACGTAGCCCAGGTTCTTGGAACGGAAGGACTTAACGATGTCGCAGGCCTCGTCGTTCAGCTCTACGAAGTCATACGGATGAGACTGGCACTCTACGCGGATGCCCTCACGCTCGATGATCGGGAGAAGCTCCTCCATAGACTTGAAGAACATGCCGTTGCAGATCTCCTGCTGGTTCGGGTCGCCAGAGAACTCGGTGTTGATGACCGGTACGCCCATGTCAACCGCGATCTCAATCATGCGCTTCCAGTTTGCAACTGCGTGCTGGCGCTGCTCCTCGGTCGGGCCGGACCAGCGGTAAACAACGATGAAAGAGGAAATCTCTACACCGGTCTCCTTGAGAGCCTGCTTGTACTCCTGCTGGCACTCCTTGGAGAACAGCGGGTGCTTGTAGAACGGGTTAATGCGCGGATGCGGGGACTGCTCGATGTACTTGTAGCCCCAGTCAGCTACCTTGTGAACATAATCGTTGATGGACATCTGCTTGGCAAGAACGTCAACGTCAAATGCGATTTTCATAAGAATGATCCTCCTTGTCTGTTTGCCATATCAAGGGTGGCTTCCCTGTTTGATGGCTCTATTATAAAGCGTTTCTGCCGTCTTGCCAATGATACAAATCACCCTAAACCTGCGAAATCCTGCTATTCGCTATTGCATCAAACGGATACTTCTGATAGGATAGAGGCAAGGAGAGTGACCGCTATGCTGATTCCCGAATTAGGTGTCCATCAGACCTCGGAACGGTACTTTTTTACACCGTCTTCGCTTGCAAAGGAGCTTTTTTATTACCCGACGCGGCTCGGACATTACTTCTGCAACAGCCGGTATTCCTTCAATCACCGGTCGGAAATTGCCCTGCAGGGTGACCACAACCAAAATATCATGCTGTTTTTTGTGCATGATGGCGCAATGGAGCTGACGCTGAACGGTACGCCTGCCATCGCCGGAGCCGGACAGATCGTGCTGTTCGACTGCCGTGAGCCATACAGCTATGCCGCCTCGGACGGACTGGAGTTCACCTGGCTGCTGTTCAACGGCCTGAATGCCCGCGCGTTCTATCAGAAAATCCTGCAGGCACGCGGCCGCAGGGCATTTTCGCCGGTCGCACCGGCGGAGATTGCGCAAATGCTGGATTCTCTGCGGAGCGCCTGCGCCGAGGACGCGCGGCTGAGCGAGGCACGGTGCTCACAGCTGATCCACAGGCTGCTGTGCCTGCTCCTGCTGGACGAGACCACCGAGAGCACCGCAGGCGGCGACCGTATTGCACAGGCCATCCGCTATATGAACCGGCATTTGTTCGAGCCGATCGGCGTGCAGGACGCGGCAGCAGCCGTCAGCCTGAGTCCATCGCATTTCTCACGGCAGTTCAAGGCGCGGACCGGCTATTCACCGTATGAGTATATCGTGCTGCGCCGCATTGACAAGGCGAAGTATATGCTGGCGTCCACCGAATTGTCGGTCAAAGAAATCGCCTACGCGACCGGCTACAACAGCGAGGAGAATTTCATTCACAGCTTCCGCAAGAACGTCGGTGTTGCACCGGGAATCTTTCGGAAGTATCCGGTCTAAACGCTTGACAAGTGCGAAAAACGCTGATAAAATAAAGCAGTCGAGTAGCAGAAGTGCGTAAATCCAGATAGATTTACGCACTTTTTTCTTTTGTGCAAAAGACAGGTTGTGGCAGCTTTCCGCAAAGACTCCGAAAATCCAATCAGGAGGTTTCGATATGGATCGGAACAAGGCAGAAAAACGAATGGCGACCGCGCCGGTAGGACGGCTCATGCTGCAGATGGGCACACCGATGATACTATCCATGATGCTGCAGGCGGTCTACAACATTGTGGATAGCTATTTTGTGGCAAACATAGCGGAAAACGGTGAAATCGCGGTCAACGCGCTGACACTTGCGTTTCCGGTGCAGATGATGATGGTCGCCGTCGGCATCGGCACCGGTGTCGGCGCAAATGCGCTTATTGCGCGCGCGCTTGGTCAAGGTGACCGGGAGAAGGCGGGGGCAGCGGCAGGCAATGCGCTGACGCTCATGGGGATTATTTATGCGGTGTGCCTGCTGTTCGGCGCGTTCGGTGCGGGTGCGTACATCGGCTCGCAGACGAGCGACCCGACCGCTCTGGCGATGGGCAGTCAGTACCTGCGCATCTGCTGTATGGCATCGTTCGGCATTCTGTTCTTCTCGGTGTTTGAGAAAACCCTGCAGGCGACCGGCCGTTCGCTTTATTCTACAATCGCACAGGTGACAGGCGCACTGACGAACATCGTGCTTGACCCAATCATGATCTACGGTCTGCTCGGCTGTCCGAAACTGGGCGTGGCAGGTGCGGCATGGGCGACCGTGCTCGGTCAGATTGCGTCTCTGGCTCTGGCGGCCGTGTTCCATTTCCGGCTGAACAGGGAACTGCCGTTCAGCCGCAAGGCTCTGTGCCTGCGCCGCAGTATCGTCGGCGAGATTTACTCCATCGGCGTACCGGCCATCATAGCACAGGGCGCGATGAGCGTGATGAATTATTGTGTCAATCTGATTTTCGGCAGTCTGGACAGTTCGTATGTCACCGCTTATGGCATTGTGTACAAAATTCAGCAGTTCGTTTTGTTCGCGGCGTTCGGTCTGCGTGACGCGATTACGCCGATTGTGTCGTTCAGCTACGGCATGCAGAATGCGAAACGCATCCGTGAGGGCGTGCGCTGCGGTCTGATGTACACCATCGTTCTCATGCTGGTTTGCACTGCGGCTGTAGAAATTCTGGCGCAGCCGCTGGCAGGTATTTTCTCACTGTCCGCAGGCACGATGGGCTTGTGCGTGACCGGTCTGCGCGTGCTGGCGGTCAGCTTTGTATTCGCAGGTGCAAACATTGCCATACAGGGCGTGTTCCAGGCCACCGAGGGCGGTGTGCAGTCGCTGCTCGTGTCGCTGCTGCGCCAGCTGATTTTTGTACTGCCGGCGGCATGGCTGTTCGCGCACCTGCTGCCGGCCGGCGTGTGGCTGGCGTTCCCCATCGCGGAGGTGCTGACCGCAGTAATCGCCGCCGTGCTGTTGCTGCATACCGCAGGGAAAGGCCGCCTGTCACAGCGGGATCACGCTGTTTCACTGGGTAAGTAAAATCCTGCCTGACAGAATATACGATTTTCTGTACAGCTTTTTGTCGCTTCTCACGAATCATCCGACCGAGAGACTCGACACTGTGCACAAACATATAGCCTATAATCTGTGAATAGTGCCTAATTAATTGAGAAATTGTGCTTATGTTAAGCGAAAAACGCTGAAAAATGAGAAAATCTACAAAAACCTCTTTTCTTTCTGCTGTTTTATGCTATAATGAAACTAACATAAAAGGGTTTCACGAAGTACAATCTCAGGAGGTAGTTATTATGACCAGAGGTATCCGTGTAAAGAATACGGACGACATTCAGAAGATCAACAAGATCGTAACTCGTTACGGTTTTGATATTTGGATTCACGGCAAGAGCGGTATGGTAGACGCAAAGAGCCTGCTCGGTATGTTCCTGCTGTCCCTGAACGAGCCGCTTCAGATCGTTCTCGAGGACGATGTTGATCCGACCGCACTGTTCAAGGATCTTGAGGATTACCTGGAGATCGACGACGAGGACTAATTTTTCTCGTACAACAGCATAATAAAAAGCAGTCGATTTTGGGCACCCTCCACAAAGAAGATGCCCCAAGACAGCTTTTGCATCTCAATTTAACATTTTTCGGAACGGTGTAGTCTTATTGACTGCACCGTTTCTGTTTTCTTACGCTATACAAGAGACTGGAATGATTTTTCTATTTCCTCCGTCACGGTTCAGGATGCTGTTCATACGGCGCCTCTATTCCGGCGGATTATAAAACCCGAAGGGAGAAACTTCTTTACGAAGTTCCTCCCTTCGGGTTTCTGTTTTATTTCACTGCAATCAGATGGTGTTGATATCAACCATTTCGCAGTTTTCAATCTTAATATCGCCTTCCAGGCAGCGCAGCAGCGCGGAAACCGTATCCATCGAGGTCAGGCACGGGATTGCACGCTCTACCGCGGTACGGCGGATGTGTACCGAGCCAAGCTCCGGATGACGGCCCTTGACCGAGGTGGCAACAACGTAGTCAATCTTGCCGGACTCGATCAGGTCGATGATGTTCGGGGACGGCTCATCCACATTGCGGATGGCGTTAGTGGCGACCATGTGGCGGTTGAGCACGTTTGCGGTGCCGCTGGTAGCGTAAATATCAAAGCCGAGAGCCTCGAAGCGCTCACCGATGCGGATTGCCTCCTGCTTGTCCGAATCACGGACCGAGATCAGGACAGCGCCCTTTTTCTTCATCTGGAAGCCTGCGCCGGTCAGACCCTTGAGCAGTGCCTCGCGGAAGGTCTTGGCAACGCCGAGCACCTCGCCGGTAGACTTCATCTCAGGGCCAAGCTGGGTATCCAGATCACGCAGCTTCTGGAACGAGAATACCGGAACCTTGACCGCATAGTGGTCGCTTTCCGGATGCAGACCGGTGCCGCAGCCCATGTCCTTCAGCTTTTCACCGAACATGCAGCGGGTAGCCAGATCGACCATCGGCACGCCGGTAACCTTGGAGATGTATGGCACGGTACGGGACGAACGCGGGTTTACCTCGATAACATAGATCTGATCGTTGTACAGAACGAACTGGATGTTGACCAGACCGAGAACAGCGAGGTTCTTTGCCAGAGCCTCGGTGTACTTAACGAGGGTGTCCTTGTGCTTCTGCTCGATGTTGATGGACGGATAGATGGAGATAGAGTCGCCGGAGTGAACGCCTGCGCGCTCGAAGTGCTCCATGATACCCGGGATGAGGATGTCGTCGCCGTCACAGATGGCATCGACCTCGATCTCGCGGCCCATCATGTACTTATCGACCAGAACCGGGTTTTCAACCTTGTTGCGGGTGATAACCTGCATGAACTCACGGACATCGGCCTCCTTGTAGGCAATCTCCATGCCCTGACCGCCCAGAACGTAGGACGGACGAACGAGAACCGGATAGCCAAGCTCGTCAGCCGCCTTGACAGCCTCCTCCTCGGTCATAACCGTGTGGCCTGCCGGACGCGGGATACCGCACTTTTCGAGGATAACGTCGAACTTTTCACGGTCCTCAGCGGCGTCAATCGACCATGCCGGCGTGCCGAGGATCGGAACGCCCAGCTTCTCAAGGTGCGCCGCAAGGTTGATGGCGGTCTGGCCGCCGAACTGTACGATAGCGTAATCCGGCTTCTCTGCTTCAACAACACCGGTAACGTCCTCGGGCGTCAGCGGCTCGAAGTACAGACGGTCAGCGGTATCAAAGTCAGTGGAAACAGTCTCCGGGTTGTTGTTGATGATAACGGTCTCGCAGCCGAGCTTCTGCAGTGCCCAGACAGCGTGAACCGAGCAGTAGTCGAACTCGATGCCCTGACCGATTCGGATCGGGCCGGAACCAAGTACCAGAACCTTCTTCTTGCCGGACGGAGGTGCAACCTCGGTCTCCTCATCATAGGTGGAGTAGTAATACGGGGTCTCTGCCTCGAACTCGGCGGCGCAGGTATCAACCATCTTGTATACCGGCAGACGCTTAACATCCGAAATGTCCTTGCCGGACAGCTGCTCGATGGTCTTGTCGAGGAAGCCCATCTTCTTGGCGCGGATGTACAGATCGGAGTCGATCTTGTCAGCTGCAGCCAGTTCCTTCTCCATGTCGATGATGTTCTGGAACTTGTGCAGGAAGAACACGTCCATCGTGGTGATGTCGTGAATCTCCTCAATGGTCATGATGCCGCGGCGCAGAGCCTCGCAGATGTGGAACAGACGCTGGTCGTCCGTGCGGGACACGCCCTTCTTAATCTCGGCGTCAGACTGCTTCTGGATATGCGGGGCGATCATGCTGTCCAGCTTGATCTCACAGCCGCGGACGGCCTTCATCAGTGCGCCCTCAAAGCTGTTGTCGATGGCCATAACCTCGCCGGTGGCCTTCATCTGGGTGCCGAGGGTGTTGTCCGCGTAAACGAACTTGTCAAACGGCCAGCGCGGGAACTTGACAACGCAGTAGTCGAGCGTCGGCTCGAAGCATGCCTTGGTCTTGCCGGTAACGGCGTTGGAGATCTCATCCAGACCATAGCCGACTGCAATCTTTGCGGTTACCTTTGCAATCGGGTAGCCGGTTGCCTTGGAAGCCAGCGCAGAGGAACGGGAAACACGCGGGTTTACCTCGATAACGGCGTACTCGAAGGATTCCGGATTGAGTGCGTACTGCACGTTGCAGCCGCCCTCGATGCCCAGCTCGGTGATGATGTTGAGTGCGGAGGTACGGAGCATCTGATACTCCTTGTCGCACAGGGTCTGCGACGGCGCAACTACAACAGAGTCGCCGGTGTGTACGCCGACCGGGTCGATGTTCTCCATGTTACAGATGGTGATGGCGTTGCCCTTGTGGTCGCGCATTACCTCGTACTCGATTTCCTTCCAGCCTGCGATGCACTTCTCGACCAGAATCTCGTCCACGCGGGAGTACATGATGCCGGAGGCCGCAATTTCGCGCAGCTGCTCCCAGGTGTAGGCAATGCCGCCGCCGGTGCCGCCGAGCGTGTACGCCGGACGGATGATGACCGGCAGACCGATCTCACGGGTGAAATCAACCGCATCCTCGACCGAGTGAACAACCTTGGAGGCAATGATCGGCTCACCGATCTTCTCCATGGTGTCCTTGAACATCTGGCGGTCCTCTGCCTTTGCGATGGTGGTCGGATTAGCGCCGAGCAGCTTTACGCCCATTTTATCAAGGAAACCGTTCTCACACAGCTCCATGGCGAGGTTCAGACCGGTCTGACCGCCGAGGTTGGGCAGCAGAGAGTCCGGACGCTCCTTTTTGATGATCTCCTGAACGGCTTCGACGGTCATCGGCTCGATGTAAACCTTGTCCGCCATAGCCTTGTCAGTCATGATGGTTGCCGGGTTGGAGTTTACCAGAACAACCTCCAGACCCTCCTCGCGCAGTGCGCGGCAGGCCTGCGTGCCTGCATAGTCGAACTCGGCAGCCTGACCGATAACGATCGGGCCGGAGCCCAGTACCATTACCTTATGAATATCTTTGCGCAGCGGCATTACTGAGCGCCTCCTTTCGACTTTTCAATATTTTCGATGAACTTATCAAACAGATACGAGGTATCCATCGGGCCCGGGCATACCTCCGGGTGGTACTGAACGGTGAATACCGGACGGCCGATGTGCTCGAGGCCCTCAACGGTGCCGTCGTTCAGGTTGACATAGCGCACGCGGGCAATCTGCGGGTCAACCGACTCGCCTACAACGGCATAGCCGTGGTTCTGCGAGGTGATGTAGGTGCGGTCCGCGTCGATGTCCTTTACCGGATGGTTGACACCGCGGTGGCCGTACTTCAGCTTGGTGGTCTTTGCGTCGATAGCCAGTGCCAGCAGCTGGTGGCCGAGGCAGATGCCGAAGATCGGCATGTCGGACTTCAGCAGCTCCTTGAGGTTTGCCACGATCTCGACATTCTCCGCCGGGTCGCCGGGGCCGTTGGACAGCATCACGCCGTCGTACTTGCCGACTACGTCCTCCGGCTTGGTGTATGCCGGAACAACGGTGACTTCGCAGCCGCGCTTGCACAGCTCGCGCTCAATGTTGTACTTTACGCCGTAATCGAACAGGGCAATGCGGTATTTGGTCTCACCGTCAGCGGGATAAACGATATTTTCGTCGCAGGTTACGGTCTTAACCGCATCCTTTACAACGTAAGCCTTCATTTCCGCAATGGTCTGCTCATCCGGCTCGAAGCCCTCGGTGTAAATAACACCGTTCATAACGCCTTCGCCGCGCAGCTTGCGGGTCAGTCGGCGGGTATCGATGCCAGCAAGGCCAACGACCTTCTGTGCCTTGAGGTACTCGTCGAGCGTTACCTTGCAGCGCCAGTTGGACGGGTATTCGCACATCTCGCGCATAATAAAGCCGGAAACCCAGCTTTTGCGGGACTCATAATCCTCAAAGTTGATGCCGTAGTTGCCGACGAGCGGGTAGGTCATGGTAACGACCTGACCGTAGTAGGACGGGTCGGTCAGAACCTCCTGATAGCCTGCCATGCCGGTGTTGAATACGACCTCACCGATGCTCTGTCCTTCGTAGCCGACTGCGGTACCCTCGAACAGAGTGCCGTCCGCCAGCAGTAAGTATGCTTTTTTCACTATATCCACACGCTCCTTAATTCTTCGATTGAAACCACGGTTTCAATCGAGGGGATATACCGCGCTGAAAGCGCGGATATGTCCAGAACTGCACAAAGTTCCGACGAGCGAAACTTTGCTCCGTACTTGTATAAAAACCGGCGCTCGCCTTGCGCGATTTCATTCGCGCTGCGCTGATACGTGCTCCAGGTTTTTATGAATTTGCAAGGCAAATTCTATTTTAATGCGCGCCGATGGCGCGGTTTATATTATTTAATCGCCGCTACGATGTCGTCGCGCATACGGATGGCTTCTGCGCGGGCGGCTTCCTTATAGTCCTCGCCGTTGTTACCGGTTTTCTTCCATGCGCACATGATGCCGCGAGAGGAGTTTACGATAGCACCGAGACCGTCGTCGTTGAATGCATTGGCGATGTCCTTTGCGGTTGCGCCCTGCGCGCCGTAGCCCGGTACGAGGAAGTAGGACTTCGGCAGCAGCTCACGGATGATCTTCTGTTCCTCCGGGTAGGTTGCGCCGACTACGGCACCGATCTGGTTGTAGCCGCACGGCGTATCCAGACCCTCGCCCCACTTTGCTACCATCTCGGCCATGCGGGCGTAGAGCGGCTTGCCCTCCATGTCGCGGTTCTGCAGTTCGCCGGAGGACGGGTTGGAGGTCTTGACCAGCATAAACAGGCTCTTCTCGCGGCTGCGGCACTCCTTGAGGAACGGCTCTACGCCGTCGGTGCCGAGGTAGCCGTTTACGGTAACCGAATCGCAGCCGTACGGTGCGATCTCGGTATCGCCGACGCGGGTCTTGCCGAGGTAAGCCTCTGCGTAAGCGGTTGCGGTAGCGCCGATGTCGTTGCGCTTGATATCGCCGATAACGTACATGCCCTTGGCGTGTGCGTAGTCGATGGTCTCCTTGAGCGCCATCGCACCGTAGGAGCCGAGCAGCTCGTAATACGCAGCCTGCGGCTTTACGGCCGGAACAATGTCGCACAGTGCGTCGATCAGGCCGCAGTTGAAGGCTACGACGCTCTCAGCGGCAGCACGCAGCGTTTCGCCGTGCAGCATCATGTTGCGTCCCGAAATATGCTGGGGGATGTACTCCAGTCGAGCGTCCAGGCCGGCTACGGTCGGGTTGCCTTTTTCCTTGATCTTTTCTACTAAGGTTTGGATAGACATTCGGTTCTTCCTTTCTCAGGTGCGATGTTGTTTTACGGATTGCGAGCTTGTATGTTTACACTGTCTTCGCCGTCCACTTCGGTCAGGCGGACAAAAACGCGTTCATCACGCGCGGTAGGCAGGTTTTTGCCGATATAATCCGGCCGCAGCGGCAGTTCGCGGTGACCGCGGTCGACCAGCACAGCCAGCTGTATGCGCTCGGCGCGTCCTCGGTGAGAGATGGCTTCGATGGCGGCACGCACGGTGCGTCCGGTGTACAGCACATCGTCCACGATGATGACGGTCGCGCCTGCAATGCGCGGATCGAGATCGGGCAGAGGAGCGTCCATGCGCGGCACGTCATCGCGCCACGGCGTAACGTCCAGCTCGAGCACAGGAGGTGCCGTGCCTTCAACCTCGCCCAGCTTGGCAGCAATGCGCTGTGCCAGATAGATACCGCGTGTTTTCACACCGGCGAGCAGCAGGTGCTCCGCGCCCTTGTTTTTTTCCACGATTTCGAACGCGATGCGGGTCAGTGCACGGCGAATGCCATCCTGATCGAGTATGATCTTCGGTTCGGTCAATCTGCCGCCTCCCTTCAAAAATGCAAAAAAATGACTCTCCGCCACAACAATTAGCAGAAAGCCGCACGAAACACTACACCTGTCCCCTTGTCTTACGGCTGACGGCGTATGCACTGTTTTCTGCCTTGCGCGGCTCACGGGCCGCACCTTAAAGGCGGATTGTTAGATATATTATATAATATGAACATGCGATTGTAAATAGTCGATTGTGCCAAACAAGCATTTTTTTGCTGTGTAAAATTTGAGGGACGAGCGGGCATACTGATTCTATAAACTTTATGAAAGGCGGTAGATCTTTTATGCGAATTTCACCTTTTGTTTCCGGCATTGCAACCGGAGCGATGGCAGGCGCGGTGGTTTCGATGGTAGCGGCCGGCGCGATGCTCAATCCGTCGATGCGGCGGAATGCCAAGCACGCGGCGCATAAGGCGGAGCATGCGATGCACAGGGCGGCAGACCGGGTGGAGGATTTCATCGGGTAACGGCTGTTTTCTGCACAGGTTTTGCAGGGTACACGAACTGCGTAAGCGTGTTCGCCTTTTCTGGGCAGCACCTTTTGCTGCACCGGCTGAGCGGGGTATTTGAACCGCGCAGGCGGTTCACCCTGACGGGCGGGGAGGTTTTCGCTGACATTCAGAGAGAAATTGCGCTCCGCGGAGCGCGGGAGACTGCCGCGTCCGCGGCGGGGACAAAGAGGAAGGGACACCTGCGGTTTCCCTTCCTCTTTGAACTCCTACCTTTCCCTTATTAGTTAGTCTGGCGCAGATCGCCGACATGTGACCGCTTCGAAAAAGGTGAACGGCAGAGGATTTTTACTACAGTGTCTTTCGCAACCGATTCGCAGTGTCAGATAGTGTTCTGCTACACATGTGATTTCATCTAAGCAGGTGCGGCATGACAGTGCCGCACGATTCGTAAGTCTGGAGATTACAGACAGCACCTGTGAGGATAAATGGTATAAATCAGATAGATTCGCAGGTGCCTTCCGGCACAACGCGCAAACAAGTTGCGCGGCACTGCTATCCCCCAGGGGACCTTCTCTTGCCCTTCGGGCAATTCACCTTGTGCCGCGCTCTGCGTAGAATAAACCGCCTGTGTAGCAGAACGGTATCTGACACTGCGAATACGCAGATACATGAGCGCACGCAGTGCGTCTCTGCGGAAGAAAAAATCCTCTGCCGTTCCCATGTTTCGCAGCGGTCGCCGGTCTCCGGTCTGCGCCAGACTATCCAAGGGAAAAGGGGAGATTCATAAGAGGGTGGAAAACCGCAGGTTGTCTACCCTCTTATGCGCCCGCACGGCGTTAGCGCAGTTCCGCTCGCTTCTCAAGCGAATAATCAACTATTAGCACTCGCTAACGCACAAGCCACACAAACTTCATTGGAAAACCCATCAAACAATGCTATACTATAACCACTACACAAAGGAGAACCGTAATTTATGAAAATTCTTATCGTAGTGGATATGCAGAAGGATTTTATCAGCGGCCCTCTCGGTACGGCGGAAGCGCGCGCTATCGTGCCCTATGTGGCAGAGAAGGCAAAAAATACACCGCGTGAGAATCTGTTTGTCACGCTGGACACCCATCAGCCGAACTACATGGAGACAAACGAAGGGCGTCATCTGCCGGTGCCGCACTGCATCGAAGGAACGGAAGGTCATGCACTGGACAATGCCATTGCTGCCGCTGTGGACGGCATTCCGGCGTCCCGCATCATCCGCAAGCCGACGTTCGGCTCGGTGGCCCTGCCGGACATGCTCCGCGCGCTGCCGGAACCGCCGACGGAAATTGAATTTGTCGGCGTATGCACCGGCATTTGCGTGATTTCCAACGCCATGCTGTGCAAGGCGGCATTTCCGGAGGCAAACATCGTGATTGACGCGGCACTGTGCGCGTGCGTCACGCCGGAGTCACACGATACTGCGCTGAATGCGATGCGTCTGTGCCAGATGGAAATTCTGCATCAGGGTGAGGAGCCGTGGCGCAAATGAGCAGACCCAAGATCAAAATTACGCTGATCGACCGAAAAGGCAAGCACGGCTGTCACCGCGGGCACAAAATCGGCGACAGCTTCGACTTTGACACTGAGCGCGGGCAGCTTTGCCCGATGGCGATGCACGTTGCGTTCCCATACATCGACATTCTGCGCTACGGCGGCCATCTTCCCGGGCAGGAGGACGGCACGGCGGTGTTTTGCTGCCCCGATGTGGACACGATCAACGTATTCCGTATTGAAATTGTAGAATAAGCGTAAAGCGGAGGACGAAAAGGATATGGATATCAAGAAAGTTACGGGTGTGTATTTCAGTCCGGCAGGAAGCACAAAGACTGTTGTTGAAACAACGGCGGATGAACTGGCGCGTCTGTTCAAGGCTGAGTGCCGGTACATATCGCTCAACACGCCGTCTGACCGTGCGCAGGAGTATCAGTTTGCCCCGGATGAGCTGGTCGTATTCGGCTGTCCGGTGTATGCCGGTCGGCTGCCGAACAAGATTTCGCCGGACTTTGCTCGCTGCCTGCACGGTGAGGGTACACCGGCGGTGGCACTTGTCACCTACGGCGGCAGAGCGTATGACAACGCGCTTGCCGAAATGTGCGAGCTGCTGACAAAAAACAACTTCAAACCGGCGGCAGGCGGCGCTTTTTTGTGCCGGCATGTATTCTCGGACAAACTGGCGGCAGACCGTCCGGACGCGGCTGACCTCAGTGAGCTGCGTATGCTGGCTCAGGGTGCGGCGCTCAAGCTGAGAAGCGAGGGAGAGATCAAGCCGCCGAAGGTGCCGGGTGACGCGCAGGCAGCCTACTACACGCCGCTCAAGACCGACAAAACGCCCGCAAAGTTCCTCAAGGCCAAGCCGAGCACGATGATGATGCTGTGTGAGCACTGCGGTCTGTGCGCGAAAATCTGCCCGATGGGTGCGATTGACCCGAACGACCCGTCTAATATTCCGGGCACCTGTATTAAATGCTGTGCCTGCACGACTTACTGCCCGAGCGGTGCAAAGAAATTTGATGATCCGGATTTCCTGTCGCACACCGCTATGCTCGAGCAATTCCGCACCGAAGCGCGCAAGGAAAATTCGATTTTCCTGTAAATGTTGTGCGGACAACAGAAATCGGCGGCTTGGCGTGGTATACTGTTCGCATAAAGCAAACGACAGGAAAGAGGAGAAGCTATGGACAAGTTCATCCGCAATATCGACCACGAGAGCGTTGTAAGGCTCGCTGAGCTGGTTTCCGTTCAGTCGGGACAGGTGGTCAGCAAGACACTGGCGCAGAACAAGGCGGTCAGCATTACGCTGTTCGCGTTTGACAAAGGCGAGGAGATCGGCACGCACGACTCCACCGGCGACGCAATGGTGACCGTGCTCGAGGGCACCGGACGCTTTACGGTCGGCGGTGTGCCGCATATCGTCAAGGCAGGTGAAACGCTCGTCATGCCCGCAAAGGTGCCGCACGCCGTTTACGGCGAAGAGGCGTTCAAGTGGATGCTGACCGTTGTGTTTCCTGATGGGTTTGAGGCATAATATCATATGGTAAAGGAAATCCCCGCCGAGTGGCGGGGATTTTGTTATGATGGGAAAACAAGTTCGCTGATGTTCAGCATACCGCGGATGCCGGTGCAAGACCACCAATAATAGTTCTTGTCGTTGTAATTGCCGTTGGAGTCGGGCACTGCATCAACGGCGGCATTATAATAAACCGAACTATAATAAGAACGGAACATGTTATCACTTATTTTACCGCCTTCAGCGGTTTCGCCAATTTTATAGGCACTATATTGGTTGGTATCACTAAAGTAAAGACCGAGATAGCCACGGTCGGAGTGATAAATAATCGCGTGGATTTGTGCCTTACTATTGATAAGAACGAGAAATTGTCCAGAACCGCCTTCCTGCAGACAAGGTACTTCGGAAAGTTTTGCAATTTTATCGTAGTTGGCTTTCAAATCATAACTATTAGGATTACCATTAGAATTGTTACCAATTACTGTACCTGTACTGTTTGCAAGTGTGGTGTAGGAATTAAGTTTCCAATTTGAAGAACCATATAGTTCGGACATCTCCGTCTGCACCGCCTCATGCAGCATTCGCGTTTCCGCGATGACCTGATCTTTTTTCGCCTTATCAATATATCCTGTCAGTGCCGGAATGAGCAGCGCCGCGAGGATCGCCAGAATGACCAGCACAACGATCAGCTCCACGAGCGTGAAGCCGCGTTTTTTGTTTTTGGAGTGCAGCATTTGAAAAAGTTCCTCCTTCCCAATTGCGGGATAAAGTTCGTCTTTCTTAGTATACTCGAAAATATGCAATAAAGCAAGGAGATAGATACAGATAAAGTGCACAAAAAATAAAGGGTTCCTGCCAAAAACACAAAAAAGAAATTGGTTAAATCGGAGAAAGTGTTTTGTAAAGCCGCAGAAACATTGAGATTTACAGCAGGGTGTGATAAAATAATATCAACCTGATAAAAAAGAATCACCTGCAGAGACAGGCGATGAGCAGGTTTGCACCGCGTATACAGACGCAGGTGCGCGAGCGGCAGATACCGACGGATTGCAGCCGGTCGGTTAGTGCCGCAGCTTTCGGCAGACGGAAGCAGGAGAGAGAAATGAAGAGAGAGTATTGGGTTACGGAAATGAAGAAATGGGGCATTGAAAATGCAAATCTATGACTGGGTCAGCATAGGCGTATTGTTCGTTCTCGGTATCTTGTTCTATTTCCGACCGGCATGGCTGTTGGGTGAAGACCGGCAGCAGGCCGATGGCGCGGTAAGCAAGGTACGCACTGTCAGCGCGGCTGCGGTGGTATGCGCCATGATAATGACCGTGATCTGCGTAATCGGATAAAGAAAGAATTGGCTGCAAAAATGCTCCCGCTTGGAAGGTGGATTCCGAGCGGGAGTGTTATTTTTTACGACTTTGATTGCGGTCTGGACAGCAGCGCGAACAGACAGCCGAACACGATCGCGGCGGCAATGCCGCCTGCCGCACCGGTCACGCCGCCGGTGAACACGCCGAGCAGGCCGCTTTCCGCAACTGCTTTGGCAACGCCTTTCGCCAGCGAGTATCCGAAGCCGAGCAGCGGTACAGTCGCGCCTGCACCTGCGTAGTCCACGACTGCCTGATACCAGCCGAGCCCCTGCAGGATAACGCCGAGCACCACCAGCGAAACGAGAACACGCGCCGGTGTCAGCTTGGTTTTGTCAATCATCACCTGACACAGCGCACAGATCAGTCCGCCGACCCAGAAAGCGTTCAGGTAGTTCATGCTTCGCTCCTTTCCAGTACAACGGCGTGGCAGATACCTGCAATCGGCTGTCCCTGCTGCACCGAGGTCGGACTCATCATCGCACCTGTGCCCGCAAACACCAGCCGGTGGATTTTGCCGCGATGCATATCGCGCAGCAGCGGTCCGCAGAGAACTGCCGCTGAGCAGCCGCAGCCCGAGCCACCTGCATGCGCGTCCTGCTCGTCGCCGAAAATCAGGCTGCCGCAGTCCGAGTAGACCGGGGACAGGTCGATGCTGTCACCGCGCAGCAGCGTCAGCAGCAGGTCCGCACCGATGTGACCGAGGTCGCCGGTAACGATGCAGTCAAAGTCCCGCGGCTCGGCACCCAAATCCTCCAGCAGCACGGAAAGGGTGTCGGCAGCAGCGGGGGAAGATGTTATTTTAGGACTATGTGCCTTATGCGGTCTGACCATGCTTGCGGATATACTCCTGCGCGACTGCATAGGCGTCCGAAAACTTAAACTTTATCGTGATTTTTCCGCCCTCATGCACATAAATCATGTCAATCAGTTCGACTACGACTTCGCGCGTCAGACTGGGCAGATTGCGATATTTTACGAATTGTGATACAAACGAATTGGTTTCGTCCACGCCGCTCTGCACCTCGTCAATGCGCGCTTGCAGGGACGCAAGACGTGTGTCCAGTTTGGCCTGCTGCTGCTCAAACTGCTCTTTCAGCCGATGGTATTCCTCACGCGAAATATCTCCGGCTTTCCAGTCCGGATACAGGGACAGCTTCATCTGCTCGATGCGTTCGCGCTCGGTTTCAAGCTGTGCCCGCTCGTCAAGCAGAGGCTTAACGGAACGGTTTCGCGTGCCGCTGCGGTTTATCTCGGCAATCAGCTCATCCATCTCGACCGCCAGAGCAATCTGGTGACGGAGCGTTTCCAATACAGCCTGCTCCAGCCGGTCGCTGCGGATGGTATGCTTCGTGCAGGCGCCGCTGTGCTGCTTCTTAAACGTCGAGCAGATATAGTAGTAATAGTCGCGATGCGGCTGGGAAATCAGCTTTCGGTTCATTGCCTTGCCGCAGTCCGCGCAGCGAAGAAAACCGGAGAACAGGTAGACTTTGGGCTGTGTTGGTGAGGTGCGCGTATCACGGGCGAACAGGGATTGCGCTTTGGCGAACAGCTCGCTTGAGATGATAGCCTCGTGTGTCTGCTCGACAGTGATCCAGTCCTCCTCGGGCACGGCCTCGCTGACATGCAGCTTGTAGCTTTTCATGCGGTTTTTGCCCTGCACCATAGTGCCGGTATAGAGAGGATTGCGCAGGATACGGCGAACCGAACTGTCCGGCCACAGATCGTCCAGCTTGCCCGAGGCCGGATGGCGGTAGTTCATGCCCTGCTGCCGTTTGTAGGCAGATGGATTCGGAATGCTCTTAGCATTCAGCTTTTTGGCAATACCGAGTACGCTTGTTCCGGCGAGAAACCAGTTGAAAATATCGCGGACAACGGCGGCAGCCGGCTCGTCAATCAGCAGCCGGCTGTGGTCGTTCGGGTCTTTGCGGTAGCCGTAGGACGCAAATGAGCCGATAAATTTGCCCTGTCGGCGCTTGAGATCGAGCGAAGCGCGGACTTTATTGGAGATATCGTGCGCGTACTCGTCATTGAGGATGTTGCGGAACGGCACGATCAGGCTGTCCGCCGAGCGCGGGTCGGCAACGCTGTCGATGCGCTCGCTCAGCGCGATGAACCGCACGTTCAGCAGCGGAAACGTGTGCTCAAGGTACTCGCCGACCTTGACGTAGTTGCGTCCCAGTCGGGACAGATCCTTGACGATCACGCAGTTGACGATGCCGGCGCGCAGGTCGTGCATCATGCGTCGGAAATCCGGCCGGTCGAAGTCGGTGCCGGTATAGCCGTCATCAACGTACAGCCGGGACGCGGTCATGTCGGTTTGCGTATCTGCAAACTCGGTCAGCAGTTCGCGCTGACTGATGATGCTGTTGCTCTCCTCGCTGTCGCCGTCCTCGCGGGAAAGACGGATATAAAGCGCGGGTTTCCACAGGACTGTGGATAACTTTTGGGGTTCGTATTTACTTTTTCGTGCCATTGAGTGCCTCCTAAAAAACGGACGGCACGCCGCAGGCTGTGTTTTGCACGTATAGTGTATCACAGCACACGGCGTACCGCAAGTTTCAAGATATATTATCCGGTTTTTGACACTATTGCAGCTGTCTGCACATGCCGGTCAGGCAGGCTTGCAGGCTGGGCGCGCTGTCGTCGAACAGCACCTCGACCTCAGTGTCGCCGACGCGGAAGCGGTGCGGATCGCCGATGGCGGCGGCGAACAGGCGCAGCCGCTCGTTCACCGGCAGGGTCGGGTCAATGCGCGCCTCGCGGATGTCGGGCAGGGGACAGGTGGGTGTGGGCTTGAACATAAGGGTTGACCTCCTTTGGTTTGTGTAGATGGTGGGTGCATTGTATATTCTTTCCATTGTTATACTATATATACATATACGACAGTTCGGGATAACCGGATTTCGCCGTATCAGACACCTGCGGAACCGCGCCTGTATTGCGGCTCGATGCCGCAGGGGCTATACTAAAAATAGGCTTATTCGTATGCCTACTGCTCGAAAAGGTCATACTTCTCGGCGTTGTCACGCAGCGTTTGTACGTCGATCCGCAATACTCGCGGCAGAATGCGGCCCTTTTTATCTGTTCCCAGGTGACAGGTGTTGCTCTTTTCCTCCTGCAGCGTTAACACCCCGATATCCTTTAGATAGTCGGTGATTTTTTCGGCTGGAGAAGTCCTGATAGTCGTTTTGATTACGGATAAACTGAACAAATGCGGTCGGTTTGATGCCAACTTCGACAGGTCTTCGGTGCTTATCCTCCTTCCGGATGATCCCGTTCCGTTTGAAGCGGTTCGACTTTTTGCGGCACAGTTCAAACTCGTCGTGGTCGATTGCCTCGCAAAGGAGGAAAGCAATATTTCCCTCCTTGAACTGCGACTGAATTTTGGCGAATTCCTCCACCTGCTTGCGGACAGAGCAGTGAATGGCCTCCCAAAACTTTTCGTAGAGAGCATGCTCATTGCTGGAAGGTAATTCCGGCGGTGCAGTCGCGATGATCGGTCTTGCCGGTTTTACCCTTCTTGGTAGAGACCGCGCTGACACTCGCCGGGATGTCCAACATCGGAAAGTTGGTCAACTTCGGACGCAGGGAAGAGACAAGGAACAGGTTGACGTTGCCAATAGTGCGGCGGCGTGCGGCCTTCTTGTCGTCGGGCGGTGGAGTGGCCCAGTGGTTATAGTGTTTGAGAAGTTCTGTAATAGCGCATTTGATTTTGAAAATGCTAATTTGTCAAAGAAAAAACTTCGGCATAAGATTGAACAGCAGATGACTGAATTTGCGGAATTCGTTGAAAACAGCAATATTCTTGGGTACAAAGATAGGAATTTCCGTATTCTTACAGATTTTCTGACTGAGTCCGGAAAAAGAGAAGACTTGAGCTCGGATGAGCTTCCGTTTCTCTATACGAGACTTGTTTTTGGGACTGAAGAAGATATTACAAAAATTAACATGCGTAGCTGTGATGATGAAGCTGACATGAAGTCTTACAAACTGCTGTTTAAAATTCGTGATGAAAATGATTACTTGTTTCAGGCGATCAGTAATATGGTGCATCTGCTGAGCCGTTCAGAGACGAGCGATAAATAGCATGATTATGAGGATAATGGGAAAAAACTAATAAAGAAAATTACGGAGGATATCAATAATTGCTATCGGCGATTTGATAACGAACTACTGTATAAAGGTGTGCCTGTAAAGAAGAGAACAGTTTGCAGTAAGACAAGGTGTAACGCAGTTTTTTAGACACCATATATTTACCCTGTACTGCCATTGCTGTTCGTATTAAATGCCATATATAAAGTTAAGGGAGACGGGAATAAGCACGATAAAGCGGAACTGCTGAAGTACAATACCTCCTGCTCTTTAATAGATAATGTGTATGAAACTTTTGTCATAAGTGAAGCGTCAGAGCACTTGCTGGAGAGAGTAGAGGATGTACTGGTAAAACATCTGGTTCTGTATAAAAGAACTGTATTTCCCACTCGAAAAGATTGTTACTCTTTCGTTCAGCACCGTATCACCCACTGTATGGGAAGGAACGGGTGCTGCCTGAACATTACAAAAAGCTGGTTCATAAGTTTACAAATAATTGCCGAAAAGATGAAGACGAAGATAGAGAAGAAATGTTCGAGGATATCAAATGGGAAACTGTTAAGGAAATGCGTCCATGCCTAAAAAACGATATTCTGCGTTCTTTTACGCCTCGGAGTGCTATAGATTATCTGCCTGCTGATCTTAATCGAAAACCCAACGATGAATCAGATTTACTGCAGCAGATTAACATGTATCTGAGCAAATATACCACGCTTGAAAGGTTTCAGAGGGGAAGCAATACCCTTTGCGCTGTGCATAGGTTGATGAGGAAAACAGGTTTTTGCGGAATGGCACAATTTATCAATTACATTGTAGTTCTGGCGGATGCTATGCTACTTTTGCCATTCTGTGTTCAATATGCTATAATTACCTCACCAAAGTGCGAAAGGAGGGCGCCTTATGCGATACATCTTAATGAATAAAGACGAGCCGTGGGCATTGTTCTCCTGTATACAGGACGAATTTGGAGAGGAAAGCGCGGTTCTGCAGGAGTGGTACACCGAATTGCGCCCGCTCGGTCTGCAATCGCTGACGGCGTGGCTTGAGAAGCGTAAAGCACCCAAGCACCGCAAGCATATCGAGCAGCTTCTGGAGCAGTACGGCTGCATCGATCTGGAGGGCTTTCTTCGTGTGACGCATGCGCTGTCGCTCAACGATACGTTTTGGGTGAAAGAAGAGTCGGAAACGCTTGGCTGGGACAAGGTTTCCCTATATCGAAACGAGTTTGATGCCCTCATCGCGCAGGCGGCTTTCAGCGGCGTGATCAGCGTAGAGTCCCTGTCCTCCACCTCGCCGGAGTTCGGTACGGACGGCTATTACGCAAAATGCTGGGTGCGCGAACCGGACGGAATTTATCTCTACAAGGGCGGCAGCGACACCTATGAAATCGAGCCGCTGTCCGAATTCCTTGCGTGCCAGATTGCGGCACAGATTTGTCCACAGGCTGTGGATTACGACCTGGATTTCTACCATCATCGACTAATATCCAAGTGCCGTCTGTTTACCGATGAGCAGGCCGGACTCATCAAAATCAGCGACTTTCCCGATCGTCCGACAACGGTTTCTGAGCTGCTGCGGCTGTATGCCGGGTTTGGCGCGGAGGACGCGCTCCGCCGTATGTTCGTACTTGACGCGCTTATTCTCAACACCGACCGTCATCTCGGCAATTTCGGCTTCCTGTTCGACAATCAGACGATGGAAATTCAAAAGCCTGCGCCGGTCTTTGACCACAACCGCAGTCTACTGTTCGATCTGGACGAAGATCAGCTGGCCAATCCGGACTGGTACATCGGCAAGTGCCGTCCGCGTATCGGCGTGGATTTTATCAAGACAGCACACGGTGTGCTGACAGATGAAATTCGGCAGGAGCTGAAAAATCTGGACGGCTTCCGCTTCATGCCGCATTCGGACATCGAACTGCCGGAGGAACGGCTGAACCGGCTGTCTGAAATTGTGGAGCAACAGAGAAGAGCGATTCTGGCATGACAGGGCTTTGCCGCATTGTTGACGTAAACGCAGACTGAACCCAGGAAAAAACGACAAACCCGCCGAGCCTCGTACTTCTAGAGGTTCAGCGGGTTGCGTTTTGGTCTTTAATTTTACTCGTTCGACGTCGGCTTGTCGCCCGGCGTGATTCGAATCGCCTTGCTCATTTCATGGAGCAGGTCGGCATAGCAGCGCTCCGGCGGGTCGTCTGCATACTTCAGCCAGAAATGGTCGTGTGCCACAATGCCGTGCGTTTTGCGGCAGATCAGCTTGGGCTGATAGAGCGACAATCCGGCAATAGCGAGCAACTTTTTGGCATTCTGCCGCGTTGATGGGAAACACCGATTGGCGAAGAACTTGTCGAGTCGCGTGGCTGTCGACGTCGCCTTGCCGTTCATGCCGAACAGAAGCACCGACAGATGGGAAGGATTGAGAATCGTGCTGCAATAGTCGCACATCTGCGCAGACAGCGGCGGAAAGCGGAATGCGCCGGTTTCATCGCCTCGCAGAATGCCGAAGTTGTTCAAGTGGCGGTCCTCGTTGCAGAGTAGATAGTCGAACAGCAGCATGGTATCCAGATAGCGCCGAGCGTAAGACCGATCAGCTTTGCATACAGGTGAAGCACCAGCTCATAATTTTCTTTTGCGGATGCAGCCCATTGTACAGGCTCATCCATACTTTCCACGATGGTTTCGAAGGACAGGTAAGTTTCGTTCTCTCAGCAGAAATTCGGTGAAATCGTGCCAAGAATAGACTTTCCATCGTCCAGACGGATACGGCACAGCGTGTACGGGACGATTTCGATGTGCAGCAGAGCGCCGACCCGTGCGGCAATGACTTTTGCAATCGAGTCCTGATATTCGCGCCCATGATCAATCCGGTCTGCCGCATGGCCTCGGTCGCGGTGATTTCGCCGGTACGCCAGCGTGCGACCACCCGCTCGAAATTGTCCGGAAACGACAGTGGCTTGCGGCCGGTGTATTTGCCCTGTTCTTTCGCGATAGCAATTCCCTCGCGCTGACGCTGGAGGATGTACTCGCGCTCTAGTTCTGCGACTGCCGCAAACACCGTCAGCATAAACTTGCCGGTAGGTGTGGTGGTGTCGATAGCCTCTTTGCGGCTGACAAACTCGACTTCTTGCTCAGTCAGTCGTTCCACAAGATCAAGCAGGTCGCGTGTGTTGCGGGCAAAGCGGCTGATGGACTCGACAATAACCGTATCGCCGTGCCGGATGTATTCCATCATGCGGTTCAGCTCTGGACGGTCAGCGTTTTTGCCGCTGGCCTTGTCGATAAACAGTTCATCAACGCCGAGGTCGTGCGGCAGGACTTCCTGACGTGCAGTATTCTGGTCCCCGGTGCTGACGCGGATATAGCCGATTTTCATGGTGTATCTCTCCTTTAAGTATGGTATAATGAGAAATATAAGGACGGTGACGCTGATGGATAAGACAATCGAACAGGTAAAACAGTTAGCGCACCGTTATGGAGTGCCGAAACTGATATTATTCGGTTCGCGTGCCCGCGGCGATCATCACGCCCGCAGTGATTATGATTTCGCGGTATGGGGCTGCACGCCGCAGCAGCGTACACTATTCAGCGATGCAGTGGAAAATGATCTGGACTCGCTGTATTCGGTTGATTTGGTGTTTGTCAGCGAACACACCGATGCCGCATTGCTTCAAAATATAGAGAAGGACGGGATTTGCTTGCTGGACCGTTACAATACGAAATTCGAAAATCTCACCAATGCTGTTGAACGCTTACGCGAGGGTGTGCAAGCGTATCAAGAGAATCCGGCTAAAATCATTCGCGACGGTGTAATCCAGCGCTTTGAGTTCACCTGCGAGCTGGCGTGGAAAACCACACGCGAGTTTTTGCTCGACCAAGGATTTACTGAACTGAACAGTCCGAAAGCAACGATGCGTAAGGCGTTCTCGTATGGCCTGATTGACGATGAACAGGCGTGGATTGCACTGCTGAATGCTCGCAACCAGACCTCGCACCTTTATGATGATGCAACCGCGCAGGAAATTTACTCGCAGATTGAGAGCGAGTTTGTATCTCTGTTTGATAATCTTATTGAGCAGTTGAAACGTGGTTGATTGCAATAGGGTCGCCCTTTGTTCTGCCATATTGCAAAAGAGCAAAACCAATCTTATTGACAAAGATTTTCCTTGTTTCGATAGGGTACACCCTATCGAAACGCTCAAAAAATACCGGCTCTTGATGAGTCGGTATTTTTGTGTTTAGTCATCGTCGATAAGATCGGCAAGCAGACCCATAATAGTCAGCGTACTGAGAATGACTTTTCCTGCGTTCATCTTTTTATCCCATTTCAGCTGTCAGAGAAATTTTCGACGGCCTCGATCATCAAATCGACCACCGCGCCTACAGCCTGGAAAATTGGGCCTAATGGAATCATAAGCAACATCTTCTTTCTGTTAGTACGCATAAAGCAGTTCACCGGTCATCTCATGCAACAGAGTAGGATTGTAGAGCATTTCCTCGATTTCCTCCTCCGAGCAGCCGTAATCGAGAAGTGATTGCACCTCATCGGCGGTTACGCCGAATACCTTCGCCACGCTAAACAGGTCATCATAGCCTGTCGGCGTGTCCTCATAATAGCTGCGATAGAAGGGATATTTGCGCCACCAGTGCTCGAACGTCGTGTGCGGTGTGAAGGTGCCTGTAGTGATACGGCCGGTGTGAGCAATTTTCATGATCTCGCCCTCCTTTGGTTCCGGAATGTCGGTGGGCGCTTTCAGATGTAGCTTTTTGATGGCCTTGCAGAGAATTTCTTGTGTGGAGGCGTAAATCAGAAAGCCATCATAGAACATCACGCACAACGGGTTATTTCCGACGACAAACCAGATGGAGTTGTCCTTGTCCAGATTCGACGCTCGTCTGAGGAAGGTTTTCGTCCATCCGCAGGTCTTTGTCATTCCAGAGCACGCCGTTATGCGCGAGAGCAAAGCTGTTGCCGTCAACGTGACCAAGGAACGGGTGATTATTCTGGTTAAACTGCGCATTGCCTTGTGTTGTCATGTGGGTATGCCCCATGACCACGTTTACACCGTGCGGAATGTGGATTTTCATTTTTCGAGCGGGCAGCGAGCGCTTATAAATCCTCATACGACCGTTGAAATTATACGCAATGCCGGTTGCATCCGTACCGCGGACTTGACACTCGCGAGCCAGCGTATTCAAGATTTTGTTTTTCGTATGGGTGCTGAGACACTCTTTAAAGTCGATCAAGCCAAATAAACTGCACATATTATTCCTCCTCGCTTTCAGATACAGGTTCATTAACGTACAGACGGCGCTCTTTAAGATACTGAATCAGCTCCGGCTCGTGCACCGTGTCTAAGAAGTCAAACCAGCTCATATCCTGCACCTCGCTGTCAGACAAAGAAACGGCCACCTCGACCAGATGGTTGACCATCTCCAAGGTGGCTTTGAGGGTATTCAGTTTGAGCGTACCGCGGAACATGCGGATTTCAACGGTATCTGCGTTCGTGAGATTGACCGCCGTGTAGCGCCCGGCGCAGGAATTCTTTGCGTGGTTCATTTGTTCGGACGGCGTAAGGCGAATGCCGTACCGTGCCGCCCAACGGTTCATCTGGGATTGTGTACGGCGGCTGAACCTCAGAAGTTCTGCCCAGAACTTTTCGACGAAATAGAGCAGTCGCGCAATCGAGGACTCCTGCTGTTCATAGGTGCAGCCGAATGCTAAGCGGGAGATATGCACGTGCAGACCGCAAGTCCCGGCGGCATGGCTGAGGTAGTCCATTTCCTGTGCCTTGTGGAGGACTTCCGCCCACGGCATTTCGTTCAGATGGTATTCCAGTGTCATGGGATGTGTTACGAGTTCCAAGCCATCGTCCAGACTGCCGTCCGTCTTAATGAATAAATTCTCCGCGTCTGCATTGGCGATGTTCAATAACTTTTCGGCATTGTAACGGTCGGTGCCGCCGTTGTCGATTTTCAGTTCTACGCCGAAATGCCGCAGACCCTTGCCGTGGAAAACGAGGTCGGGCATATAGTTATACTCGTGAATCGCGCCCTCGTGATCGTCCTAACAGCTTTCGCAGTAGGTGCGACCGTCGTCATCGTAGTAGGCGCTATAGGTGCGGATGATGCAGTCGCAGTCGTGGCACAGCGAATAATGCTCGTCTTCGATGGCGTTTTCCGCATAAATCCGTTCGTCGCAGTGGTCACAGATGACGGTTAAACGGTCGGCGCAGTCCTCGCAGAGCCAATCGCCTTCCACTTCAAACATCTGGTCAATTGGATGTTCTGCACCGCAGTTCGCACAAATTCTGATTTCACTCATTGGTAATTCCTCCATTTCGTCTGGTAAATATCAATATTCTTCGGCGAGCAGCATAGTAGAATGCGTCAAATTGTCGATGACGAACACCTTCGTATCTACAGCATCGTCACACGATACATCGAGCTCGTAACGGTACGGCGGCTGTTCCTGCTCGTGGACGATGTGCTGACCGACCGGCGTTTTTGTCAGCCTGAACACCTGTAGGTAATCCTTAGACTCAACCTCCATCGTCAAAACCATGTGCCACATGAGGTTGGTCAGCCACGATGGGATTTCATTCTCCACGCCGCACGTCAGAAATTTTTGATCGTCGAACATCTTTGCTTCCTCCTTTTTGACAAAAAGTAAGCTCCTGAGAATATCTCAGGAGCTTCTACATCTATAATATATAGTTAAAAATGAAGGAAAAACAGAAAAAAGTTCTCGCACTGCAACGCGTATTCAATAGAGAAATTCATTTTTGTGTAATTTTCGTAAAAGTGGGGATGTACACTTCGTTTTTTACAAAAGAGACGAAAAATTGTGACATAAGACGCGAATTCCATTCGATTGAAAGCGCAGATTTGTCAGCATCTTTCTGCGTTCTGCCGTTTTACAGTTCCTCGACCGACACGATGCCTTTACGCTCGCCGACCAGTGTCATCAGACGGTTTACCGTGCAGCTGCGCGGCAGGCGCAGTGTGAAGATCGCACAGGCATTGTGCTCACCGTTTTCCGCCGCACGGGTGATCTGGATATTCAGCACCTTGACATCACATCTGCGGTACAGCTGCAGCACATCGTCCAGACACGTTTTATCCTCATATTCCATATACACATTGATCTCGGGAACGTGCTCCAACACACGGTACTCCAGCCGCGAGAACACAAGCTCGGCGAGCATGATGAACACGGTCGCGAGAATGCCGCCCTCGTAGAAGCCGCCGCCAAAGGTGAGGCCGATGATGGCCGAGGTCCAGAGACCAGCCGCCGTGGTCAGACCCTTGACGCGCTGCCGCTTGGTAACGATGATGGTGCCCGCACCGATGAAGCCAATACCCGCAACAACTTGTGCACCGAGGCGCGCCATATCTGTAAAATAGTGCATATTCAGATACAGATACTGACTCGTCAGCGTGGTGATGGCCGCGCCGATGCAGATGAGGATGTGCGTGCGGAAGCCGGCCGGGCGGCGCTTGTACGAGCGCTCGATACCGATAATGCCGCCGCAGATGAGCGCGCAGGCCAGACGCACGAACACGGAAAGCGTCGTCACGTCGCGCAGGCCGTCAAAAACAGATAACATAGCAGTCCACTCCTTACAGCTCTTCGATCACGCAAAGGCAGTCCAGCTCCGCCAGATCGGAGAGAAGCTGCGTGTGCGGTATTTTTTCATTGAGGCGGATCGAGAAGATCGCACTTGGGTGCAGCGCCTCGCCACTTTTGTTCCGCTCGATATCGATGTCGTAGATCTGCACGTTCTGCGCTTTCAGCTGATTGATGATGGTACTGATGTCCCCGAGCGAATGGAACTCCATGTACAGATTGATGTCACGCGCGTTCTCCTGTATGTACGCATCCACAATTGGGAACAGGCGGATGCTCAGAAAGATCATAGCAAACGCGATCAGTACGCATTCGTAAAATCCCGCTCCGACCGCGAGGCCGGTACACGCCGAAGCCCACAAGCCGGCGGCGGTAGTCAGTCCCTTGACCTGCTGACGGCCGGTGACCAGAATCGTGCCTGCGCCGAGAAAGCCGATGCCATTGATGACCTGTGCGCCGAAACGCGAAACGTCGGTTTTTATGCCGATCTCTGCGCAAATATCCGACCACGGCCCTGTCACCATGGTAAATTCGTACAGGCTGAGCAGCACGGTCAGCGCCGCGCCAAGACAGACGAGCATATAGGTGCGGAAACCGGCCGGACGGCGCTTGCGTCCGCGCTCCAGACCGATGCAGCCGCCGAGCAGCATCGCAAGGGCGAGCCGCACTACGACCGAGGCGAAATGAAGTTCGCGCAGGTATTGTATCATTCCACTCATTTGATGTAGGTTCTCCTCACTCGATAAAAAGTGCACACGCTGCCAATATGTATGCAGCGTGTGCAGCTTTCTACAATAGATTTCAGTATTTACTTTGCGAATCGACAGTCAGCCCAGCAGGCATTGTGGTCGGACAGCTCAGGACCTGTGAACTTCGCCAGCGCGCTGCCCGGCTCGGCCCAGGTGCAGTCCTTCGTTTCAGTCGAAATCGTGCCGTGATCGACGCATTCCATGCCGCGCGCCATCAGCCAGTCCAGCTTGAGCAGCATGCTCTTGCCGCCCGGCATCGGCTTGCGGCGCGTGCCCTCGATGCTGCTGAACTCGCGGTAGGAGAAGCCGTTTTCCTCTGCCTGCGGCAGAACGCGCTCGTACTGCTCAACGTGCTCCATGTGCTTGGAGAGACGCTCCGGGTCGTTGAACAGCTTGGTAAATCCCGGAATGTCGTTGCCGTCGAACGTATTGGTGTTCAGATCGCCGCCGATCATGACCGGTGTGTCCAGCGCGAACGAACGCTTGATCTCATCATATACGACTGCCATCTGGGCTTCGCGGCCCTCGCTGTCCGCACGGTTCTCCAGATGAACGCTGACCGCGCCGACCTCACGTCCGCCGATGTCGAGCGAGCAGAGGATGGCGACACGTGCGCCGATACGCTTCTGACGGTCATAGTACCAGTTGTACTGCTCGGGCATATGGACGACCTTCGCCCAGCGGATGGGCCAGCGGGAGAACAGGGCGTTGCCGTGGAAGCCCTTGTTGTCCTCGGGATTTACCAGCTCGATAAACTCCAGACCGTAGGCGTAATTCATGCCGATGGATTTCGCGATTTCGTAGGCAACGTTGCAGTTGCCCGAGCGGACCGCGCCGTCATCCAGCTCGTTGGCGTAGATGATGTCCATGTTTTTGAGGTCGGGACACATATTGAGAAAGTCGATGGTTTCGTGAAGCGTCTGGCCGCGCTCGATGTTGAATACAACGTGACGCAGCGTTTCGGGCACCTCGGCGGGCGCATCCACGAGGTTGTGCACCTCGCACTGCTGATACTGCGGGATTTTTTCCATGACCTTGAACTGGCCGAGCGCCGGGACGAGATTACCGAGTTCGATGCGTTTTTCGTAGGACAGGGTTTCCATTTGTTACACGCCTTTCATATAAATGGTGGATATTTACAGAATTTTATTTGCGGTAGAATATGGGGGCAGCCGGCAGGAATGCTTGACTCCGCCGGCTGATCCATATAAGGGAAGAAAAAGATGATGCGTAAAAATGAGGGAGTGCGGGGGAAAATCAGGCGTTTGCGGTCGCCTTTGCTGCCTCGGCAGCTTCGCGCTGCTTCATCTCGGTGATAATGCGCGGATAGATCTTATCGAGCTTGTAGAAGATCAGCAGTACGCCGATGCCGCCCCAGGCGATGATGTTGCCGATGATGTAGATGGCGATGAGCATCTGAGACTGTGCGGCATTGATGGTTGCGGTGCCGGCGAAGCCTACAAGGCTCATCAGGGCGCCGAAGATCGCGCTGGTCATGCCGGAGCCGAACTTCTGGCCGGCAGTGGTAGCAGATACCATCAGGCCCTGTACACGGATGCCGCTCTTCCATGCGCCGTACTCGATAACGTCAGCGAGCATGGAGTACTTGACGCCGCGGAAGCAGCCCTTGCCGATGCCGCGCATGACGCAGGCAAACAGTGCAAGATTGAGGGCGCTCGGGTTGATGAACAGGGAAACCGTGCCGATAACGGCGACGATTGCGCCGATGAGAGCGACATTGCGCTTGCCGAACTTGGCGATGAACGGGGAGAGGACAAGAACGGTGACGATCTGCGGAATGGATTCGAAGGACGCGAGTGCGCCGAGCAGGTCGCGGTTGCCGAGAATGTACTGTGCGTAGTATGCGTTGCAGGTGCCGGTAACTGCCTCATAGAAGGACAGGAACACAGCGAGCATGAAGAACATGATGAAGTACTTGTTGGTGACGCAGAGCTTGATGCCCATCCAGAGCGGAACGTTCTTGCCGTCCTTGGTCTTGGTCTCTTCCTTGACGCGCTCGTGACAGTTCTTGAAGCAGATGAACAGCATGATGATGGAAACGATGGCGTAGAGGATGGAAACCTCGATCCATGCCTGCTGGGTGTCACCCAGACGGGTGACGAGCGGGAAGGTAATGGCGGTGATGACCATGTTGCCGAGGGCGGACATACCGGTACGGAACAGGTTGACAACGGCGCGCTGGTCGGTGTCGCGGGTCATCAGGGTAGCCAGCGTTGCATACGGAAGGTTGAGTGCGGTGTAGACAACGGTGGTGCAGAAGTTATAGGTGATGAAAACGTAGATGCCCTTGACGATCGGGGTTGCGGGCGGAACGGTGAACAGCAGGATGGCTGCGATGCCGTACGGAATCATCATCCAGAGAATCCATGCACGGGATTTGCCGTGCTTGGAATGCGTGCGGTCAACCAGATGACCGATAAGTACGTCGGAAATACCATCGAAGAAACGGGAGAACAGCATGATGGTACCGATCATAGCCGCCGAGATACCGACTACGTTAGTGTAGAAGTAAATCAGCAGCGAGGTTGTCAGGGCGTAGACAACGTTGCAGGCAACGTCGCCGAGGCCGTAGGAGAACTTTTCCTTGAGATGGATCTTCTCAAATTCCTTATCACCCGCGAAGGTCGGGTTGCTGGATTTGCCCATGGTTTTGCTCAGTCCTTTTTTGTTTTTCTTTTCTTTTCAGTTGCAGCGATACAGACCGTCCGGTGCGCCGGACGCATCGGGAGTGGGTCTGCCTTTGAGACGTTGTCCGGACTCGTCTCTCGCTATACCCTTTCAGTGGAAGTCCGTTCCACCGAACATCTACAAGTATAGCACTGAGCGGAATAAAATTCAATAAATCATATTGCAAAAAGAATAATATTCAATTTTGTGCATTCTTCACAAGGTCGATGTTTTGTGATACAATGAAATTACTATATGATGCGGAAGTGCAGGGTGATTGCATGGACAAGAACGTTTATGCCGCAATTCAGTCGCAGTATTCGACTTTATCCAAGGTTGGAAAGCGGATTGCGGACTATATCTTAGCCGATCCGGTACATATTACCTCGATCAGCATTCAGCAGATGGCGGCCGAGCTTGACATCGCGGAGTCGAGTATTATTCGATTCTGCAAAATCGTCGGCTGCGCGGGCTTCAGCGAGGTAAAGCTGCTGCTGGCGAAATATTCTCCTAAGTCGGTGCGCACGATTTTTGAAGATCTGTCCGAAACCGATAGCATTTCGACCATTTCGGAGAATGTGTTCAGCCGGAATATCGACACGCTCGAGCGGGCGCTCCAGCTGCTTGATTTCGAGAAAATCGAGCAGGCGGTGGGGGTGCTCAACCGGGCGGAGAATATCCTCATCCTCGGCGTCGGCGCGTCCGGCACCATCGCGGAGGACTTCTACATCCGCCTCATGCGCATCGGCATTCGCGCGGTTTCGCTGACCGATTCGCACCTGATGCAGATTCAGGCGAGCCAATGCGGCCCGGATACGGCGGTCATCGCCATCTCGCATACCGGCAAGACGCGCGAAATCGTGTCGGCCGTGCGTACCGCGAAGGAGTGCGGCGCGCCGACCATCGGCATCACCGGATACCCGGATACGCCGCTCAAAGAGGTCAGCGACATCTGCCTTGAGCTGTATTCGCCCGAGCAGCTTTTCGTGTCGCCGCGCGTGGCGCAGTTCTCCCTCATCGACACGCTTTATGTCAGCCTCGCTATCCGCCGCAAGGACAGCGTCGTACAGAATATTGAACGCATGAATGAAGTGCTCCTGCCATTTCGCATTGATTGATCATTTTTGATCCTGTGTGTGGAATTTGATGCTTGAAAGATATATTGTATCATTGCATCTGTATCGTATATGTGCTGCGCTCGGATCAAAGAGATTATGCTAACGATCTAGCATTGTTTCAGTCAATGCTGTCCTTGTATCATGTTCCCGTTTGATTATTGCGATTAACTGCGCCGATAAAGCAGTGCCAATCTCGCGACATAGCACATCTCTGACGGCAGCTCAGATTGCCAATCTGGAACATCAGCGAAAATATATCAGCCAAACTCTTCATCTTCCACAGGATCAAATTATATTCTGCAGCACGAAAGAAAACCTTATCTGGATGTGTTGATGCGGAAAATATACGGCTACATGACCCAATAGGTATGTTTACAAATTCACCTCAAAAAAAACTCCATAATCCCCGCCTTCAGCACCCTCCACTCCCTGCCAACCTTTACGGCAGGGAGTTCTTCGTTCAGGATCATCTTGCGCACCTGTTGGCGCGTTGTCTTGAGCAGGGCAGCCGTCTCTTTGACGGTCAGGATTTCATCGTTCGGCATAGCAAAACCTCCATTAACATAGGTGAAAAACGCATTTCACTTTAATTCATGTATGCTTATTCTAATGTTGGCGATCAAACGTCAAATCATGCTGTCTAAGCAGACTCAAACACCCTGAAACAAGCCTTTATCCGAACCATTTCCAGTACGTTAACTCGATGAATGCTTATTGGCGCCTTTGAATCTTTCATTGGAATTTGAATATTGGCCGAACTTAACCGCACTGTAGTGGAGGATGGGAAAGGATTTCTTGAAAATATCCAAACGATCTTGAACATCCGCCTTGCGGTCGTAATACAGATTGTAGGTCAAATCACACCTCGACAGCTTAAACTCCTTGAGCCGCCGGTCAATGCCGATTTTATCAAGGATATTTCGCAGACGGTGCTTTATCTGCTGAACAGACTCTTTGTCAGCCTGAAATAATGCGGTCGGTTCATAGGTACTGGCGAGCGGAGAAGACGGGTTGACAATCAGTATCAGCCAGCAGGGATGCGAGATGGATTGCCCCAAGTGAATTTCAACATTGTCGCAACAAACACAATGATACTATTGCCGATAACAATCGTTTTTCATAACTTTCCCTCCGTATTTTATCTGTCTTAACGGCTTCAAATTTAAATAAAAAAACGCTTTCAAGACATGGCTACTCATGACTTGAAAGCGTTTTTATATCTTTGTTGGAACAGCACAAAAGGGCAGGGTTTTACCTGCTCTGCGAGCAGTGTATTGCACCGCGAATCGGCTTGCCAGATTCTTTTCCATGGCGTACACCTCCTTCTGCCTAATAAAGCGCAGAAGAGGTTAACAGCGTCTTCGTTGATGCTTACAACCGGCTGTCATTGCGGCGTTCGCCGCCTTAGACCCTTCCGGCTTTGCGTCCCCCATCTTTTGGTGGGTTTGCCTATCTCTCAGGCACCGTATATGTACCTGATTTTCGATTATTATACCATAATCTGTATAAGCACGCGATTGGTCTGCTATACAATTCGTGTCATAAAAACGACATTTCGTGCAGCAATCTGATGAATATCACCGTTCGGATAGCACAGCTGCGCTTGCCTGTCTGTACACGCGACCGTTCAATCCGGTGGACGCAGTACGGAGAGTGTGCTTTTTATTTCCACTGGGTGCGGTACTGATGCGGGGTAATGCCGGTGCTCTTACGGAAGGCCATAATAAAGTGCGAAGCACTGGAGAAACCGCAGTTATCTGCGATGGTCTCAATACTCTGCGAGGTGGTGAGCAGCTGCTGCTTTGCGGCGCTCAGACGCACAGTCTGCAAAAACTGATGCGGTGTTGCCGACTGGTATTCCTTAAACTTACGCATATAGTAGCAGGTGCTGAGCGCAGCACGCTGGGACAGGTGTTCGATGGAGAGCGATTTGTCCGCAAAATTGTACGTCATATAGTCGGCTGAGTCCTGAATGGCGATCTCGAGATCGCTTTTTTTCTTTTCCCCGAGCACGAGCACGAGCAGAACGAGCAGCTTGTTGATCGTCAGGGAAATAATATGAGGATTGGGCTGGTTCTGGTGCACCGAGACCATGATGCGGCGGACACATTCCTCAATCTCGGCATTGCTTCCGGTGGGCAGGATGAACCCGTGCGTATTGAGGATAAGATGTGTATAGGCCGTGCTGCCGTTGCCTGCAAAGTGGAACCAGCGCATGCGGATCGGTGTGAGGGCGTGATAGCTGTGCGGTTCTCTGCAGTCAAGCAGGATCAGGCTGCCGGGACCGGCGGTGCGTGTTTCACCGCGGTAGGTGACCGACAGTTCGCCTTCATCTACAATAAGCATCTGGCAGATATCCAGATAATTACGCTGCATACCGTATGTTTCGTCGCAATGGTAGCTGCCTGCGTGCGGAACATGGTATAGGTTAGTCGCGGTGAAGGCATCTGCATCGTGGTAATAGCGGACAGAATCTGCCAGAATACCCATATCGTTAAGCATAATTGGTGTCAACTCCTTTTTTGTACCATATCATGGTATGGAAATGCTGTCATTCGCTTTTCTTATACAATTATATCAAAAAATGATACAGATAAAAAGTATAAAATTTTGATATTTTATTATTATCCTGTGTAGTGATGAATGTGAGAATTTGATATATGATAGGTACAACGAAAGGGAAACGAACAAAAACACAAAAAATAGTTTCTTTTGAGTTGAAAAGACGAAGGGAAAAGAAAAACAAGAATAGGAAATTCTACAATATAATAGGATTTTCTTGTTCAGAAGAGGGGTTGAAACATTTGATTATCATTTTAACATTCATCGCCTTCACCGGTCTGGTGGCCTTGATCTCATGGTACAAGACCAAGGAGGAGAACCTGTCCACCAAGGAAGGCTACTTCCTTGCAGGACGCGGACTGTCCGGTCTGGTCATCGCCGGTTCACTGGAAATGACCAACCTGTCCACCGAACAGCTGGTCGGACAGGCCGGACAAAGCTATTCGACCAACATGGGCGCCATGAGCTGGTCGGTAAACGCAAGTATCGCGCTGCTGGCGCTGGCACTGATCTTCCTGCCGAAGTATCTGAAAGCCGGCATCACCACCATTCCGGAATTTCTGGAGGTTCGATTTGACCGCACCACCAAGCAGATCATCTCGTTCCTGTTCCTGCTCGGCTACATGCTTACTTACCTGCCGACCGTACTGTACTCCGGTGCGCTGGCCTTCAACCAGATTTTCCATCTGGATCAGCTGTTCGGCATCACCACTTATCAGAGTATTGCGATCCTGTGTGTTGCAATCGGCGTTATCGGTTCCATCTACGCAATCTTCGGCGGCCTGAAGGCAGTTGCGGTATCTGATACCGTAAACGGCGTGGGCCTGCTGATCGGCGGTCTGCTGATTCCGATCCTGTCCATCTGCATCCTCGGCAACGGCAGCTTCTTTGCTGGTATTCAGGACTTCATCACCAATGTTCCGGCAGAAAAGTTCAACGCGGTCAATCCGGCGAACGCCCTGCCTCCGATGATTCCGTGGCCGGTCCTGTTCCTCGGCATGCTGTTCAACAACCTGTTCTACTGGTGCACCAACCAGTCCATCATCCAGCGCACGCTGGCAGCAAAGAATCTGGCGCAGGCACAGCGCGGCGCAGTGTTCACCGCCTTCCTCAAGCTGCTGGATCCGTTCTTCATCACCATCTGCGGTCTGCTGGCTTACCGCTTCTTCGGAGACGGCCTGGCAAACAGCGACCTGGCATATCCGTCTCTGATCACCACAGTTGTTCCGAACTGGCTGCTCGGCATCATCGCAGCGGTTCTGTTCGGTGCGATCCTGTCGTCCTTTAACTCGGCACTGAACAGCTGTGTAACGCTTTACACGCTGGACTTCCACCGTCCGCTGTTCAACCAGACCGCAAGCGACTCGCATCTGGTAAGAGTAGGCAAGCGCGTTGGTACCGGTCTTGCGATCGTATCCATCTGCGTAGCGCCGTTCGTCAGCAATGCACCGTCCGGTCTGTATGACTTCCTGCAGGAGTGCTTCGGCTTCTACTCCATGCCGATCCTCGCGATCGTGCTGGTAGGCTTCTACACCAAGCGCGTTCCGGCCTGCGCACCGAAGATCACGCTGGTCGTACACGTTATCCTGTACTCGATCTCCAAGTTCCTGCCGCTGAATGTGCATTACCTGTATGTTCTTTCGGTACTGTTCCCGGTAGACCTGGCACTGATGCTGCTCATCGGCAAGTTCAAGCCCCGTGCTACCGACTTCATCCTCGAGGATTCCAAGGCTGTTGACCTGACCCCGTGGAAGTATGTAAAACCCGCCGCGCTGACCTGCTTCATCCTGATGCTTTGCGTCTACGCGCTGTTCTCTCCGATCGGTCTGGCTCGATGATGAGCCGGACCCCGGAAACCATTCATCTATTCACATTGTAAGAAACGCACAAGGCGTTTTCGATAAAATCCAACAAAGGTATTGAGATTTTTTGAGGAGGAAAAACTTATGAGCAAGGAAATTAAAATCGGTCTGATCGGCGCCGGCTGGATGGGCAAGGCCCACACCACTGCATTCCACAATGCACGCATGATCTTCGGCGATGATATGCCGGTATTTGAGCTGGTAAGCGACGTCAGCGAGGACGCAGTAGCAAAGTTCGCGAAGAACATGGGCTACAACCGCTACACCACCAACTGGATGGACGTTGTTACCGATCCCGAAATCGACCTGGTTGACGTTGCAACCCCGAACTGCATGCACTACGAGATGGCAAAGGCTGCTCTCGAGCACGGCAAGCATGTTTTCTGCGAGAAGCCGCTGTCTCTGTCTGCTGAGCAGTCCCGCGAGCTGGCTGATCTGGCCAAGGAAAAGGGCGTAGTCAACTACTGCGGTTTCTCCAACATCATGAACCCGGCAAACCAGTATGTTGCGGAACTCGTCAAGTCCGGCAAGCTGGGCAAGATCATGCGCGTACACGCTACCTACGATCAGGACATGCTGCTCGATCCGTCCATTCCGATTGCATGGCGTCACATCAACAAGCTGGCAGGCTCGGGCGCACTCGGCGACCTGTGCAGCCACCTGCTGAGCGTTTCCCAGATGATCATGGGCGACATGAGCGAGGTTCTGGGCGTACAGTCCATCGTTATTCCGGAGCGTCCGGTCAAGGCAGGCAGCACTGAGATGGGCAAGGTTGAGAATGACGACCTCATCACCTTCCTCGTCAAGTACGAAAACGGCGCCATCGGCGACTTCTCGTCCTCTCGTGTTGCAACCGGCCGCAAGAACTACTTCTATTACGAGATTCAGGGCACGGAAGGCTCTGTGGTTTACGATCTGGAGCGTATGTGCGAGGTTCAGGTCTACTTCAAGGCTGATGCAGACAAGGACAACGGCCGTGACTGCGGCTTCCGCACCGTACTGCTCAACCCGCAGCACAAGGGCTTCAAGTACTTCCAGCCGGCAGGCGGCATCGCAATCGCATTCGACGATATGAAAACACTGCAGGCTCACGCACTCATGCAGGCAATGCACGGCGGTGAGTACATCTGCGACTTCGAGATGGGCGCTAAGGTTGACGGCATTATCAACGCAGTGCTCAAGTCCGTTAAGTCCGGCACATGGGAAAAGTGCTGAGGGAGGTAGCAAATCATGTTTAACAATGTAAAACTCGGCATCGCGCCGATCGGCTGGACCAATGACGATATGCCGCAGCTCGGCGGCGAGCTGACCTTCGAGCAGATGGTTTCCGAAGCGGCTCTGGCAGGCTTTCAGGGTACTGAGGTCGGCGGCAAGTTCCCGACCGACCCGGCAGTGCTCAACAAGGCACTCGACCTGCGCGGCATCAAGATTGCATCCCAGTGGTTCTCGAGCTTCCTGTGCTCGACCCCCTACGAGGAGAACGAAAAGGCATTTATCGAGCAGCTGGACTTCCTCGAGGCTGTCGGTGCAAGCCGCATCAACGTATGCGAGCTGACCCGCTGCCTGTTCGCAGAGGAGTGCTCGATGTTCGGTGACAACAAGCCGATCGCCACCGACGAAGAGTGGGATAAGCTGTGCGACGGTCTGAACAAGCTGGGCAAGATTGCTGCTGACCGCGGCTTCAAGCTGTGCTTTCATCACCATATGGCGACCGTGGTTCAGACCTTCGAGGAAACCAAGCGCCTGATGGACAACACCGATCCGCGTTACGTTTACCTCTGCTTTGATACCGGTCACTTCACCTTCTCCAAGGAGGATGCCGTAAAGGCGGCGAAGGAATTCGGTCCTCGCATCGGTCACGTTCACCTCAAGGACATCCGTCCCGACATGATGGAAAAGGCTTACGCCGAGGGCTTCAAGTTCCGCAAGGCGGTTCTGGAAGGCTGCTTCACCATTCCGGGTGACGGCTGCGTAGACTATCCGGGCGTATTCAAGGCTCTGCACGATGCACACTACGAGGGCTGGTTCATCGTAGAGGCCGAGCAGGACCCGGCAAAGGCAAATCCGCTCGAGTATGCCAAGATGGCACGCGAGTATATCAAGAAAACCGCAGGTATCTGATAAGGAGGATTACAAATGGAGAAGATTCGTTTCGGTATCGTTGGCATCGGTATGATGGGCAGAATGCACGCCACCAGCCTGCAGCGTAATCCTCACGCAGAGGTTGTAGCGGTTTGCGCCCGCACCGAGAGCAAGGTTAAGGCATTCCAAGAGGAGTTCGGCGTACCGTACGGCTACACCAATGTAGACGAGCTGGTAAACAATCCTGAGGTTGACGCAATCGTTGTTGCAACCGGCGCGGATGCCCACAAGGCGCCGTGTCTGGCGGCCTGCAAGGCAAAGAAGCACATCTTCTGTGAGAAGCCGCTGGCTAAGACCATCGAGGACTGCGAGGAGATCGAGAAGGCAGTTGCCGAGAACGGCAGCAAGTGCTTCACAGTTGGCTTCATGCGCCGCTTTGACCCGTCCTACGCAGAGGCCAAGGAGAAGATCCGCGCCGGTGCGATCGGCAAGCCGATCCTGTTCAAAGGCGTATCGCTCGACCCGTCCAGCGTGCTTGAGGCACATCTGGAGGGCGTTAAGAAGGGCATTTACGTTCCGTGGTTCATCGAGATGGGAAGCCACGACACCGACCTTGCCCGTTGGTTCCTCGAGGGTGATCCGGTCGATTCCTTTGCAACCGGCGATGCTTATGTCTGCACCGGTCTGGCAGACTACAACGACTACGACAACGGTTTCTCGTTGACCAAGTTCGATAACAACACCACCGCTTACATTCAGGTAGGCCGCACCGCAACCTGCAGCCATGTTGAGAGCGAAATCGTCGGCACCAAGGGCACACTGCGTGTCAACTCGGTACCGCGCAAGAATTACCTCTCGCAGTTCACCGAGAACGGCTTTGTGGAAGAGTGCCAGGAGAGCTTCCTTGCCCGCTGGGGCGAAGCGTTCCAGGCGGAGATCGACGACTTCGTTGACTGTGTACGCACCGGCCGCAAGCCGGAGACCACCGCACACGATGGTACGATGAGTCTGAAGTTCTGCCTGCAGCTGCATCAGGCATATCTGGACGGCAAGAAAAAATAACTACAACCGCTTTTTAGATAAAGGAAAAAAGGAGATTCACATCATGAGCAAGAAGGAACTCGCTATTGGCGTACTGGGCGCAGGCGGCAACATTGGCCACACCCATTCTCAGAACATTGCAACCTATGTAGACGGCGCTCGTTTGGCTGCTGTTTACGATCTGAACACCGAGCGTGCCGAGGAGGTCGCTAAGACCTACGGCGCAAAGGTAATGGCAAGCGCAGAGGAGCTGATCGCTTCTCCCGAAATCGACGCTGTTGTTATCGCATCCTGGGACGGCACCCACGCTGATCTGGCGGTAAAGTGCATCCAGGCCGGCAAGCCGGTATTCTGCGAGAAGCCGCTGGCTACCACCCTTGAGGACGCGAAGAAGGTCGTAGAGGCGGAGAAGGCTTCCGGCAAGCGTCTGCTGCAGATCGGCTTCATGCGCCGCTTTGACCCGGACTACATCAAGATGAAGAAGATCCTCGACTCCGGTGAGCTGGGTGCTCCGCTGATGGCGCACTGCATCAGCCGTACCCGCAGCCATCCGAAGAACCACACCACCGAGCAGCACATTACCAACATTGCCATCCACGAGATCGACATCTGCCGCTGGCTGCTGGGTGAGAACCTGAACGAAGTTGCTGTTCGCTTCCCCCGCGCTACTTGCTTCGCAGAAGGCACCTGCCAGGACCCGCAGCTGGTACTTATGCAGTCTGACTCCGGCGTACTGATCGACGTTGAGGTTTCCGGCAACAGCTACTACGGCTATGAGATCCTGTGCGAGCTGGTTTGCGAGAAGGGCACCATCCGCCTGCCGGTAGCGGCAGAGCCGATCGTCCGTTCTTACCTGCAGTGCGGTCAGGCCATCCCGGAGGACTGGACCAACCGTTTCGTAGTTGCTTATCAGGAAGAACTGCAGCACTGGGTAGATTACCTGCAGGGCAAGACCGACGTTCCGGGCCCGGGTGCTGAGGACGGCTACGAGGCATGCAAGATCTCCGACGCACTGATCAAGGCACAGACCACCGGTCAGTGGGAAAAGGTAGAGGCATAATCCCCCCGCGAATGGTATACAGCAGGGGCGGGAATAGGTGTGAAACCGCTCCTGTTGATATAAAGAAGGTCATATTACCCGGTAATATGATTCCAATAGACAACTTGTCTAACAGGAGGAAAGAAAGATGAAGAGAAGCAACCTTTTTAAGCGTTCCGCAGCGATGCTGTTGGCAGGACTGATGGCAGTTTCCATGAGTGCATGCGGCGGCAGCAGCGCATCCGGCAATGACTCCGGCGATTCCCAGGCAAGCAGCAGCGGCGACACCCATAAGCTGAGCGTAGTGCTCAAGACCACCTCTTCCGAATACTGGAGCTACGTTATCGCAGGCATCGAGCAGGCGGAAAAGGATCTCGGCAACGTAGAAGTTGACGTACGCGGTGCAAACAGCGATACCGACTTCGACGGTCAGCTGAACATGGTAGAGACCATTGTAAACGCAGATATGTGCGAGGCGATTGCAATCGCACCGCTGCAGGCAGACCAGATCGCAAATGCACTGACCGGCGTCAAGATCCCGGTGCTGGCGATCGACACCAATTTTGATCAGGCGGAAACCTTTATCGGCACGGCGCACGAGGACGCTGCATATCAGGGCGGCAAGTATGTAGCCGAGAAGATCGGTAAGGGCGGCAAGGTTGTTATTCTGGCGAATATCCAGGGCGAGTCCACCTCTGAGGCTCGTGTAGCCGGTTACAAGAAGGCACTGGAAGAAGGCGGCTGCGAGATTATCTCCACGCAGTACACCGACGGCGTAGGCGACAAGGCTGTTACCGTAACCGATGGTGTTCTCCAGTCCTTCGCGGACATCGATGCGATCGTATGCTGCGCAGACGATGTTGCGCTCGGCGCATCCCGTGCCATCAAGCAGGCAGGCCGTGACGGCGACGGCATCATTGTATGCGGCTTCGACGGCATCTCCTCCGGCGTACAGGCAGTTGTTGACGGCGAAATCTCCTGCACCGTTGCACAGGACCCGTACAACATGGGCTACCAGTGTGTTAAGAGTCTGCTCGACGTTGTAGAAGGCGAAAAGCTGGATGACTTCATCGATACCGGCTGTAAGGTCATTACTCCGGACAATGCACAGGAGTATCTGGACAAGCTGAAGAGCCTGGTATAAGCATCATTTTCTGATCCCTTACTCTCACTCTCGCGCTTGGGAAAACGCTCCAATGTTCCTCCCATTCTTCATGTCATTAAGACATACTCTCTAATATTTTTATTCTCTCTCTTTTAACTAACCCATAAGTTTTCTTCTCATATTGCTGGAAAAGCCGCTTATGCGGCTTTTCCTATACCCCGATTCGGTTTGGCGAAAGGATATTTGACCAATGTATCAGATTTTGAAAAAGCAAACGCTGAACGCAAACACCAAGCTGATGGTGATCGAGGCACCGCACGTTGCCCGCAAGGCAGAGCCGGGTCAGTTCATCATCCTGCGTGTCAGCGCAGAAGGCGAGCGTATTCCGCTCACGATCGCAGATTTTGACCGCGAAAAGGGTTCCGTCACGATCATTTTCCAGGAGGTCGGCGCAACGACGATGGCGCTCGGCGCGCTGAACGAGGGCGACTGCCTGCATGATTTCGTCGGTCCGCTCGGCAAGGCGAGCGAGCTTGAGGGTCTCAAGAAGGTCGCTGTTGTCGGCGGCGGTCTGGGCTGCGCGATCGCATATCCGCAGGCAAAGAAGCTGCACGAAATGGGCGCTGAGGTTGACCTGATCGCCGGTTTCCGCAGCAAGGACATCATCATCCTCGAGGACGAGATGAAGAACGCCTGCACCAACCTGCACATCGTGACCGATGACGGCTCGAACGGCCGCAAGGCACTGGTTACGCAGGTGCTCAAGGAGCTGATCGACGCGGGCAACCAGTACGATGCCGTTATCGCCATCGGCCCGATGATTATGATGAAGTTTGTCTGCGAAACCACCCGCCCGTACGGCATCAAGACCATCGTTTCCATGAACACCATCATGGTAGACGGTACCGGTATGTGCGGCGGCTGCCGTCTGACCGTTGGCGGCGAGACCAAGTTCGCCTGCGTTGACGGCCCGGATTTCGACGGTCACCTCGTTGATTTTGACAGTGCAATGCGCCGCGGTGCCATGTACAAGGCACAGGAGCGCGCAGCGGTAGAGCGCCGCGAGGAGCATTGCAATCTGTTCAAGAAGGAGGTCAAGTAATCATGCCGAATATGAATCCGAAGAAGTGCCCGATGCCCGAGCAGGCGCCGGACGTCCGCAATAAGAACTTTGAAGAGGTAACGCTCGGCTATACCGCTGAAATGGCGATCGAGGAAGCACAGCGCTGCCTGAACTGCAAGAACAAGCCCTGCATGACCGGCTGTCCGGTACAGGTCAAGATTCCGGAGTTCATCGCTCTGGTTGCAGAGGGTAAGTTCCTCGAAGCGGCTGCCAAGATCAAGGAGACCTCCGCACTGCCCGCTGTCTGCGGTCGTGTCTGCCCGCAGGAGAGCCAGTGCGAGTGCCACTGCGTCCGCGGCATCAAGGGTGAGGCTGTAGCAATCGGCCGTCTGGAGCGCTTTGTAGCCGACTATGCGCGCGAAAACAGCACCGAAAAGGCAGTCAAGCCGGAGTCCAATGGTCACAAGGTTGCCATCGTTGGTGCAGGCCCGGCCGGTCTGACCTGTGCAGGCGATCTGGCTCGTATGGGTTACGAGGTTACCGTTTTCGAGGCGCTGCACACCGCAGGCGGCGTACTCATGTACGGCATTCCGGAGTTCCGTCTGCCGAAGGCTATCGTGCAGAAGGAAATCGACACGCTGAAGGACCTCGGTGTTGAGTTTGTTCTGAACTTCGTTGTAGGCCGTTCTGAGACCATCGACGAGCTGTTCGGTGACGGTTTTGAAGCAATTTTCGTTGGCTCCGGTGCCGGTCTGCCGACCTTTATCGGTGTTCCGGGCGAGAACGCAAACGGCGTTTACTCCGCGAACGAATACCTGACCCGCATCAATCTGATGAAGGCGTACAAGGAAAACGCCGACACCCCGATCTACCACGCGAAGAAGGTCGCAGTAGTCGGCGGCGGCAACGTAGCAATGGACGCCGCCCGCTGTGCAAAGCGCATGGGTGCCGAGGAAGTTTACATCGTGTACCGCCGTTCCGAGAAGGAGCTTCCGGCTCGTCTCGAGGAGATTCACCACGCGAAGGAAGAGGGCGTTGTGTTCAAGTTCCTGACCGCGCCGCTCGAGGTGCTGTCTGACGAGAACTTCAACGTCACCGGCCTCAAGTGCCAGCAGATGGAGCTGGGCGAGCCTGACGCATCCGGCCGCCGCCGTCCGATTCTGGTCGAGGGCAGCGAGTTTGTGCTCGATCTGGACTGCGTTATCGCGGCAATCGGCACCAGCCCGAACCCGCTGATCCGTCACACGACTCCGGGTCTGGATACCAACCGCAAGGGCTGCATCGTGGCTGATGACGAGCACGGCATCACCTCCAAGGACGGCGTATTCGCCGGCGGCGACGCTGTTACCGGCGCAGCTACCGTTATCCTCGCAATGGGCGCAGGCAAGCGCGCCGCGGCTGCGATGGACGAGTACATTAAGAATAAGAACAAGTAATTTTTGCTCTAATGTGGTGACGATGGTGCTGTTCTTCAATATCGGTTTGGCGCTGCTCTCCGGTTCCAACATGCATCTGGGAGCGTTCGCCGCTGTCATCGGTGTCGCAGCATCTATGGCATCTCTGACGCCGTCCGCGTGCACGCCGGCACTGCTCATCTTCGGACCGGGGCATGTGACGGTTCGCGGTGTGCTCAAGGCGAACCTCGTGTTCCTTGTGCTGTCCCTTGCGGCCTGTCTTGTTGTGGTCTATCCGCTCGCCTCTGCGGTGTTTGGATAAGAAAAGCATTTGCGCAGATAAAATCCCCCTTGATGCCGGCCCGGTATCAGGGGGATTGTCTGTATTTGTTCGTTTGGACGGGAATACCAGTGAATGGTTCTGATAACAGCAGATTTTATGCAAAACACAGCGCTCAGCGCACCGAAAAATGTATGGGTCTAAATTCACATCTTCGGGCGCCATCGCCGCACCCATGTTGGCCGCGTCCTTGACGCCCATTTCAACCATTTTGCCGAACAGGACATGCGTCACGCGCACATCGCACGGCTCCGCGCCGTTCGGCACCGGTTTACTGCCGAGCACTGTCGCGCCTGCCGCAGTGGCTGTCCACTGGGCCGTCGGTGTGCGCTGACCGCCGTAGGCAAGCGGAAAACGGTACTGCCGCTCTGCCGAGCAGAAATGCGAGGATGCTGCCGCAAGCAGGTGGTCTGCCGCGCCGCTCTCGACCAGACAGCCGCCGAGCGCAAGACCCTGTGCCATAGTCGAGCATGCACCGTACTGCCCGAGATAGGGCACATTCGCGTGCATGGACGCTAAAAACGAGCCGATGCACTGGTTGAGCAGGTCGCCTGCAAGGATCAGGTCGAGCGAACGCTCGGGCAGGGTGGCCTTGCGCAGCGCAAGCCGGATGGCGGTTTTTTGCAGCTCGCTTTCTGCCAGCTCCCACGAGCGCTGGCCCATCCGGTCATTCTTCGCCACATAGTCAAACCGCTCACCGAGCGGGCCTTCGCCCTCTTTTTTGCCGACTGCCGCCGCGTGTCCGAGCAGATACGGCCGGTTTTCGAGCGCAAGCGTGCGCTTGCCGATGCGCTTTATCATACCGAACCGCCTCCCGCCAAAAACAGAATGAGACCGTAAATGACGCTTGCCGAAATGCCGTATACCAGCACCGGTCCCGCGATAACAAACAGCTTTGCACCCAGACCGAGGATAAGCCCCTCGCTTTTGAACTCCATCGCCGGAGAAACAATGGCATTTGCAAAGCCGGTGATCGGCACAATCGTGCCTGCTCCCGCATATTTTGCAAGCTTTTCATACAAATGCAGGCAGGTGAGCAGGGCACCGAGAAACACCATCGTGATGGCGGTCGCGGCGGCTGTGTCCTCGGTATCCAGTCCGCGGGAGAGCCACAGCTGCCGTACACCCTCGCCGGCCGTGCAGATCGCACCGCCGATGAGAAACGCCAGCAGGCAGTCGCGCCACAGCGGCGAATTCGGGCTTTTGCGTTCGAGCAGCTGTTGATAGGTTTGTTTATCCAGTTTCATGCAAGGTTCCCCTTTCTGTACGCGTAGTTTGCCCAGCCGTTCCGGGATTATCCATCTGACCCTGTAAAATAAATGCGAACTGACCATTTTCGACAGACCATATTCGCGGTATGATAAATAAAACATATCAGATCAGGGGGATTTATGATGGAATCCAAGAAAAAAGCGTTTTCGCTGTACGACATCGTGATGATCGGTCTGATGGCGGCAGTGGTATTCGTTGTTACCATGTTCCTGTCCATCCGCATTCCGACGCCGACAGGCACCACCATGATCAAGCTCGCAAACGCGTTCGTGCTGCTGTGCGGCCTGCTGCTCGGACCGGTTCGCGGCGGTCTTGCAGCCGGTATCGGCTCGATGATCTTCGACCTGATGACGCCGGAGTACGCACCGGAGGCGTGGATCACCTTCCTGCGTTTCTTCCTGATGGCATGGCTGTGCGGCGTGATCGCTTACGCCGGTGCTGCTGCCGCAAAGAAATTTGCGCGCAACCTTGTGGCGTGCCTTGCAGGTGCGGTGTTCTCGTCGCTGCTGTACATGCTCAAGGGCATTATTGAGCTGATGATCGGCGGCAGTGCTCTGGTTCCGGCTTTTGTGGCCAATATTCCGAAGCTGATGACCTCGCCTCCGAATATCATTATCGCGGTAGTTGTTGCAATGGCGCTTCTGCCGGCGCTGCAGAAGGCGATGAATTCGACCTCGTTCGGTCACCATATGGCAGAAAAGTAAGCAAATCCGTTGAGAAACGCGCCTGTCGGTTATCGGCAGGCGCGTTTCCCATGCTTTGCAGAAAGTCGGATTTCATGGTATACTGTAATCATCTAAAGAAAAGCACAGCGAGGAGGAAAACAGTATGGCGGATTTTGTATCGCATCATCTATTCGGCAGGCAGGCACTGACGGTGTTTCCCGCACCGGCGCAGCGGGCAGCGGCATGCCGTCCGGCGTGCTTTTTCTGGGGGTGTCAGGGACCGGACCCGCTGTTTTACCGGAAAATCCTGTTTGGCAGTCCGCTGCACAAGCTGGGCAACCGCATGCACTCGGAGAAAACGGATGAGCTGTTTGCGGCGCTCTCGCGTGCGGTGCGCGACCTGAGCGGTGACGCGCAGGAAATCGCAGCGGCGTATTTCTACGGCTTCGTTTGCCATTATGCGCTCGACAGCGAGATTCATCCCTATGTTTACTGCCAACAGGTGCGGTTCTGTGCTGAAAATTCAAAGCTGTCCGCATCGGCGGTGCACAGCCGCATTGAAAGTGACATTGACTATCTGCTCTATGAACGCGCATGCCATCGCCCCATCACCGAGTTCGATCCGGAGGAACGCTACCGGCTTTCGCCGGTCGAGCAGGCGGTGCTGTCGGTTGTGCTGCACGCGGTGCTCAAAACCGTGTACGGAGCCGATGTTTCCACGCATGATCTGCGTCGTTCATTCGTGGAAATGACCTCGTGGGAGAGTTTTCTCTATTCGGAGAGCCGCGCCGTCTATCGCGGAGCGAAAAAGGCGGAAGCCTTGCTCGGTCGAGGCGCCCTGCTCACCGGTCACATGAAGCTCGAGCGTCCGGCGTGGGATGCGCTCAATCTGGCTCATCAGCCGTGGCATAACCTGTGGAAACCGGACGAAACCCGCACGGATTCCGTTCCGGAGCTGTTCGGTCTGGCGCGTATTCGTGCCGCCTCGCTCGCCGGACAATACGCCGCGCAGTTTGACGCAGGCTGGCTGATGCACTATCACTTTGATGAGCCGTTCGACAGCGGCAACCCGAAAAAATGATAATGAAAAATAAAATGTGAGTGCATTTTTCATTTGTCATTGCGATTGCAAGGGAAAAAGACTGTAAAAGACAAAAGGCGCCTGAAAAGGCGTCTTTTGTGAGGCTGTCGAAAAACTATCGTTTTCCGAGCAGCCTCTCGTTCGAAACCACGCTTTCGAGCGAATACTGAAGAAAAACCGCGCCCTAACGGGCACATTTTTTCTTCCCTTGTATAAAAAGTCAGGTACACGCCCCGACTTTTTATGAATTTGCTTCGCAAATTCTATTTTATGCGTGCTGCCGCACGAAGCGTAAAAATTAAAATAATACTTTTTTGACAAACTGACAAAAGACGCCTGAAAAGGCGTCTTTTCTGTTAGACACCGCTACTTTTGTGTTAGTCACGGCTATTTTTGACCTGATTTCTTTGCAATACGGCAATGCCTGTGGTAAAATTGTAGGAAATCCGAAAGGAGGTGCAGCGACCGTGCAGTATGTGCTGTACTATTTTATTGCAGTCAGCGTCATCGGCGCGATTGTCTGTATTTACGATAAGCTCGCCGCGGCTCGCGGCTGGAGGCGTGTGCCCGAGCGCACGCTGTTTTTCTGGGCGCTGATTGGCGGCGGGCCGGGCGTGTACGCCACCATGCTCATCATCCGTCACAAGACCCTGCACCATATTTTCATGCTCGGCATACCGGCAATTATGGTTCTACAGGGAGCAATTATTGTTGGTGTTTATAACATTCTGTATATGAAGGGACTGCTATGACAAACGCACTTATCCATATTTTCATCCGCGATGCGGAAAACACCGGCGATTCGCAGGTGCGTGAAAAATTCGGCGTGCTGTCCGGCGCGGTCGGACTGGCATGCAACCTGTTCCTGTTTGCACTCAAGCTGATCATTGGTCTGCTTACAGGGTCGATTTCCATCGCGGCGGACGCATTCAACAACCTGTCGGACGGTCTGTCCTGCCTGATTTCCATTGTCGGCTTCAAGGTTTCCGGCAAGGAGCCGGATGCGAAGCACCCGTTCGGCTACGGACGTACCGAGTACATCGCGGGACTGATCGTCTCGTTCATCATCATTCTGGTCGGCTTCGAGTTTTTCAAAACCTCGCTCGACCGCATTCTGCATCCGGCTGCCGTAGCGTTCTCGGCGGTGCTGATGGGAATTCTTGCCGTATCCATGCTGGTTAAGCTGTGGATGGGCGCATTCAACGTCAATATCGGCCGCAGAATCGATTCTCCGGTGCTGATGGCTGCCGGTCAGGACAGCCGTAATGATGTTATTACCACGGCTGTTGTCGTACTCGGCATGGTAGCCGGCCGGTTTACCACGCTGCCGGTGGACGGCTATGTGGGCGTTGCCGTTGCCGCGTTCATTCTCTGGTCGGGCATCGGCATTGCGAAGGATACGGTTGCGCCGCTGCTCGGCGAAGCCGCCGATCCGGTGGTTGCCCGCAATATCCGGCGGATTGTAATGGAATCCGACCATATTGTCGGCGTACACGATATGATCATCCACAACTACGGCGCAGGACGCTCGATTGCGTCGCTGCATGCTGAGGTGCCGAGTGACTCGGACTTTGTGGCTGTGCACGAGGAAATCGACGAGGCCGAAAAGCGTGTCTGGCAGCAGACCGGTGTGTATCTAGTCATTCACATGGATCCGATCGATATCAATAATGCGTATGTCAACGCGCTGCGTGAGCAGACCGACGGCGTGCTCCGTGAGATCGACGGACAGCTTACCATGCACGACTTCCGCGTAGTGGACGGCAAACGCCAGATCAACCTGATTTTCGACGTTGTTGTGCCGTTTTCCTATGATGAGGATGCCAAACGCGACCTGCTGATGAAGATCTATGACAGCCTGAAAGCGATTGACTCGCGCTATAATCCGGTTGTAACGCTCGATCATCAGATGTGATAAGAAAATAATAAGCAGAAAAAGGAGGTGCTTTCGCATCTCCTTTTTCTGCCAAAAATAGCATAGCAAAACGGTAGGGAACAAAATAATCCGCGAAAACGGCAAGTTATCATTGCAATAACCCGAAAATTTGCTATAATGAAGATAGCGTTTTTACGCTTTATCAGATAACATTATTGTTTGGGGGAATTTAAGTGAGCTTTTTCTCGGGCCTGCTTTCCGCACTTCCCGGTGCAGTGGCGCAGGGTTTGATCTGGGGACTGATGGCGATCGGCGTATTCATCACCTTTAAGGTGCTCGATCTGGCCGACCTGACCGTCGATGGTACGATGGCGACCGGCGGTGCGGTGTGCATCGTTATGATGACGCACGGCGCGAATGTATGGGTGGCAATGCTGTGCGCTTTCCTTGCCGGCATGCTGGCCGGACTTATTACCGGTATTCTGCATACCTGTATGGGTATTCCGGCGATTCTGGCCGGTATTTTGACACAGCTGGCGCTGTTCTCCATTAACCTGCGCATTATGGACAAAAAAGCAAATGTAGCGATCAATCCGGACAACTACAAGCTGCTTGTATCGCTGCGCAACGTCAAGAAGCTGACTATCGAAAATCCGATTTTCGTTGCGGCTGTCTTTACGATTGTGGTTATCGCACTGCTGTACTGGTTCTTCGGTACGGCGCTCGGCTGCTCCATCCGTGCGACCGGCGCAAACCCGAATATGAGCCGCGCGCAGGGCATCAACGTGGATTTTGTCAAGGTGCTCGGCCTGATGCTGTCCAACGGTCTGGTTGCGCTGGCAAGTGCGCTGTACTGCCAGTATCAGGGCTTCGCGGATGTCAACGCCGGCCGTGGCGCTATCGTTATCGGCCTTGCCGCTGTCATCATCGGCGAGGTGCTGTTCAGCCGTATTTTCCGCAACTTTGCGTTGCGTCTGCTCGGCGTATCGCTTGGTGCGGTTGTGTACTATCTGGTTATTCAGGTGGTCCTCAACCTCGGCCTGAACACCAACGACCTGAAGCTGATCTCGGCTTTTGTTGTTGCAATCTTCCTTGCTGTTCCGTACTGGAAGGGCAAGTATTTCCGCGGTGCAGCCAAGAGTGCCGCAAAGACTGACGCAAAGGAGGTCAAGTAACATGCTGCAGCTCAAAGGGATTTACAAGACCTTCAACGCGGGCACGGTAAACGAAAAGCGTGCCATTGACAACCTGAACCTGACCCTTGAGGACGGTGATTTCGTCACCATCATCGGCGGCAACGGCGCCGGCAAGTCCACCACGCTGAACCTGATCGCAGGCGTGTATCCGGTGGATGCGGGCATGATTCATCTGAACGGCTACGACCTGACCAATCTGCCCGAGCATAAGCGCGCGCGTTTCCTCGGCCGCGTATTTCAGGATCCGATGATGGGTACTGCCGCTACCATGGGCATTGAGGAGAATCTGGCGCTGGCATACCGCCGCGGTCAGAAGCGCGGCCTCGGCTCCGGCATTACGAACGAGGAACGCGAGCTGTACCGCGAAAAGCTGGCAACGCTCGGTCTGGGATTGGAGAACCGCATGACCAGTAAGGTCGGTCTGCTGTCCGGCGGTCAGCGTCAGGCGCTGACCCTGCTGATGGCCACCCTGCGCAAGCCGGATCTGCTGCTGCTCGACGAGCATACCGCAGCGCTCGATCCGAAAACCGCAGATAAGGTGCTGCAGATCACCGAGGAGATCGTTGCACGCGACAACCTCACCACATTGATGGTAACGCATAACATGAAGAACGCCATCCAGTACGGCAACCGTCTGATTATGATGGATGCCGGTCGCGTTGTCGTTGATATCCGCGGTGAGGAGAAGAAGAACCTTACCGTCCGCGATCTGCTCGAGAAGTTCAATATCGAGAGCGACCGTATGCTGCTCAGCGAATAAGGCGAATAGAAAGACCCCGAAACATGGTTTCGGGGTCTTTTTATGTTCATTTTTCATTTTCCAATCTCAATTCTCCATTGATTTGCCAACCGAGCGGTGTCCGCTGGAACAAAGCATTGTGCAGCCCTGTCAGTGCCTGCCATGTGGCTCGATCGGTAATGCCGGTCTCGGGCAGCTGAAAAATTTTCTGTGCATGTCTGACAGCGGACTGTGTATCCGCATCGTACTCGCCGGTGAGCGGCACGGCGGCAATCCGGTTATAATGCGGCGCAGTTGCGCCCAGCATGAGCTGGAGCACATACACCGTGGGACTTTTCGCGCCCGGCTTCAGCACGGCATCGCTCTCCGGCGGGAAGAATGCCGTCTGCATGGGAAGTGCATCGGCGGCGATAAGCGCGGCATATGTAGCGTAGATGGCGTTCCATGTGCGCTGGTCGGCGATGCTCGTCACCGGAAGGCAGTTCTGCTGCTGGTATTCGCGCACGGCAGCGGCAGTCTTTGCATCCCAGATGCCGTCCGGCACGAGCGGTGCAGCACTGCCCTCAGACTGCTGGATGCGTCGCAGAAAGGTCTGCAAATCGAAAATATGGCTGCGTTTTTGTGCATCGGTGTACAATCACGTTGCCTCCTCTCCAACGGGATAGCCGGGGTACTGTCCTCTGGCACTCTGGCTGCCGACCAGCACGTTTTCGGCGAGATCGGCCATGCCTTCCCATGTCAGCGGACCGATAGCGCCCGTGGCGGGCAGACCGAGCAGCGACTGGATGACTGACACCGAGGACTCGGTCGCGTCTCCGAAAATGCCGTCTACCGTGACAGCGGGCACCTCGGCATAGCCGCGCGCGATGATGTTGATGAGCTGCTGCGCCTTCCGCACGGCTTCGCCGCGCATCCCCTTGACAAGAAAGGTCTCCGGCAGGCCGATAAATTCCTCGAGCCACTCCTGCTCAGGCTGGGCGAGCAGCACGGACCGGTAGGTGGAAAGCAGGGCATACCACGTCTCTCGATCCACCACACCGGTGATGGGCAGGCCGACAAGCCGCTGATACGCAGCCACGGCTTCGCGGGTCTGCGGACCGAAAATACCGTCGATCTGTCCCGCCTGCCAGCGCGGCAGCGCATCGTAAAATTCGCCGACAATGGCAAGAAAATACTGCAAAAGCTGTACGCCCGGGCCGCTCATGCCCTCGGTCAGCCGTTCGGGATACTGGCGGGAGATCTCACTGAGGGTCAGTCCCTCGCTGTTGAGCTCGCTCAGGCGCTTGACATTATTATAAATGAACGCGATGCGGTACCATGTTGCCGGGCCGACAAGGCCGTCCTCGGTGAGGTTGAATTGCCGCTGGAACGCCCGCACGGCGCGTTCGGTATCTGCGTTGAACACGCCGTCTGTGGGATAGATTTTCGGAATGTTCGGGAAATTGGTCGAAATGCGGTTAAGGCGCGTTTGAATCGTGCGGACATCCTCGGAAAAGTCGCCCAGCCGCAGTGTCACGCCGGGGAACGACCCGCCGAGGTTGGGCGAGAGCGGTGCACCGGTGACGAAATTGATGTCGCTGCCGTAAAACGACTGCAAGATCTGCTCGGCGGAAAGTCCCTGCTCGGCCAGCGGCACGGTTCCCCACTGGCTAAGCCCGCCCGGACAGGTGACGGTCGTGCCGTTGCAGTACTGCGCGAACAGCGGCTCGACCGAGTCGCCGCGGGTGAGGTAAGTGCCGATCATATCATCTACAATGGTGGAAATATTCTCGAAAATATCCCGTCCGGGCACAAAGGACTGGTCATACCGCGTGGAATTGGTGATATCAAAATCGTAGCCTTGCGCGCGGTACCATTCGGTGAACACACGGTTGAGCACATAGGACATTTGTGCGTACACGTTGGCGCGGATGGCCTGCTCGGGCCAGGTCGGATAAATCTCGGACGAGGCAACATTTTTGATGTAATCGGCAAACGGTACGGTGATATTCTGCGCATTCGAGGACGGCGCACCGAGGTGCACCGTGATGGTTTCCGGTATGGAAACATAGGGTTCGGGCAAAGCAATCCCTCCTTTTACGGATTCTCCGGCAACTCGGGATCGAGTGCCTGCGGCGCACCGGTGGCGGTCAGGTCGGTCTGCGCGAAGCTTTGGTTTTCCGCGAGCGGTGTAAGCGCCACGGGCAGCATGGTCGGCACGCCGGAGAACATGGCGATGTGCAGCGCGGTCAGCGGCGTGTAGCCCTCGGCGGAGATTTCGACCGTGTAGACCGCAAACGGCGGACCGCTGCCCGGGCTCAGCGAGTTGCTGCGCGGCGGCGTTGTCAGTATCATGGACGGCGTCATGCCGCCGGAGTCGGTCGTGACCGAGTAAAGCAGCGTGCGCATGCCGGTCTCATCCAGCGCGGTGGAGACCGAAACGATGGCATTCTCGAGCGGCAGCGCGCCTAACGCGGTCGTGACGAGTACACGCAGTTCGGCGGTGCCGTCGGTCAGTTCAGCCATGAAAAAACCTCCTTGTCAGCAGGTGGAAAAAAAGATATACTAAAGGTAACAGCCGCAAAGGCGGCAAAATCTCGAAAGGCGGGGACAGTATGCAGGATTACAAAACAATGATCTCCATGTGTGCAGAGCAGGAGGAGAAGTTTCAGTTTGAGCATTTTTCGCGCGAGGATGCGCTGAAAATCGGCCTCAAGCTGCATGAAAACGCAAAGGAGCAGCCGGTTGCGGTTGAAATTACGGTGAACGGTCTGGTCGTGTTCCGTTACTTCGCAGAAGGCGCAAAGCCGGACAGCGAGCTGTGGCTCGCACGCAAGCGCAACGCGGTTGACCTGATGGAAACGTCCTCGCTGCGGTTTTTCGCAGAGCTGGAGGACGCAGGCGAGACCTTCGCGGACCGTAAGCTCGACCCGAACGAGTACGCCGCAGGCGGCGGTTTCCCGATCCGGCTGCGCGGCACCGGCGTGATCGGTTCCATCTGCGTTTCCGGCTATCCGGATCATGTGGATGATCATCAGCTTATCATTAACACCTTGGCGGAGTATTTCGCATAATTGAGCATTTTAAATGGAGAATGGAAGATGAACGTATCGTTTTTCATTCTCCATTATTTTTATACTATTTTGACATGATAATGCCGAAACCACCGGTCAAGCTGGATGATATACGCGAAAATCTGCGGGGTACGCATCAGCTGTCCGAACCACGGTTCGGTAAGGCTTTCCGGCCGCTGCATGAGTTTTTGCACGGCATTCCGGTCGAACAGGGAAGCGGTGACCGAGGTGTTATCCTCGAAAATACGGCGGACATAGTCCGCGCACAAGCGGGTATAAACCGGATGAAAGGTTTTCGGATACGGACTTTTCTTGCGGTAAACGATCTCTTTGGGCAGTTCATCGACGAACGCGCGGCGCACGATGCCCTTTTCGCGTCCCTCGAGCGATTTGAAGTCCCACGGCATGTTATAGGCATACTCGACAATGCGGTGGTCGCAGAAGGGCACGCGAACCTCAAGACCGGAGTACATGCTCATGCGGTCCTTGCGGTCGAGCAGGGTCGCCATGAACCAGTCGAGATTGAGCACGAACATTTCACGCATCCGGGCTGCTTTTTTGTCATCGGACGGCAGCCTGGGTGCGCGGGCGCAGGTGTCGCGGTAGTACTGGTGCACAAATTCCTCGCCGTTTCTAACGGCATCCGGTGTGAGCAGACCCAGACGCAGACCGACCGACCGTGACCACGGAAACGTATCTTCAAACAGAATTTCCTCACGGTGGTACCACGGATAGCCGCCGAATAACTCGTCGGCGCACTCGCCGGACAGGCAAACGGTGGTTCCGCCGCGCTTGACGGCTGCACAGAACAGCAGCAGGGAGGAGTCCACATCGGCCATGCCGGGCAGCGCACGCGCATCCGTCGCGGGGAGCAGGGCCGCGCACAGTGCCTCCGGTTCGAGCACAACGCGATGATGGTGCGTACCGAGAAAATCCACCATTTGGTCAATATACGAATCGTCACTATTAGGCTGAAATATACTCTTTGTAAAATATTTATCGTTGTCCCGATAATCCACCGACCAGGTATGCAGCGTTTCGCCGCGGGCCGCGTAATCTTTCGCCGCCAGCATGGACAGGATGGACGAATCCAGTCCGCCGGACAGGAAACACGCCAGCGGCACATCGCTGACCAGCTGACGGCGGGCGGCATCGCAGATGAGCGTGTGCGTGCGCTCGATGGTGGTTTGCAGGTCGTCCTCATGCTCGTGCGCCTCGAGCTGCCAGTAAACGTGATCGGTGAAGTTTTCCGGAGTCAAAACGGCAAAATGTCCGGGAAGCAGCGACTTTATCTGCCGAAAAACACCGGATTCTGGCGGGCGCGCCGGCCCGAGCAGCAGCAGCGTGCGCAGACCATCCTCGTCGAGCGCAGGCTCGATCTCCGGATGGCACAGCACGGTGTCGATGGTCGAACCGAAGGTCAGACCGTTGCGAATGGGAGCGAAAAACAGCGGTTTCACGCCCAGCCGGTCGCGGCAGAGCGTCAGTCGGCGTTCGCGTTTCTCCCAGATGGCAAAGGCGAAAATGCCGTTCAGCCGCGCAAATGCGTCGGTTTTCCACTCGAGATAGGCGTGCAGCAGCACTTCGGTGTCCGAATGTCCGACAAACTCGTGCCCACGTGACATAAGTTCTGTACGCAATTCCGGCGTGTTATATAACTCTCCGTTATATATAAGGATAATATTCCCGTCAGGAGAGCACATTGGCTGCTTGCCGCCCTCCGGATCAATGACGATCAGCCTCCGATGGATAAGCGCTGTGTCCTCGTCAAAATACGTGCCTTCGGCATCCGGCCCGCGCGGCGTAAGCGTTCGCTTCATTCCGTGAAGGATCGGTCCGCCGCGGCGTGCGTCGCGTTCATAATCGACAAAACCGCCGATACCACACATAGGCGATTCCTCCTCTGATTGATGGTTTCCTTCTGTTATATGTATTAAATGTGAAAAATATGAAGTAAAATCGTAATTTTTCTAAAAAATATAAGCGGTGACAGAACAGGATGAGGATTGCGTGCAATGTGCGTTCGTTCCTGCCGACATTTGGCAGAAACGCACAAAAAATGGAGTGCGGATTTTATCAGTAAAAAGAATGTTAAATCCTTGACAAATGGTTTCCGAACGATATAATAGAGATAGACATGCTCCAAACAAGGACCTCGCTGGGCGCGGCGCTGCGGCCAATGACCGTGTGCGCTGTGTTTTTGTGCGTGTCCGCTATTATTTATTTTTGGGAGGTTTATGGCATGGATTTTAGGCTTACAAAAGAAGAAGCACTGTTCCAGAAGATGTGCCGCGAGTTCGCTCTGAACGAAGTAGAGCCGATCGCAGCTGAGATCGATGCGGAAGAGCGCTATCCGGAGGAAACCGTTCAGAAGCTGATGAAGTACGGCCTGATGGGCATTCAGTTCCCGAAGGAAGTCGGCGGCTCCGGCGGTAACTATATCTGCTATTCTATCGCTATCGAAGAGATGAGCCGCGTATGCGGTACCACCGGCGGCATTATGTCCGCTCACGGCACCCTGGGTGCTTGGCCGATTTACGCTTTCGGCACCCCGGAGCAGAAGGAAAAGTGGCTGCGCCCGCTGATCGAGCCGAAGGAAGGCGCCAAGATCGGTGCATTCGGCCTGACCGAGCCGAACGCAGGTACCGACTCCGCTGCACAGCAGACCATTGCTGTTAAGCAGGAGGACGGCTCCTATATCATGAACGGCTCCAAGGTGTTCATCACCGGCGGCGGCCGTGCAGATACCTACGTTGTATTTGCTATGACCGACAAGACCAAGGGCAACAAGGGCATTTCTGCGTTCATCGTTGACAAGGACGACCCGGGCTTCTCTATCGGCAAGATCGAGCACAAGATGGGCATCCGTGGTTCTCAGACCGCTGAGCTGATCTTTGAGGACGTTCATCTGCCGGCAGACCGTCTGCTGGGCAAGGAGAACGGCGGCTTCAAGATCGCTATGATGACCCTGGACGGCGGCCGTATCGGTATCGCTTCTCAGGCACTGGGTATCGCGCAGGGCGCTCTGGATAAGGCTATCCAGTACATGAAGGAGCGCGTACAGTTCGGCAAGACCCTTGATAAGTTCCAGGGCCTGCAGTGGATGGTAGCCGACATGGCAACTCAGATCGACGCTGCTCGTCTGCTGGTTCGCCGTGCTGCATTCAACCACGATGTTGGTCTGCCGTTCACCAAGGAAGCTGCTATGGCTAAGCTGTACGCTTCTGAGGTTGCAATGGACGTTACCACCAAGTGCGTACAGATTTACGGCGGCTACGGTTACATCCGTGAGTACCCGATGGAGCGCATGATGCGTGACGCTAAGATCACCGAGATCTACGAGGGCACTTCTCAGGTTCAGAGAATGGTCATCGCTGGTCAGGTTCTGCGCTAAGAAAAGGAGGAAAACTGAACTATGAAGGCAATTGTTTGTGTAAAGCAGGTTCCGGATACCTCCGGCAAGGTTGCTGTTAATCCCGATGGCACCCTGAATCGTGCATCCATGCAGACCATCACCAACCCGGACGACCTGAACGCTGTAGAGGCTGCTCTGAAGCTGAAGGACGCTACCGGCTGCAAGGTCGTTGTTATCACCATGGGTCCTCCCCCGGCAGAGGGCATGCTGCGTGAGCTGATCGCTCGCGGTGCTGATGAAGGCGTTCTGGTTTCCGCTCGTGAGTTCGGCGGTTCCGATACCTTTGCCACTTCCCAGATCCTGGCTGCTGCTGTTAAGAAGGTTGGCCTGGAGAAGGACGACATCGTATTCTGCGGCCGTCAGGCTATCGACGGTGATACCGCTCAGGTTGGTTCTCAGATCGCTGAGAAGCTGGACATCCCGCAGGTTTCCTATGTTGCCGGCATCGAGAAGGATGGCGACAAGGTTGTTGTTAAGCGTATGCTCGAGGACGGCCACATGACCATCGAGACCCAGACCCCGTGCCTGCTGACCTGCATCAAGGAGCTGAACGAGCCCCGTTACATGTCCCTCGGCGGCATCATGGACTGCTACTCCGCTCCGGTTTCCGTATATGATTACAACACCCTGAAGGACGATCCGCTGATCGATCCGACCACCATTGGTCTGAAGGGTTCTCCCACCAATATCTTCAAGTCTTTCACTCCCCCGCAGAAGGGTCAGGGCAAGATGCTCGAGGGCGCTGACAAGGCTACCTGTGAGACTCTGGCGGCTGAACTGCTGAAGAAGCATATTATCTGATTGAAAGGAGAACAGAACAATGGCTGATTTTAATAACACCAACCTCGCCGATTTCTCCGGCGTATGGGTATTCTGTGAGCAGCGCCA